>JBAWCJ010000159.1:0-2380 GCA_049590215.1 Candidatus Sulfotelmatobacter sp. | reverse complement strand
AGCATGCGGCGTTGGGATGCCTCAGCGGCTGAAGCCGGTGAGTTTTTTGGCGATGTAACGGCACGACTAAAGTCGTGCCCCTCCCGATCTGCGCTCCCCTCAAGGGTAGGGGCACTCGCTTCGCTCGCTGGACGGACGAATGCGTCCGTCCCCACATGGGTCTTGGTCGCTTCTGAAGTATTGCCTGGCCCTAGGTCCATGATTTCTTCGGCTAGGGCGAAGATGCCGGGCTTGCTGGGGACTACGAGGAGGCTGTGGGTGGAGTCGCAACGGAACCAGCGCGACCATTGCAGGCGGCGTGGGTCCACGGGGCGGTCGAAGCCGTGCCGGGCTAGGGAATCGGCGACGAGTCGAGTTAAAGCTTCCATCCAAGGGCTCCTAAAATCGGCTTCGGGCTTTGGCTTTTTGGGCTTCGGCCAGAAGTTGAACTGCGTTCCGGTGTGAGACGAGTTCTTACTGATTGATTCAGTCTTGATTCAGTCGGCCCCCCGGGGGAGGATCGGGGGAACGGCCACCGCACTTAACGCTTTGTTGTCTTACGTTTACGGGTGGCGCCCGGTCACCTCTGGCCTGGCGCCGACCCCGTAAATCCTTCCTGACAGCGCCCCTCATCTTTCGCCGGCCCCGTTCCCGCGAGACCGGTTTTAAAGGGCTATGGGAATGCAAAGTTACTCCCGCTTATTGTGCCTGTCAAGAGAGAAACACCACAGGTTGTATCCTCAACAATGACGGCCTTGGTGCGGGGTTGAGGGTTTGGTTTGGGATTTGTTTTCCACAAAGGGAATTCATCGAGCGTTCACAAAGGCAGTGGTTAGTGGTCGGGGGCCAGTGGCCAGTAAGATCCCACGGGACCTCGCCGCTGGGGCGATTGCCTACAGCGAGCGCATGCTGGAGCTGGGACCGCGTCCGTTGCGGTAGGGTTGGGGAGATTTGCGTATCAGATGGACTGGGAGCGACGGGCTTACGGTGGTTTCGGGTTGCTCCGTTGTCTCGTCTGAGAGCAAGGGTACGTAAATGTCCTCGAAGATCTGGCGAGGCGCGATGCGGAGGACGCCGTCGGAGGATTCGACGAGATAGTCGCCTTTGCGTCCCGAGTGCTGTCGTCCGAGAACGTCGGCGAAGGTGAGGCTGGTGGTGAGCTGTTTGGCTTTGACCAGAAAGCGGGTGCGATAGGTGATCCATGGGTTCGATGCTTTCATTCAGTTCTCGGTTCTCAGTTTTCAGTTTTCGATTATGAATGGTGATGGTTGATTTTTTGTTAGAGGGCGAGAGTGAATGTACGAGCGAAAGGGCGCGCGGTCAATTCAGTATTTTTGGTGCAGTTGAGGAAAATGTTGGCCACGGATTTTCGCGGATGGGCACGGATCAAGGACCTTGACAGAGATGTGCCGCTAAGCCGCATGGAGGGCTTGGGTTCTGTTTGGGGGGCGAGCGTCGGAGGGAAATTTTGTTTTGAGTGGGGAAGTTGATTGTGCACAGGGGCTGCACAGGAAATGCAGAAAGGCAGTGGTCAGTGGGAGAACGCCTTGAGACCGCTGGGGGAGCGCAGGAGGTGTAAGGGGTCCTTCGACTTCGTGGCCGCTTCGCTTTGCGAAGCGGCCACTGCGCTCAGGATGACAATGCTTTTTCAGTTGTTAGCGGCCCGCTAACGCTGGTTCGCGGACGGCTTTGCCGGTCTTGAAGGCTTCGTAGCGCTGGTTGACTTCGTCCCAGTTGATTACGTTCCACCAGGCGGCTAAGTATTCTGGACGGCGGTTGTTGTATTTCAGGTAGTAGGCGTGCTCCCAGACGTCGTTGCCGAAGATGGGATAGTGGCCTACGGAGATTGGGTTGTCCTGATTGGGCGTGGACATGATGTGGAGATCGTCGCCGCCTTTGCTGGCCAGCCAGACCCATCCGGAGCCGAATTGTTTTACGCCGGCATCGTTGAACTTGGTTTGGAAATCTTTGAAGCTGCCGAAGGTTTTGGTGATGGCCTGGGCGATGGGGCCGGTCGGGTCGCCTCCGCCTTTGGGCTTCATAATTTTCCAGAACATGGAGTGGTTGACGTGGCCTCCGCCGTTGTTGCGGACTGCGGCGCGAATGTCTTCGGGGATGGCGTTGTAGTCGCGGATTAGGTCTTCGGCGGTTTTCTTGGACAGCTCGGGATGCTTTTCGATGGCGGCGTTGAGATTTTTTACGTAGGCGCCGTGGTGCATGTCGTGGTGCAGGGTCATCGTTTGCTTGTCGATGACCGGTTCGAGGGCTGCGTAATCATAAGGCAGGGGCGGTAGTTCGAAAGCCATGATTTTTTCCTCCTGATTCTTATTGTACTGATGACGGGAGCGCGGGTGTGGTTGCGAAGAGATTTTACACCTCTGGGGCGCTTGGCCGGCAGCAG
>JBAWCJ010000158.1:0-6936 GCA_049590215.1 Candidatus Sulfotelmatobacter sp. | reverse complement strand
TCGCCGATCCAGCCGAGGGTCAGGCTGACCATGGTGATGCCGAGTTGAACGCCGTTGACGACTTCGTCGAGGTGCTGGTGGAGGCGCTGGACGATGCGTGCGCCGCTGCGGCCGGAGTCGATGAGCTGCTGGATGCGGGTGTCGCGAACGCTGACCAGGGCGAACTCCGCAGCCGCGAAAAACGCGTTCGCCGCCACCAGGAGAAGGATCAGCAGTACGCGGAGCAGCACGAAGGCGATCATTTATGGGTAATTCTGATGGGCCAATTCTAACATTCCAAAGGGACTGGCAGGCCTGCGCTCGATGGGATGGCGTTCTAAAAGTCTTTACCACAGGGGTCACAGGGTAAAACTTTTGGACTCGCTGGGCTACCTTTTTTCTCTGAGCGCGGTCTAACTGGCAGGTGGCTCGTGGTTTAAGCCGCCGCGGGCTCGGGTCGAAATCTCTGGAACAAAGACAACTTCGACTGCGTACAGGATAATGAGAGCGTGGGATCGCGCTTTCCTCGATCAGGCATTTCGGCAAATTTCAGCGAGCATTTCCAGCAGGCACTCAGGAGGTAGTTGTGAACGGAAACGGGAATCATAAGAAGAAGCGGCGCAGACTGTTTATTTGGGGCGGAATCGGAATAGCGATTGTCCTGCTGATTACGATCGGCGTGTTCGCGGCTACGCGTGGAGGAACCAAGATTGATCCCACAAAGCTGGCGAAGGTGGAACGAGGCGACCTGGCCAAGAGCGTGGTGGCCACGGGCAAGGTGACTCCGATCACCAAGGTTGAGGTGAAATCGAAGGCCAGCGGCATCGTGAAGAAGCTGCTGGTGGATTACGGCGATCGGGTCAAGAAGGGACAGTTACTGGCGCAGCTCGACAAGATTGAGATCGAGGCGCAGGTGGCGCAGTCACGAGCGGCTTTGGATGCGGCTGAGGCGAACATGACTAGTTCGCAGGCGGATTACGAGCGCGCCAAGGTGGACGCCGAAGGTCCTGACGTTCCTCTGCTGAAGCGCGCCTATGATCGCGCTGAGGGCATGGCGAAGGACGGAGTGGTTTCGGCCTCGGCGCTCGACGATGCCGAGAAGAATTATGAAATGTCGCTGAATAAACAGAATGTCGCCAAGGCGCAGGTGACGGTGCTGAAGGCGAAGATTGCCCAGTCCAAGGCGCAGGTGGCGCAGGATCAGGCTAACCTTACGCAGTTGGAGGAGCAGCTCAGCTATACCGACATTGTTTCGCCGATCGATGGCATTGTGCTCTCCCGCGACGTGGAAATGGGCGATGCGGTGAGCTCGATTCTGGTGTTGGGTTCTTCTGCCACGCTGGTAATGACGCTGGGCGATACCAGCGAAGTCTACGTCAAAGGGAAGGTCGACGAGAGCGACATCGGCAAGGTTTATCTGGGGCAGCCGGCGCGGATCAAGGTGGAATCGTTCAAGGACAAGACCTTCACCGGCAAGGTGACGAAGATTTCTCCGATGGGCGTCGAGAAAGACAATGTCACCACGTTTGAAGTGCGGGTTTCGATTCAGAATCCGGGCGGGGAACTTAAGGCGGAGATGACTGCCAATGCCGAAATTATCCTCGAAGAACACAAGAACGTGCTGCAGATCCCGGAAGGCGCGATTCTTTACGACAAGGACAAGAAGGCGTCAGTGGATATCCCGGATCCGAAGGGCAAGGACGGCATGGATAAGGTCGCGATCAACATCGGGATTTCTAATGGCGCGAAGACGGAAGTGCTTAGCGGGTTGAAGGAAGGTCAAGAGGTGGTGCTGCAGTAGGTGGTCTTAAAGTTTCGGTCACACCACCAAGGAAGTCGTGCGGTTTAGCGCATGTGCGCGGGAACACACTTGGGGGAAACGAAGCCTATGAAGACGAAATACAAAGTTGCGCTGGCACTGCTGGCCGGCCTGTTGATCGGCGTTGCTGGGGCCAGGGCGATTTATGCGCAGCAAGCGAAGACTCGACCTGGCTACGTCATTGCGGAAGTCGAGGTGACGGACCCCATTGCCTTAAAGAAATATAGTGAGAAGGTGCCGGACATCGTGGCGTCTTTCGGTGGCCGCTATGTGGTCCGCGGCGGGGGGAAGATCCAGGCTCTCGAGGGCGAACCGCCGAAGGGCTTCTTTGTGGTGATCGGTTTCGACAGCGTGCAGAGCGCGCGCGAGTGGTACGATTCGCCCGCCTATGCGGCGATCCGGCCGATCAGGCAACGCGCAACCAAGAGTCGGTTATTCCTCGTCGAAGGCGTCGACCCCCAGTGACGGCGCACTTTTGTCTGAAGATCTGAGGTGAAATCTATTTTGGAGTCTCCACAACATGACTGACACACGAGTTATCCGCACTGCGGTTGTTACTCCGGCGCGAGCCTCATTCCTGGCGGTCGCGCTGGTTCTGGCGGCGTCCACTTTTGCGGTGGCTTCTACGCCGCAGGGACATTTTGAGAAAACCTTTCAGGTCAGCGGGCCGGTGAATCTGGAAGTGCAAACCCACTCCGGCGACATTATTGTGCGCAACGGTCCGGCGGGGTCGGTCTCGATTCGTGGAAAAATCTTTGTGGGCGACCATTGGCTGGCGGGAAACCGGCACGCCGACGTAGCCGAGATAGAACAGAATCCTCCACTGCGGCAAGACGGGAACAATATTCACGTTGATTACGTGAACGCTCACGACATTTCGGTGGATTACGAGATCACCGTGCCCGCCGATACTACTGTCAACGCCCGCACTGGATCGGGAGATCAGACTATTGAAGGCGTTCACGGCAACGCCGATTTGCAGAGTGGGTCGGGAGACATGAGACTCTCGCAGCTTACCGGTGAGATACGGGTGCAGACCGGGTCGGGCAATGTGCGGGCGCGCCAGATCGCTGGTCCGCTGCGAGGTGGCGCGGGCAGCGGTGACATTGAGGTGGAAGAAACCGCGGTGGGAGATATTGATCTGCATACCGGGTCGGGCAATATCACGGTTCGGGGCATTCAGGGTGCATTTCATGCCGAGGCGGGCAGCGGCGACATAACCGCTGAGGGTGCGCAGACGGGAGCGTGGGAAATTCGCACCGGATCGGGCAATGTGCACGTGCGGCTTCCTGCGAATGCCGCCTTCGATGCGGACATCTCGACCAGCTCCGGGACGCTGGACATCGGTGCACCCATCACGATGACGGTGCAGGGCCGGGTGCAGGAAACGCGCAAGCATATCGAAGGCAAAGTGCGAGGCGGCGGACCTTTGCTGACTCTGCATACAGGATCGGGCGATATACACATCGAGTAGCAGTGGTCAGTGACCAGTGACCAAGGACCAAGGACCAAGGACCAAGGACCAGTAAAACCAAAGCAAGGACGTAGGCAAGGTTTTACTGGCCACTGACAACTGGCCACTGACCACTTTCTCATTACCTCCGTGCCTTGACTCTGCAGTCACCAGCAGTTACTTTCGACATTCTGGGAGCACTTCGTCTTCCCCCGCGAGGAGAACCTTGGCCCGTCCGATCATTACTCTGACCACCGACTTCGGCAGCAACGACCATTTTGTAGGCACCATGAAGGGCGTCATCCTGGAGATTCTGCCGGAGGCGCAGATCGTCGACATCTGCCACGCTGTGCAGGCCTTCGACGTGCTCGATGGAGCGCTCACCATTTCGCAGGCGTATTCCTACTTTCCCACCCGCACCATCCATGTCGTCGTGGTCGATCCCGGTGTAGGCACGGAGCGCCGGCCGATCCTGGCTTCTTGCGACAAATATCATTTCGTGGCGCCCGACAATGGGGTGCTTTCGCTGGTGTATGCGCGCGAAGAGCGCATGCACGTACGGCACATCAGTTCCGAACATTACTATCTTCAGCCGGTCAGCAACACGTTTCACGCGCGCGACATTTTTTCTCCCGTGGCGGCGTGGCTGGCCAAAGAAGTCGACTCGCAGAAATTTGGGGAAGAGATTGACGACTATGTTCGCTTCAATGCTCCGAAGCCAAAAGCCGTCGATGAAAACCGGCTGCGCGGGGTTGTGCTGAAGGTCGACCGGTTCGGAAACCTCATCACCAACATCACTCCGAAAGACGCTCCCATGCTTTTCGGAGCCAACGCGCAGGCGTTCAAGATTATTGTAGGCAGCCGCGAGATCACAGAAATCCGCAATACGTATGCCGAGGGGGCTCCGGGAGAAGTGATCGCCATCCTGGGAAGCATGGGCTTCCTGGAGATTGCCGCCAATCGCGGCGCTGCGGCGCAGTTGACCGGAGCGAGCAAGGGCAATGAAGTGAGCATCATTCTCGGCGAGGCCGCCGCGACCGGCAAGGGTGCGTAGGGCAAGGTTTCAAGGTTGCAAGGTTTCAGAGTTTCAATGTTTCAAGGTTCACCCCAGAAGGGTCACGAGAAATCTGACGCTCTGGAACCTTGCAACTTTGAAACCTTGAAGCCTTGAAGCCTTAATTTTTCGGTTTGGGGTGGGCGTAACGGTCCATCTCTCCTGTCCACTTGAGAAAACGCCAGAGGCTGATGCGCTCCCGCCACAGAAATTCCCAGAACTCAAGAAAACCGATCTGCGTCATCTTGACGCCGCAGTAAGTCTCGATGCGCCATAGCAGGTACGGACTTCGCCACGGAGCCAGGCGATGGCCCCTGGTGGCGTTCCAGAGAAAGCGGAGCCGGTAGCGCATTCCCTCGATAATAACCACAGGTGCCACCGTTCGCCTAGTTGTCATCCCGAGCGCAGCGAGGGACCTTGGTTCTTGCCTGGACCACCACCCGTTATCGGAGCTGCGGGCGAACACCAAGATCCCTCGCGTTGCTCGGGATGACAGTGCGGAGTGAGATGAACAGTACAGAGTGAGATGCCGTGTTAGAATCCTGTCTCCGCCAGGAAATTCCTTTCATGTCCAACGCAGACACCCGCCAGAAAGCCGAAGACCACTACTATGCCGCGCTGGATTTGATGGGGGACGGGAAGCTCGAAGAGGCGGTTGTGGCGTATCGGGAATCATTGGCCGTCGATCCTTCATTCACCGAATGCATGCACGGACTGGCGCGCGCTCTGCAAGACCTGCAGCGCTACGATGAGGCGATCACAGTGGCTCAGAGGATTGCGGAATTGGATCCCGATGACGTGCTCGCCCATACCAGCTTATCGGTGCTTTATCAAAAGAAGGGGATGATTCCAGAGGCTGAGGCTGAAGGAGCCAAGGCGCGGGTGCTGGGGTGGAAGCAGCAGTTGAAGAAGAGCTAGCCGTCAGATCACAGCTCGTACTTCTTCATCAAGTGGCGGAAAGACCGGTAGGAGATGCCGAGTAGGTCGGCGGCTTTGGTCTGCACGCCGTTGGAGCGGTCGAGAGCGCTTTGCAGTAGCATGCGCTCGATGTTGGCCACGTAAACCTCCATGCCGATACCTTCGGGAAGCACAGCACCCGGGGCCACTTCAGACATTCCGCCGGAGACACCAGCTGCGGCGGCGCGTGCTTTGGGGCGTTCCGCCGGTAGTTCGACGTGCAACTCGTCCGTCATCTCCAGGGCAACGGCGCGCTCGACTGTATTTTCCAACTGGCGGACATTGCCCGGCCATTCATAATCGCAGAGGGCGTCGAGTGAGTTTTTGTTGACGCGCAGAATGCTTCGGTTCGCCGCAGCCGCGTATTTTTTCAGAAAGTGATTCGCCAGGAGCGGAATATCTTCGCGGCGTTCGCGCAAGTTCGGCACGCGGATGGGGATGACGTTAAGACGATAGTAAAGGTCTTCCCGGAATAAGTTCTCGGCGACGGCTTTGTCGAGATCGCGATTGGTGGCTGCAATGACGCGCACGTCGATGGGAATTTCGCTGGTGCCACCGACCGGGCGCACCGTGCGCTCCTGCAGTACGCGGAGCAGTTTCACCTGCATGGCCAGTGTCATTTCGCTGATTTCGTCGAGGAAGATGGTGCCGCCGCCGGCTACTTCAAACAGTCCGCGCTTGTTCTGGTTGGCCCCGGTGAAAGCTCCCTTCAGATAGCCGAAGAGCTCGCTTTCCAGCAGAGTTTCGGGAAAGGCTCCGCAGTTTACCGAGACGAAGGGCTCAGTGGCGCGCGGCGAACAAATGTGAACTGCGCGTGCTACCAACTCTTTACCGGTGCCGCTCTCGCCGTGAATCAGGACGGTGCTGGCAGTGGAAGCGACGGTGCGCAAAGTCTGTTTCAGCTTCTCCATTGCCGCGCTGGAGCCGATGATGTTGTCGAGCGAGTTGTGGGAGGCGGCGTCGCGGCGCAGGGCAAAGTTCTGCTTGCTTAGAGAAAGGTTCTCAAGCACGCGGTTGATAGTCAGCTTGATTTCGTCGACCAGGCCGGGGCTCTTGCGAATGTAATCGGACGCGCCTCCGGCTTTCACCGCTTCGACCGCGGCCTCGTAGTCGTCGACGGCCGTGATGAGGATGACCGGGGAATCGGGCGAAACGCGATGGGCATGGCGTAGCACTTCGATGCCATCGATATTCGGCATCTTGATGTCGGTGATGATCAGGTCGTATAGAGCGCCGTCAATCTTGTTCTTGGCCGCCTGGCCGGAATTCACGGTTTCGACGCGATGTCCGTCGCGGCGCAGGGCGATGTCGAGCATTTCGCAGATGGAGCGCTCATCGTCGCAAACCAGAATGTTAGCCACGCAGCCTCCCTTCCCCGGCGGCAGCAGCGAACTGCGCGGGGGCGGCGAAAGTTTCGGGCGAAGTAGTGCGGACGGCCGGACGTTCCGCATCGAGCCGTCGCAACCGCAGAACGAAAGTCGTTCCCTGCCCAGGCTTCGAGCGTGCCCATACTTTGCCTTCGTGCGCTTGCACGATTTGGTAGACGACAGCGAGGCCGAGTCCGGTGCCGCCTTCAAAGTTCGACTGGAAGGGCTCGAAAATCTTTTCCGTCTGTTGCGGCGTCATGCCGGTACCGGTGTCCGCAAAACTGACCTGCCAGTCGTCTCCCAGGCG
>JBAWCJ010000157.1:0-7065 GCA_049590215.1 Candidatus Sulfotelmatobacter sp. | reverse complement strand
CCCGCGTAGTAAGCGGCTGCTTCCGCAACTCCACCGTACTGCCTTTCCGTTTCGGAACCATTTTTGAAAGCGACGACGCCCTCCGCCAAGCCGTCCGGGTGAACCGGCGCGCCTTCGGCCTGAGCGTCGCCCGGCTCCGCGGCAAGTCGGAAATGCACATCAAGCTGACGGTTACCGACGGCTCGCTGCGCGAGGCCATGATCGATGTCGTCCTGCCCGACACCGTCGGCGGCGACTACCTCTCCAAACTGCGCGTCAAAGCTTCCCGCGACCGCGAGCGCCAGACCAAGGCCCGCGCCCTCTCGGTGCAAGTCCACAAACTGTTTAACCCGCTCGAAGAGGAAGTGAGCTGCAAAAAGGTCGCGCCCCAAGGCATGCTGATCGACATCGCCCATCTAATCGATTCCAAGTCGGTCGAGAAATACCAGAACCGTTACAGCACCGCCGCCAAGCAGTTGAAAAACTGCGAAGTGGCCATCAGTGGACCCTGGCCCCCGTACCACTTCCTGCCCGGGAAGCTGCGTACCGTGGCGGGTAACAGCTAGTCCCGCGTTAGATCCTTATGAGCCGCCGTTCGCCGATGAGGCGCCGGCGGCTCAAATTGCCCCCATTCTTGTGCATTCAATGTGCAGGCTTGTGCACTTCGCATCCGCGCACGCTCAGGCGCCCGATCGTCTCCGCGAAAGCAATTCCATCCTAAATCCTCTTTTATCAATCGCTTACGGATTACGAGACCCGGGCATCAACAGTTCCCCTATTTGGCGCGGGAAATGCTTCTTCTGAAAGTACTAAAGAGGCCGTAAAACCCACAGCAATGACCTTCACTCGATTCTCTATTCAACATTTCCCGAAGTGCTGCCCCGCCTTGCGGGACGGCAGCTTCCATCGCCTTTCCTGACAAACCCACCACCTTGACCTCTTTGAAACGTGGCCCCAGCAATGGGGCCGCTTTTTTGCCCCGAGGACGAACCGCTAGAAGAGCCTCCAGACGAAGTGCGCCAGCAGCGCGAACAGCAGCAGCATAAACACCCCGCCAATCCACACCAGGAAGTTCACTGTCAGCTTCGTCGAGTTGATTTCTTTCTTATCCATGCCTCAAGCTAGCACAGCCACTTTCCCCCAGACTGCTCACTCGGATACACTGCCTAATCTATGACGAAGCCCCTTTTCTCCGCAATCGGACCCTCATCTTTTTTGATCGCAACCTCGATCGCTCTCCGGCTGCTCGTGTCCACGTTCGCCGTCGCCCAAACCCCGCCCCAAGCGCAGCCCGCGGCGACCCAAATGATGTCGGCACCACAAACCACCGCGGCCGACAAGCTGAATTTCCCTCCGCTTCTTCTGCAGCAGCTTTCCGCCGTAAAAGCCGCCGCGCTCAGTGACGACTACGGCTACCGCGAACTCGCTCACCTCACCGAGAACATCGGACCCCGCCCCACCGGATCGCCCCAGGCCCGCGCCGCCTCCGAATATGTAGCCGAAGAGCTTCGCCACCTCGGCCTCGATGTCCGCCTACAGCCCGTCACCGTCCCGCACTGGGTCCGCGGCGCCGAAACCGCCGCACTGGTCGAGTATCCCGGCATGGTGCCGGGCACCACGCAAAAAATTGTTCTCACCGCCCTCGGCGGAAGCGCGGCAACACCCACCGACGGCCTCACCGCCGACGTAGTGACCGTCGACACTTTCGAAGAACTCCAGGCTCTCGGTCGCGACAAGGTCGCCGGCAAGATCGTCCTCTTCAACGAACTCTTCGACAAGCGAAAGGCGGCCGGCGGACAAGCATTTGCGGCCTACGGCGAGGCCGTCCGCTACCGCGGAGCCGGACCCAAAGCCGCCGCCGATCTCGGCGCAGTAGCCGCCCTGGTCCGCACTGTAGGTAGTGCCGATTACCGCCTCCCGCACACCGGGCAAAGCTTCCCTGCTGGAATCCCCGCCGCCGCCGTCACCGCCGAAGACGCCGACCTGATCGTCCATCTCGCCGCCGAAGGCAAAGTCCGCATGCATCTTACTGTGACGCCCCAGAAGCTTCCTGACGAAACCGGCTACAACGTAATCGCCGACCTCAAAGGTTCCGAACATCCCGAACAGATCGTAGTAGTCTCCGGCCATCTCGATTCCTGGGACCTCGGCACCGGAGCCATCGACGACGGAGCTGGCGTAGTCATGGCCATGCAGACCGCCGAAGTTCTCCAGCGCCTCCACCTGCGTCCAGCCCGCACCCTCCGCGTAATTGCCTGGATGGATGAAGAAACCGGAGGCTCGGGCAGCAAAGCTTACACCGCGGAATATGCCAGCGACTTCCCTCACTACGTAGCTGCCATCGAGAGCGACTCTGGAGCCGCCCACCCTCTAGGTTTCGAGGTGAAGGCCGCTCCAGCCGCCATCGACGCTCTCGGCCCTCTGGAAGGCGTGCTACAAAGCATCGGCGCGACAGTTTTCCAGCCCACGACTTATCCCCCGGGCGCCGATATCGAGGCCATGTCTGAAGCCGGAGTCCCCGCCTTCGGCATCATGCAAGACGGCCGCACCTATTTCGACTACCATCACTCCGCCGCCGACACGCTGGATAAGGTGGTCCCCAGCGAACTCCGCGAAAACGCCGCGGCCATGGCAGTCCTCGCCTATGCGCTAACCAATATGAAGGACCCTCTGCCCCGTTAAGAGATGTCGTTCGCGCGTGTGAGGATCCGTACTTCGGCCAGCCTACCAGCGAAGAGCCGCAGGGCTGCGACATGGGACGGCATTCTCGGGAAGAAGAATCAGCTTCATTCGCCGGGCAGGAAGCCTGTATCTTTGATCTTCTCCCGCAATTCTAGAACCGATGTGGAGGCGTTTACATGGTTCGTTCGTATCTGGGTTTTGTCGCTCTCGCACTCGCGGGCACAGGCCTGGCTCCTCTGATCACTATTTTTGCCAGCAGCTACCTGCAGCACGGCGCTTTTCCGTGGTCGAAAGTGCCGTTGTATTCGCTCATCGCATTCGTCGTCTGCGGGCTTGCGGTGCTGCTCCACCGGCTGTTGCTGAGATCGACAGATGGTTTCGAAGTCGCAGCTTCCGACCAGGCTGTGTTCCTGAGGAGCGAGCTTCCCGAACGTTGGGTCGGGCTCGCCATTCTGGCTTCTGCGGCGCTGAGTCTCTTTCTGGAGTTGGCCATCATCCGGTGGCAGGCAACCGTGTTTCCCTTCTTTGCGTTTTACAAGAACCTGTCTTTGCTGGCGTGCTTCGCCGGTCTGGGACTCGGTTATTCCCTGGGACGGCGAGAGCGCGTGCTGTTGTTCATGACGTTGCCGCTTCTGTGTTGGCAATTCATTTTTATGCTCGCCATGCATTACGGCATGAGCTGGGCGCAATTCCAGAGTTTGTACATTCTGCCCTTTCGCGAGCAGTTGAACATGGGATTGCGCGTAACGGCACACTTGTACTCCGGCATCCAGACCTACTTCGTATTGGCGGTCGTATTTCTATTGACCGCCCTGGCTTTCATACCCGTCGGACAGCTGTGCGGCTGCCTGCTGGAACGGCGCAATAAGCTGACCGGATACGGGTTTAACCTGTTGGGAAGTCTGGCGGGCGTGCTCCTGATGTTCGTGGTGAGCGCCTTCTGGACGCCGCCATCGGTCTGGTTCCTGATCGCGTTCGCAGTGCTTTTGTGTTTCTACGTTCGTCGAGGGCCGATGTTGGCGATCGGAGCCGCCGTTGCGGTACTGGCCTTGATCGTCCTCGAATGGCCATTGAGCCCGGACTTGCAGAGAATATATTCCCCTTACCAGCTGCTTGAAGTCGGCCACAATGCCCGCGGCCTGATGGAAATCCGGGCGGCGGGGCAATACTACCAGCGGGTCTACGATTTCCTGCACACGGCCGATAACTTGCCCTCAAACGCAGCCATCCGCCAGGCCAGAGATTATTACGACCTTCCCTACCAGATCGTGCACCAGCCCCAGGACGTCGTGGTGGTTGGAGCGGGAACCGGAAATGACGTGGCGGCTGCCCTGCGCGGCGGAGCCGAACGCGTCGATGCAATCGAAATTGATCCCGCCATTCTTTTGCTGGGGCGGGAGGGCCATCCCGAGCATCCTTACAGCGACCCCAGGGTGCACGCCGTGGTCAATGATGCGCGTTCTTTTCTTCGCACGACCGATCGGCACTATGACTTGATCGTTTTCGGATTGCTCGATTCGCATACATTGTTAAGCCAGGCCTCAAGCGTACGCCTCGATTCCTTCGTGTACACCGTGCAAGCAATGCGTGAGGCACGAGCGCGGTTGAAGCCGCATGGAGTCATGTCGCTTGCGTTCTCCATGTTGCACGACCAGTTAGGACGCAAGATCTACTTGATGCTCCAACAGGCTTTTGATGGAAATCCGCCGTTGTGCATCGAGGTAGGGTATGACGGCGGAGTGGTTTTTCTCGAATCCGAAGACCGCCAGGTATCTCCACCCCCGGCTTTTCTTGCTGCTGGAGGTTTCTCGAACATAACTGCAACCTACGCGAACCCGGCTCTGCATGCCGATGTCTCCACCGATGATTGGCCTTTCTTCTACATGCCGCAGCGGATTTATCCGTTTTCTTACCTTGTCATGGTCGGGCTGGTGCTCGTGCTGTCCTTGGCCTTGACCTCCAGCTTTCTCCCCGGGCGTCCGCAGCCTGGGAGTGTTCCTTTTTTTCTGCTGGGCGCCGGTTTCATGCTGGTAGAAACCAAGAGCATTACAGAACTCGGACTGACCTTCGGCAACTCGTGGCAAGTGATCGGATTGGTCATCGCCGGAATCCTGGTGATGGCGTACTTTGCCAACCTGATTGTGCAGCGCTTCGAGATAAGCAACGCCGTAGTTCCGTATGCATTCCTGGTGGCGTCGCTGATGCTGGGTTGGTGGGTGGCACGAAGCGGAGGACTGCCTTCAACCTGGACTGGCCGGCTCGCTACACTCGGCTTGCTGACCTGTCCTCTGTTTTTCTCCGGCATCGTGTTTTCGACTCTCTTGAAAGGCAAGGGCGAAATATCGGGAGCGATCTCGGCAAATCTTTTCGGCGCCATGTGCGGAGGATTACTGGAATACAACTCCATGTACTTCGGCTTTCAATTCCTCTACTTAATGGCTGCAGGCTTATACGTCATGGCTTTCGTCTGGGAGCTTTTTCGGTTGCGATTTGACCGAAAGGTGGTAATGCCAGCAGAACTAGCCGCCTAAGAATGTAGGGACAGCCGCCCCTTCGACTCCGCTCAGAGCAGGCTCTCGGCCGTCCGGGAGCGAAGCTCCGCCGCAGCGCCACGACGGACGCCCTTGTTCGTTTTTCGTAAAAAGCACGATCCCTAAGTTGCAACCCCGCTCGCAGGTTCTATTATTTGCGCCGCAGCCTTCCCCCATCCCCCAAACTGGGCCATGATTTCATCCTGAAGTCGGGATCCTTGGGATCCCTCGGCGCCACAATCGCGCTCACCAGAAAGGAACCCAGCCATGTCCATAAAAATGCTCACCACATTTCCCGACCCACGCAAAAGCGTCATCATGAAGCCTGACCCAACCCGAATCGACCCCCTCAAGCTGAAGCTCGGCAAACAACCGGCGCGTCACGATCCGCGCACTCTGCTGTTCGCCACTTACGCCACCGCAGCTCTGCCTGCTCCGCCTCCCAGCCTCGACCTTACTGCCAAGATGAAAGTCCCCTGGGGCATGATGGACAATGCCCAGATCGGCGACTGCACCTGCGCTGCCGCCGGGCACCTCCTCATGGAGTGGACCGCCAACGCCCAATCCAAAACATTTACCCCGACCGACGCGCAAATCATCGCGGCCTATTCCGCCATCACCGGCTACAACGCGAAGACCGGAGCCAACGACAATGGCGCGCAGGAAATCGACGTCCTGAACTACTGGCGGCAAACTGGAATCGCCGGTCACAAGATTCAGGCCTACATGGCTCTCGAACCCTCTAACCACGCCCACATCATGGATGGAACCTGGATCTTCGGCGGCTGCTACATCGGACTAGCCCTACCTAAGAGCGCCCAGGCTCAGACCAGCAATAAACAGATTTGGTCCGTTCCTCCGTCAGGCACCGGAGGCGATGGCGCACCGGGCTCCTGGGGCGGACACGCCGTTCCCGTGGTTGCCTATGATTCCCGCAGTCTCACGGTTGTCACCTGGGGTGCGCTGCAAACCATGACATGGGGCTTCTGGCAGGCCTATTGCGATGAAGCCTACGCAATTCTCAGCCCTGACTTCCTCGCGCAGAAAAAAGGTCAACCCGTGACGCCAGATGGATTCGACGTGCAGCAACTGCTCGAGGACTTGTCGGACTTGAAGTGAAGTCAGGGACAGCGTCGCAAAGCTCGCGTCCATCACAGATATCGGGCACTTCACTTGTATCCAAAGAACCGCGAGGCGTGGTCCCCGACGAACTCATAGGGACCGCTGTGGTTCAGTTTGCTGGCGGCATCAAGCCAGATCTCGCCTCCAATCCGCCGCCAGCGCAGGCAGAAGGAATAATCCTCACTCAGATATGCGCCGCTCTCGGGGTCGATGATGCAATCGAAAAGAGCGAAAAGATTTGAACTCCGCACCACATCGCGTCGCGAGCCCGACATGGGAAGGTCATGCACCCGGTTGAACCGAGTCTCCGGATAAGCCGCAACCATTTTCTCCAGCGCACTCCGGTGAATCAGTTGAAAACCACCCCCGGCATAAAGTCCGGTCACAAAATCCCCCTCTTGCTTACGCTCTGCCTCAGGCAAGAGAGTTCCGACATAAGACAGCGCAGCCTGCCGCAAGGTTTCGCCGCGCTCGACACAGCGCGGGGGAACAAGATCCCAATCCATCGACTTCAGCGGATAAAGCGCCCCGGTAAAGTCTTTGTCAAACCGCAACATCCGCTCAACCTGCTCCGGCTCAAAGCTGATATCGGCATCCACGAAAAGCAGATGGCTAGCTGCGGGATTGTCCAGAAAAGCGGCGACCAGCGTGCTTCGCGCCCGTGAGATCAGCGCATCAGAACCAAGCATCGTTAGTGCCACGTCAAACTCAGCTGATTTCGCACAGCTCATCAGCCGTATTACCGACAACA
>JBAWCJ010000156.1:0-3017 GCA_049590215.1 Candidatus Sulfotelmatobacter sp. | reverse complement strand
GAATCATTATTGACAACACCCACTCGCGGGATTAGCTTGTTTACGAGCCCGAGTCTATCGATCTGGGCTGCTGATCACGGTGTAGCGACGCGATGCGCTTTCGTTTGACATTAGTTCTGTTCCTGTTGGCGGCCGCAGTCTGCGTATCCGTCATACCCCGGCCAGACTTGCCCGAGACTACCTTCAACGAAGCCGACACTCCCGTAAATCTTGCTCCTCCGGTACGTCCCCGCATCCAGCTGATTTCTCCCGCCGTCAATCCCGTAGCAATTTTGCCTGCCCCGCCGAACCACTGCTCAGGATGCTTCGTCACCGGCGTGGTGCTCCAACCCGCAGTCACGCTGAGACAGCGCCATCCCCGCTCCTTCCAGGATCTCCTCTGTACGTTTCTGATCTGAAGTCGCTCCTCGATCCGACTGAATAGCTCGCTGTGCCCCTGGAGTCGGCGTCGTCTGCCGTCACGAGGACACAGCAACGGACGATTTCCCGGAACTCCGAACTCCGCGCTGTCGCCCGGAAATCTCGAGCGCAATTCCGTCCCAGCCGAATCCCGTCATCTAGCCCCGACCGGGGCGAACACCGGCGTTCGGCCACAGTTGGGGACTGAAATTTCAATCACCGAAGCAGAGGAGAATTCATGAAAAAGATTATTTCCGCCCTCGTTCCGCGACGGCAATCGCCGCATGCCACCCTCGTCACGGCAGAATTTTTGCCTACAATTCCGTGCTCACCCTCAAAGTCCCTCTCCAGTTCGTCTTCCCCAACCAAGCGCTCCGCCCCGGAACCCGCCAACTCTCAACCCAAACCGTTCTTTCACCGCTGGCTCGATGCCTGGAGAACCCAAAACGGAGGCGACCATGGACAAAGCAGGTAAGCCATTTTTCCCGTCCCATGCCGAACGCATGTGCCTACGCGGCGCCGTCGGAAACGCCTATTCCGATTCGTCCCTCTTTCTCAAGGATAAGAGAGTGGCTCAGTTGGTGCTGCTACTGCGACTGCTCCACCAGGACGTAGGAGGATTTGCCGCACTGCCCCAACCCGAACTCAGCGAAATCATCTCCAGCGCCGTCGGAGTGTGTGGTTTTCGGAACCCCGCCGAGGCCCAGGATGTGATCGACGTTGTTCTGGAGGTGATCCAGACGGAATCTCCAATCCAGGAGAGCCCGTGATTCCCACGTGGCTTGTCTGAAGCAATGGACAAGCCAAGTTTCGCGCGTCAAGTTTGCTCTCGCCACATTCGTGAACGCGATTCGTGGCGCAGGGCGCGGCTAAGTGTCCGACTGCGGTTGATCGAACTGGTCTTGGGGGAACGGTTCCCTCAACCCAGTCGGACGCAAGCTGCCCACCCCGCCTCTGTCATCCTGAGCGAAGCCGAAGGGACCTCATACCCGCCAGCAGGATCACAAGCCTGGCAAGGGATTTCTACCACCGGCTTTGTGGGACGGACACCCCTGTCCGTCGCTTTTGACTTCGATTTGTCATCCTGAGGAAGCGGAGTCGCACGCGAAGCGGACGACTCCCGACGAGGGACCTATGCAATTTCTATGCACCATCCGCGCCCTGAGCGAAACCGAGGGGAAGCAGCCGTAAACTTTGCCGACGCGAGCAGCAATCGGCCCCTTGCGCCCCAATGTTAAAATAGAACCAGAACCCCAAAATCTCGCAAATTCAGGCGGAGCCCCAAGGTTCCGCCTTTCTGTTCTCAAGAAAAGCTTCTAAGAGCAGGGAGCCCCGATGTCCAAGCGCGAGCCCAGCCGTCCCGACGACCCCAACCGCCCCAACACCAAGCGCACCGGAGAACGTTCCGAAGCCGCCTTCCTCTACCAGGCCAGCCAGCGCCGCTTCGCCATCTGCAAGCCTTGGGGAGACAGCGAGCGTTACGACTTCATCCTCGACAACCGTCCCCAACCCAAAGTCCACCTCTTCCGCATCCAGATCAAATGCACCGACTCCCTCCGCGCTGACGCCTACGAAACCCGCGCCACCTACACCGTAGGCAAACGCCGCGCCGTCTATACCAAACGCGACATCGACTTCATAGCCGCCCACGTGGTCCCGCTCAATATCTGGTACATAATCCCGGTAGAAGTCTGCACTCCGCAGCCCATGCTCCGTTTCTATCCCCACCGCAAAGCCAAAACGATGCGCCTCGAAAAATACCGCGAAGCCTGGCATCTGCTAGATCCCCCACTCCCCAATCCCCCAATCACCATCCACGCCAGCATCGACGAAGACTACCCAGAAGGAGTTGATCCCGAAATCTACGAACGAGAAATCGAAGTGGACTGGTCAGACGGGAAGGCGGAGTCGTAGGGTGGCAGCAGCGCTTCAGCGCTGCGATGAGAAGCAAAATAAATGACAGCTTCAGCCCCCGAGGTACGCAAGCTCGTGTGGAGCGAGAGCAAGCAGAAAAAAAGGCAGGCGTAAGGGTCAAATGCAGCCAACGGCCAGCGCTAACCCATGCCTGCCCCCGAAAGAGACCGTCCCCCTCATTGGAACCTAGCCTCTTCGAAGTAGCCCGATAATACCGTTCCCGAAATAGCAAAGCTGCCCAAAATTGCTCACCTTGGGCCAAGAGAAAGAGGCCGGGAAGGGCACGACTTCCTGTCGTGCCGCCAAACCGCAAGAAAATGGAACAGGGCTTAAGCCCCCGATCTAAATGTGGGGACAGCCCCCTCGGCTGTCCACCGGGCAAAGCCCGGTGCTGTTGCCGTTGGTGTTGCTCGTGCAGGACGGACACTCCCGCCCGTCGCCTTGACCTGTCATCCTGAGCGAAGCACGACGCCCACGAAGTGGACGTCTTGCGCAGTCGAAGGACCCCATACCCGCCGCGAACACCACCAGCCCCGCGAGGGATTCCCACCCCGGCTCGTGTGGGACGGACACTCCTGTCCGTTGCCTTCGACCTTGATGTTGATCTTGCGCTTGATTTTGAACTGAGGGGACCTCCACGGCCGCAAGCACAACCGTGGAAGAGCGGCGCTCAAGCGCCGCGTAAGGTCGATGCCTTGCAAAGT
>JBAWCJ010000155.1:0-9489 GCA_049590215.1 Candidatus Sulfotelmatobacter sp. | reverse complement strand
CCGCGAAAGATTGACCGGGCCGTTCACCGGAAACACCTGCCAGGGATCGAGTTCGAACACGGTTCGCAGGCGGTCGATGATCTCAGGGTCGGCGTCGGCCTCAATTTCCATGCGAACCGCGTCGCCTTTGCGTCGGTTGTGCAACTCCGCCCGGACAGATTCCAGAAGATTGCGCGCTTCTTCTTCCTGCAGATAAAGATTGCTGTTGCGGGTCACGCGGAACGGAGCTGAGGAAACAATGTCGTAGCCGTGATACATGTTCTGGGCGTGATGCGCGACCAGGTCGGCAAGAAAGATAAAGTCAGTCGTAGTATCCGAAGGCAGCTGCACCAGACGGGGCAGCGCGCGGGGCACCGACACCACGCCGGTGTAGGTGAGTGCAGAGCGGCGACGCCGGCGCAAAAGAAATCCCAGGCACAGCGCCTTGTTGATGACCCGCGGAAAGGGATGAGTGGGATCGACGGTCACCGGGGTGAGCAGAGGATCCAGTTCTTTCTCGCAGTATTGGTCAACGAACCTCCGGGCCTCTGCGTCCAGTTCGTGCAGGCTCAGCAGGCGAATTCCGTGCTCGGCCAGGGCAGGGCGTAGCGCGTTCCAGCATTCGTACTGGTCGTCGACGAATTTGTGACATTGACGCGCTAAAACCTCGCGCTTCTCGGTCAGGGTCAAACCATCGGGACCGGCCTCGTTATAGCCGTCCTCGATCTGCTGCACCATGGCCGCCACACGAATCTCGAAGAACTCGTCCAGATTGCTGGCGGAGATGGCGAGAAACTTGAGCCGCTCCAGGAGCGGATTTCCCTCGTCCTGGGCTTCTTCGAGCACACGCCGGTTGAACGCGAGCCAGGAGGTATCGCGGTTGAGATAATACGCAGGATTTTCCAAAGAAAGACGAGCCATGTGCGAGGGTGCTACGCCTTCATTTTTGCGATCTTTTGTTGCCGAGGGGAAACGGCTCTACGACGATTCAGTATAAAACATCTGCCCTGCGGGGTGCAGAATGGCGAATCAAAAGAGCCACGTGACGGATCGTCCCACATTTGGGTCTTGCGCGGAAAACAATCCGGCGCATCGGGAATGGCTGCGTGCCATCTGATACGCCGGGAGTATCACAAGTCGCCAGGCGCGAGAACCTCGCCCGTCCTGCATGTTCCCGCCCGGCTTGTCCTATCGAACCTGCTTGATCGCCTCTTTCTCCTTTTGCACAACGCTTTCCGGTAGCGGAGCATAGGAGAGAGCAGCCGTCATCTTCTGCCCGTCCGTCATCATCCACTTCAGAAAGTCGACGAGAATCTTCGCGCTGGCGGCGTTTTTTGACTGCTCGGGGATCAGCAACCAGGTGAAACTCGAGATAGGGTAGGCGTCCTTGCCCGGAGCATTGGTGATGGAGACGCGAAAATCCGCCGGCATTTTGGGAGCTGACGCAGCCGCTGCTGTAACACTCTCCAGGGAAGCCTTCACAAAGTTTCCCGCTGAGTTTCTCACGACGCCGTAAGGAATATTATTCTGCACGGCGTAGATCAACTCGACGTAGCCGATCGCCCCCGACAATTGCCGAATTGAACCGGCCACTCCTTCATTGCCCTTTCCACCCAGCCCAACCGGCCACTGCACCGAGGTGTTCCTGCCGACCTTGCTCTCCCACTCCGGGCTGACCTTCGATAGATAGTCGGTCCAGATGAAGGTGGTGCCGCTGCCGTCGGAGCGATGAACCACGATGATGTCTTTGTCGGGAAAATTCACACCGGGATTTACGCTGGTAATAGCTTTGTCATTCCACTTGGTAATCTTGCCCAGAAAGATTCCCGCCAGGGCATCTGGGGTAAACTTCACCTCCCCGCTCACACCCGGAATGTTGTAGGCCGGCACGTCCGCGCCCAGCACGCTTGGAATGTTGAGAACCTTGGTTTTCAATTTGCTTTCTGCTTCCGCAAGCTGACCGTCCGTCATCGGCATGTCGCTGGCGCCGAAATCCACCGTGCCTTCGGTCACCTGGCGAATCCCGCCGCCGCTCCCAATGGACTGGTAGTTGATCTGAATGTCGGGGTGCAGTTTGTGGTATTCATTGAACCACTTGGAATACATGGGATACGGGAACGTCGCGCCCGCTCCGTTCAGCGTGGTCTGGCCGACCACGGGCAAGGCTACAAAAGCGCACAACAAAAGCAGCGTAAGTCTGCGCATGGCTCGATGAATCCTCCCAAAGATAGATGTCCTAGTTTTTATCGGCGTAATATTACAGTACGGTTACAAACGGGTGAATTTCTGATGAACAACCCGAACCCCCCGTGGCTGAAATGCGACTGAGGTTTGCAGATACGCAATCTCCCGCAAAAAAGAGTCGCGGAAATTGTCGGCTCAGGGGAGGCTCGAGTTCTTCCTTTGCGGTTGGTTTGTGGGCAATTTAACATTACTCTTTGCACCGTCTGCTGCAATGCAACTAATCGGCGTTGAGCCCATCCCATTGTGGTGGGAGTGCCTCGAGTATCCTCGTTCTGCGATCGGTTTGTAGTCCGGCAGAACGCCCTAGGACGAAAATTTCATGAGTAATTCTGTACGCTACGCCCCCGGCTGGCCGGGCATTCCACCCCGCTGGACATCGAGCGCCAAGACCGGAGTCGGCACGGCGCTCAACCAGCACAGCAAAGTCTGGTTCACGCTGAGCCACGGCATTCTAAATGAGGTGTACTTCCCGCGAGTAGACCAAGCTTGCACTCGCGATCTCGGCTTCCTGGTCACCGATGGCCGAAGTTTCTTTTCTGAAGAGAAGCGCCATTGCACGTTTGAGAACTGTCCTTTCGAGCCGGGCGTCCCGGCCTTTGAACTGACGAATACCGAAATCGGTGGCCGCTATCGCATCCACAAAGAAGTTTTCACCGATCCTTACCGCAACGTACTGCTCCAAAAAATCCGCTTTGAACCGCTGCAGGGGCAACTCTGTGACTACCATCTTTATGCCTTGCTCTCGCCTCACCTCGCCAACTGCGGTTACCACAATACGGGCTGGGTCGGCGATTACAAAGGACTGCCCTTGTTCTTCGCGGAGAACGACGGAACTGCTTTGGCCCTCGGCAGCTCGGCCCCCTGGAAAACGATGTCGGTCGGATTCGTGGGCGCCTCCGACGGATGGCAGGATATCTCGACCCATTTCCAGATGGAGTGGGAGTACGACCGCGCAGAAAATGGCAACTTGGCCTGCACCGGAGAAATCGACCTCGCAGCCTGCGCTGGAGAGTTCGTGCTGGCCCTGGGTTTTGGAGCGAAGTCGACGGAGGCAGGGCAACAAGTGCGATCCAGCCTGCAGGAGGATTACGGCGAGCTTCGCGAGCATTATGTCTTCCAATGGAAAAACTGGCAGAATACGCTGCTCAAGCTCGATGAACCGAAACGCGAGTACGATCTCTACCGCGCGTCGACGGGAGTCCTGCGTACGCACGAGTCTAAGGACTTTCTGGGCGGGATCATCGCCAGCCTTTCGATTCCCTGGGGATTCGACAAAGGTGACGAGGACCTCGGTGGTTATCACCTGGTCTGGCCTCGCGACCTGGTCGAGACCGCGGGAGCGTTGCTGGCCGCTGGCGCCGCTTCCGAGGCCGTTAGAGTGCTTCGCTACCTCGAATCCACGCAGGAAGCCGCCGGCCACTGGGCGCAGAATCTCTGGCTCGACGGGCGATCTTATTGGAGCGGCGTGCAGATGGACGAAACGGCCTTCCCCATCCTGTTGCTCGATCTGCTGCGCCGCCAAAACGCGCCCGGAATGGGCAAGCTCGAGCGCTGGTGGCCTATGGTGCGCAAAGCTGCGAGTTTTATCCTGCGCAACGGTCCGGTTACGCAGCAGGATCGCTGGGAAGAAGACGCGGGCTATTCTCCCTTCACCCTGGCGGCGGAAATTGCCGCGCTCCTGGCCGCAGCGGACATCGCCGAATTAACCGGCCACTCCGATGCTGCTCCTATCCTGCGTGACACTGCCGACGCCTGGAATGACAACATCGAACGCTGGATCTATGCAACCGGCGGCGATCTTGCCCAGCAAGTTGGCGTGGAAGGCTACTACGTGCGCATTGCTCCGCCAGACACCGATGGCGCGGCTTCACCGACGCAAGGCTTTGTGCCGATTAAGAACCGTCCCCCGGGAGAAGATGGGGAACGCGCATCGCATATCATCAGTCCGGATGCGCTGGCTCTGGTGCGCTTCGGATTGCGCGCGCCCCATGATCCGCGCATCCTCAATACCATCAAAGTCATCGACGCTTTCCTCCGCGTGCAACTGCCGCAGGGCCCCTGCTGGTACCGCTATAACGGCGACGGCTACGGCGAGCACAAGGATGGCTCGCCGTTCAACGGCACCGGCATTGGACGCCCCTGGCCTCTGCTGGCTGGGGAACGCGCTCACTATGAACTGGCAGCAGGTCGCACCAGCGAAGCCGATGCTCTGCTTACGATGATGGAAAACTGCACCATGGGTCAGAGCCGACTTCTGCCCGAGCAAGTCTGGGATGCCGACGATATTCCCAGCCTCGAACTGTTCCGCGGCAAGCCTACTGGATCTGCGTGTCCGCTGGTGTGGGCTCACTCCGAATACATCAAGTTGCGCCGCTCTCTGCGCGACGGAAAGATTTTCGACCAGGCCCCGCAGACGGTGCAACGCTACCAGATTGAAAAACCTACGCGAGAGTTCTCGGGATGGAGGATTAACAACAAGCCTCGCTCTATTCCGCGCCACAAGAAACTCCGCATCAAGTTGCTCGATCCTGCGCTGGTGCACTGGAGCATTGACGGCTGGAACAGCGCGCACGACATAAACACCCGTGACACCGGCCTGGGCCTCCACATACTCGACCTGCCGACTGCTTCGCTGCCCGCAGGAAGCCAGATCGTGTTCACATTTCTTTGGATACAGGAGAATCGCTGGGAGGGTAAGGACTACACCGTCACGGTGGTCTAGACCGACGACACCGGGCCGGCGTGCGAGTAAATCAGTTCCACCACGGTGCAATCGTCGCTGAGGGGATTTCCAGCGCAGAACTGCGAGACTGCGGAAAAGATGCCTTCCAGCGTGGGATTCTTGGCCGCAGTCGCTTCCAGCCGCGAGTCCTCGAAGAAGTCGCCCATCGCATTTTCTGCCTCTGTCACGCCATCGGTCACCAGAATAAAGCGGTCACCCGATTTGAGCTGGCAGCGGGCGCTCTCAAAGGTGGCATCAGGCAGTAACCCTACCGGCACATTGCCGTGCGGCGGACGCATCACTTCTCCCGCGCAAACCAGCAGGGGCTGCACGTGCCCGCAATTGACATATTCCAGATCGCCGTCGCGCCGCAACAGAACCAGCAGGACGGTCGCGTACTTTTCTCCCACCAGCTTCTCACTGAAGAAATGGTTTACCGCGGAAACCACCTCGAGCAGAGGCATGCCCGAACTCAAATGCGAATAGATCATTCCCTGCAAAGTGGAAGCCAGCAGCGCCGCCGAGACTCCCTTGCCGCTGACATCGGCCAGCACTACCGCCAGGCCCTCCTTGGTATGGACCGCATCGAAGAAGTCTCCGCCAATTTCCTTGCAAGACAGATTCTTTCCGCGCAATTTGGCAAACGGGACGTCGGGAATTTTCACCTGCATCAGCCGCTGCTGGATGCTGGCGGCAATCGTGAGTTCCTGCTGGTAGCGCCGGGATTCCTCCTCAGCTTGTACCAAGCGGGCGTTCTCGATCAAAGACGCCGCTTCCGTCGCGATCGCACGCAGAATGTCGTGGCCGACGCCGGAGAATTCACGCGAGGCGAAGCGCGAGTCGACATAAAGAACTCCCGTCACTTCGGCGGAGGGCGCGCCCGGGACCATCGTCATTTGTTCGCGCATTTTGGCCTGCACCTGGCGCTTGCGCAGCGGAATACAAATCACAGTACGCAGGTCATAGGCGACGATGCTCTGCCGGCCGGCCAGCTCTGGCGAACTGCCGGTATCAGTAAGCAGAAACTCGGAATTCGACCGCAGCGATTCTTCCAGCGCGGAATGCGAAATGGTCTTGTCATCCAGCAGCGGCTCGCCTTTGTTGTTGCGTCCCGCGGCCAGCCGCAGGCTGCCGTCGTCGTCTTTCAGGAAGACATAACCGCGCTCGGCGCGCGTCAGCCGCAGCGTTACCTCCAGCATGGTCATGAGGATTTCGTCGAGCACGCCGGCGGTGTTCAACTTGCGCGCCGCTTCCAGGAAGAGAGTCAGCTTCTCGAGGTCGTTGGCCTCCTGTGAGATCTGAATCTCGGAGATCTGGCTGAGGAACTCGCGCGCCGTGTTCGAAGTGCCGTGCGCCGGATTGAAAATCGCATAGGCAGAATCGCGCGCGCCAAATTCCAGGCGGTCGTTGCGCTCCAGCTTTTGCCGCTGAATCCGTTCCCCGTTGACGAACGTGCCGTGTTTGCTACCCTGATCAACTAGAAAGAATCCGTCATCTTCCAGCACGATGAGCGCGTGATCGCGCGACACCCGCGGATCGGCGATAACCAGATCCTTATCGATTTTGCGCCCCACACTGAAAGGCGTGCGGTTGAGCACGATGTTCTTCTGCTCATTGCCCTGCACCAGTACCAGCCCCGGGAACACTCCCGAAGCGGACGACTGTGGCCGGCCTATCGCGTTTAAGACCATGGGATGTGGCGCCGCCCCCTGCCCAAGACTACACGGAAATAGCATAAATAAGAATAATTCAAAGGAATTATGCCCCTCCGGGAGCGCTTTCGTCGAGACTGCCGGTAGCGCTTCCCCCAGCGGTTCGATAGACTGCGGCGGCGTGTTCTCCCGAAACTCAAGTCGCGAGACGGCTCTCAGCTCAGAAATCAAAACCTTCATCATTTGTGTCTTCGTGTCCGCACTCGCGGCCGTCGCCGTGACACGCTCCGGGGCCTTCCTGCAGGGCACCGATTTCCCGGATTTTTATTGTGCCGCGCGCATGCTCGCTTCGGGCCACGGACACCAACTCTATGATGCCGGCCTCCAGCGCCAATACCAGGCCCGCTACGCCGGAAGAGTCGGCACACTCTACATTCATCCGCCTTTTGAAGCCGCAGTTTATCTCGCCGTGGCGTGGCTGCCGTTGCGCTATGCCTATCTGCTGTGGTCTTTGCTGAACCTGACATTTCTAGGGGTTGGTGTGCGCTGCCTTGCGAAAGAAATCCTCCTCTGGGATTGGCGCTTATCGCTCGTGGCCTCGCTCACCTTCGTTCCCGCGCTGCTCTGTTTTCTGCAGGGTCAGGATTCTCTGCTCTTGCTATTGTTGGTAGTTTTATCTTTTGCAGCTCTCCGGCGCGGCCATGGGTTCGCGGCCGGTTGCTTGCTGGGTCTCGGACTCTTCAAGTTTCAACTGGCGCTGCCGTTAGTGCTGGTGCTGGTCGTGACGCAAAACGGAAACGTCCGAACCAGCCTTGTGAAGGGCTTTAGCCTGGCTGCGCTGGCGCTCGCCGGATTGTCGGCCGCCATCTCCGGATGGTCCGTCTTCCTAATTTATCCAAAGTTTTTGCTCCATCTGAAAGCCCAGCCATTCGGCGGAATCGTTCCCCAAGCCATGGCGAATTTCCGGGGATTGATCTACCTCTTTCTTCACAGCGACCAATCTTCCGGCGCCATCATAAGTTTGTCGATCCTTAGCGCAGCCACGCTGATCGCGACGCTCTGGGGATGGAAGAAGATGGGACGGGATAACAAAGACAACTTCGATCTGGCCTTCGCAAACACACTGATTTTTGCATTGCTGGTCAGCTATCACCTCAACCCGCACGACCTCAGCCTTCTGCTGTTGCCGATTGCCCTGCTCTTCCGCCGTGCATCCAGGCGAACGCGGGGTGCACGGAACCCTGCGGACTGGATAATCTTAGGCTGGGTCGGAATCTTGTTTCTGCCTCCACTTCATCTCTGGACGCTCAGAGGGGGCGTGTATGCGCTCATGAGTCTTCCCCTGCTGGGCTTGTTCTTGAGCGTGGCGTTTCCACTGCGGCGCGAAGAAGCTAGTGTGGTCGATTAACCAGATCTCTCTCGGACTACCACCCGTCGCTGCGCACCTTGCACCGCAAGAAGGATGACTGCAAACACGAAGACCGGCAAACTGAACGTCGCGAAGAAAGGCAGTTTCCAGGAGTTGATCGCCCACGCCCGCCATCCCAGCAAATAGGCGCAGCTCAAACTCAAACTAGCGATCCACTGCCACGCCAAAGCAAAGGCCGCCGCCAGATAGAGGAACCGGACTCCACGCGACCGCGATGTGAAAGATGTCCGATCCCGCACTAACGCCAGAATCGCCGGCAGAAGCAGCACCTGGTTATAAGGCGCGTACATGGGCACGACGAGCACGGTCAAGGCCAGCACGAGAGCGATAGCCAGGCCGAAGTTTTGCTTATCGGCAGGTTCCATGCGCTGCTTCCAGAGAAGAAATCCGCAAACGATCACGGCAGCGCCGATAAAGATTCCCGAATACTCCCACGGAACCAGCAGCACTGACTGATTCTGAGTGTAGCGATGATATTGCCCCAGAGCATAGGCAAACAGCCGCCACCAGCCGGGTAAAATAATTTCTGCGCCGCCGAGCAACAGCGCCATCGCCAGGCCAAACCCAAACAGAAAGCGTTTCCGATTTCTCCAGTCACTCAACGTCCACACGATGAGCCAAGCCACCAAAGGCCACGCCAGCTGCGGCTTGATGGTAGCCGCGGCCAGCAAGACTCCGCCGCAAAACAGGAAACCTCCGGCCACGCAAGCCGCCGCGCCGGCCAGAAGCGCAGCCACCAGCAGGCTCAACTGCTGCAGTTTCAATCCCTGCACCGCGGCAAAGCTTCCCAGCGTGAGCGCGATGCAGCTGGCAGTCGCAAGCACGGGCAGCCGCCATCGCAGCACGCGCAGCCACATCCAGACACTCGCTGCGGTCAGCGCGATCAGCGCTGAGTAAAAGACAAACTGCACTGTGTGAAATGGAAATCTGACAAACGGCGCCAGCAGGAACACTACGTAGACGGGATAAGCGAACCCCTGCTGATCTTTCGGATCGTTAGGCCGGGCAGGATCGAGGGCGCGTCCGTAATATCCTTTCTGGATTTCGATCGTAATGTCATCGCCATAGGGATTGCGGTGGTGAAGCAGCAACTCCCTCGCTCCGAGCCAGCGCGGATACAGATCGGACAGATTGCCGCGCGGACGCTCGCGCGCTGCAGCATCCGCAACCTGAAAGCCCACCAGGATTCGATCGACATAGAACCACATGCTCGCCGCGGCGACGAGAGCAAGCATCAACCCGACCTGAGCCCGCCTCGTCATGGTCGTTGCGTCTCCACTGAATCGCTGCGGGATGAAATCTCCCGCGCAATCCCCCACGTCCACAGCAGCAACATCGTAGCAAACAGATTGAAGTGATCGAATCGGATCCAGAGCAGCATGTAAACCGGAGTAAGGAAGAGCAATCCCACAGGCAGCATGAGAGCCCAGTTTCTATAGCGCTGAAGCGAAGCCGTTTCGATC
>JBAWCJ010000154.1:0-1728 GCA_049590215.1 Candidatus Sulfotelmatobacter sp. | reverse complement strand
ACGTGATAACCCAAACTTTCATCCAAAATGAAGCGCGGAAAGATCAGCGACCTCGCGCCCACCAGGAACGCGATTGCCGTGAAACAGAGATAAGCCAGCACCACGAGGGAAAACATCTCGAACTGCCGCAACCGGCGCTCTTCCCGAAAAACCAGCCCCGCCACATGAAACAGTGCGAACGGAACAATAAATTTTGCCGCCAGCAGGCACCATGTCTCGTTGTCGAACGGTTGTGCGATCACGCTAGCCACCGCCAGAAGCGTCAGCCCAATCATCGGCCAGGTCGCCCGCTCCACCACCAACAACCGCTCCCGCGTCACGACGGCCCGCACCGCCACTCCCACCACCAACAGCGCGAATGCAACCCGATCGATCTCGTAAAAAGGCACATCCGGATGCCTTAGCAGCATGGCCGTCAGCGCCACAAGAAATAGCGCAGTCGGCGCCGCCACCATCGCCTGCAGCGGACGCAGCCCCATTCCCACGCCACCCCAGGCAGCCTCACCCGCCCACACGATCGGCGACCGCATTCTCCCGGAACCCGGCAACGTCATTCCCCGCTCCCTCGCAGCACCACCGCCGCCGTCTTCAGCAGAATCCGCAAGTCCATCCCCAGGCTCCAGCGCCGGATGTACTCGATATCCAGTTTCATTCCCGCCTGAAAGGACGGATCCCGCCGCGCCGTTACCTGCCAAAGTCCCGTCATCCCCGGCATCACATCGAGCCGCGGCAAGTGCTCAATCGCATAGCCGGAAAAATCGTCCAGCGGATGCGGTCGCGGCCCCACCAGGCTCATCTCCCCGCGCAAGACATTCCACAGCTGCGGAAGTTCATCCAGACTGTAGCGCCGCAGCCATCGTCCCACCCGCGTAATCCGCGGATCGTCGGTGATTTTGAAAAATGGCCCCTGCCTCTCATTTCGCTCTCGCAGTTTTTCTTTCAGGCCATCCGCATCTCTCACCATAGTGCGAAACTTGTAGCAGCGAAACGCTCTGCCCTTACGTCCCGCGCGCAGCGCCGCATAAAGCGCGGGCCCCGGCGAATCCAATCGGACGAGAATCCCGAGCACCGCCAGCGCCGGTCCCAGCAGAATCAGCGCCAGCCCCGCACCCACCACATCCAGCAAGCGTTTCAACAACAATCCGGCTACCGGCAGCGGCTCCTCATGCAGGGAAATCAGCGGCATGTCTCCAATCCGTTCCATTTCCCGCATCGGTTCGCACCCGAACAGATCCGGCGCCATCTTCACGTCCAGCCGCAGTTGCTGAGCCGTGCGCAATACTCGCAGCGTCAACTCCCTATCGTGCGGCGCGGCCAGAATCACTTCATCCACGAATGCCGTGCGCGCCAGTTCTGCCAGGTCGGTCGTCCGTCCCATGACTCTTTTTCCTGGCAGCTTCCGGTCGTCCAGAAAACCGCAAACCGACCGCCCCATCTCGGGATGCTTCTCCAAATAGTTCGCGATTCGTTGACCCAGTCCGCCCGCTCCCACAATCAGAACATTTCGCGCCCCGCCCCTCGCCCGCACTTCTCGCTGCGGTTTCTTCCGGACGCCGACCCATGCCGCTCCTGGGATCAACCGCGCGGCCCACTCGGTTCCTTGAGGCTTTTGCTGACCTTGATGTAGAAAAGGAGAAGACACTTCAGACCAGTTCCAACTCGTACCCCTTGATCTCAATCGCCAGCGAGCGCTGGATCGATTCAATCGAGATCACCAGCTTTCCCTCT
>JBAWCJ010000153.1:0-1652 GCA_049590215.1 Candidatus Sulfotelmatobacter sp. | reverse complement strand
TGGCACTCTACCGCTGAGTTAAGCGCCCAACCCTTTTCTATTCAAACATCAGTGCGTGGTTCCTGCAACTCTAGGTGCCCTATGCGAGTGATGCGGAGCAGGTGTCTTTAGGCTGCTGGAGCCGGAGTTTGGACCCGGGAACGGGGCGTGGTAGCCTATGCTCGGCAGGGGCGAGGGCGGGTTCGGAGCCGCTGGCACCCGTGTCAAAAGCGACCGCTAATGCCGGAAGAAAACAGGCCCCCTCGACCCACCGTATCCTCCTCATCTGGGCGGACTTCCGGGGCTCCGTCTGATCAGAACGAAGAGCAACTTTCCCTCCCTGACGGGGTTCAATCTAGTGTGAGCACTGCCGCCATGGACCGGGGCGTCCTGATGGCCTCGCTGGGGCCACGCCCAGCCGGCACTTTGCAACCCGCGATGGCCGGCGCCGAAAGCTACACTGACGCCGAAGTCATGCTGCGAGTCAAGGCGGGGGACGAGTCCGCCTTCGATTACCTGGTGCAGAAGTATCGGCGGCCGCTGGTAAGTTTTATGTACCGCATGGCGCGCAACTCTTCCGCGGCGGAAGATCTGGCGCAAGAAGTTTTTCTGCGGGTATATCGCTCGCGCCAGACCTACGAAGCCAGCGCCAAGTTCACCACGTGGCTGTATCGCATCGCGACCAACCTGGCGGTGAACCACGCGCGTGACACGCGCCACGAACGGCCGGAGGTGACCGCCAGCCTGGATGAGCCCGATGAAGAAACCGGGACGACGCTGGACATCGCCGACGGCACGATTACAGCAGAAGAAGCTTTGCTGCGGCGGGAGCGCATGCTGGCGATCCGTAGCAAGGTGGAAGCTCTGCCGGAACGGCAGAAGCTGGCGGTAATCATGCACAAGTACCAGCAGATGGACTACAAGCAGATTGCCGATGTTCTGAAGTTGAGTGAGTCGGCGACGAAGTCGTTGTTGTTTCGGGCGTACGAGACTTTGCGGGAACAGTTAAAAGAATTTTTATAGAAAGCGTTCTTTTGAAGGACTGTGGGCGGAAGTGACAGGACGAGAGAAAACAAGGGAGCATGGTTATGAAGTGCGAGGAGATTCGCGAAATGATGCCGGACCTGGCGTCCGGCTTGATTGATATGGCCCCGGAGATCGGTGGACATCTGGCCGAGTGCGGCGCGTGCGCCGGAAAGATGGCAGAAATCCGGCAGGCGATGGCGTTACTCGATGAGTGGCGTACGCCGGAGCCTTCGCCGTATTTTGATGTGCGGCTGCAGGCGCGGTTGCGGGAAGAGATGGCCAAGCCGCAGGCGGGCTGGCTTGCGTGGTTCAGGCGTCCGGTGCTGGCGGCGGCGCTGACGGTGCTGATGGCAGTTGGGGTGGGCCTGTTCTTCTCCAAGGGTAGCGGCATTTACAAGAGCGTTGACGAGGTCGCGGTCAACGATACTTTGTCGGCAGCGCCGGAGGGAACGGCAGTGAGCGATTTGCAGTCGCTGGAAAAAAATCACGAGGTCTACTCTGATTTTGATCTCCTGGATGATTTGCAAGTGCAGCCGGACGTGGCGGCGAATCCGTAAGGGAGTAGGAACTGGTACGGCCGAGCAGCAAGGGGTTGGACGGATTGGGGAAGAGTGCGGGGAGAATGATGCGGGCGCGTTTCATGGCGG
>JBAWCJ010000152.1:0-3429 GCA_049590215.1 Candidatus Sulfotelmatobacter sp. | reverse complement strand
TCATTGGCCTCGAAGAGCCCGACTCGGGGTCGGTTCGCATTCATGGTCAAGACATCGCTGGCTTGGCTCTTGACCAGATGGGCGAAGTCAGGAAGAAGATGGGTTTTCTGTTTCAGCACTCCGCACTTTACGATTCGCTGACCGTCGAACAGAACGTGGCGTTTCCCCTGCTTCACCATAAGAAGGAGATGTCGAAATCTGAGCGGAGCGACCGGGTTCGAGCACTGCTCGCGGAAGTGGGGATGGAGGACGCTCTCGCAAAGATGCCTTCAGACATTTCCGGCGGCATGCAGAAAAGAGTGGGGCTGGCGCGGGCGCTGGCATTGGAGCCGGATATTCTGCTGCTCGACGAGCCCACAGCTGGTCTCGACCCCATCAGCTCCGCGGAGATTGATGATTTGATACTCAAGCTCCAGGAAGAACACAACATGGCATCGATCGTGGTGACTCACGATCTGCACAGCGCGAAGACGATCGCTAGCCGTCTGGCCCTGCTCGATAGCGGAGATGTGGTGATCGAAGGCAGTTTTGAAGAGCTTGAGAAAAGCGACATTGAGTTTGTTCGGGAATTTATAAAGCATTCGTAGGAGCACATTATGTCGAGAGCGGCGCGGTTAGGAGCTTTCATCGTTGCGACCCTGGCAATTCTGGTGGCTGGTATTTTCGTTATCGGCAGCAAGCAATATCTTTTCAGCTCCACTTACCAGTTGAAGGCGCAATTCGACAACGTCGAGGGCTTGGATGTTGGGGGCGACGTGCGTGTGGGCGGGGTGCACAGTGGCACGGTGCACAGCATCGTGTTGCCCCACAAGCCCGGCGAAAAGGTCACGGTAATCATGGATATGGGCAAGTCGACGCACGAGATTATCAAGCAAGACTCCGTGGCCTCCATTGAAACCGAGGGATTGTTGGGCAACCAGTTTCTTGCGATCTCGTTTGGATCCGCCGGTACACCTGGCGTTCGGGATGGAGATACTATCAGCAGCCTGCCGCCACTCGAAATGTCGGAACTACTCAACAAGATGAGCGGCATTCTGGACAGTAGCCAGCAAGCCATCCACAATGCCACGCAGGCGACAGCGAATCTGGATTCGATCAGCGCCAAAATCGACGAAGGTAAGGGAACCGCTGGTGCCCTGGTGAACGACAAACAACTCTATTCCAACCTCGAACAGACGACTGCCACTATGAATGCCACGATGCTGCAGGCGAAGGCGGGGGTCACCGACTTTCAGGAAAACATGGAAGCGATGAAGCACAACTTTCTCTTGCGCGGATACTTCAAGAACCGTGGCTACGAAGATTCGGATGAACTCGCGAAGAACGAGATTGAACGATTGCCCCAAACGGCACCGACCAAGGAGTTTACGTTTGCCGCGAAGCAGCTTTTCGATAAGCAGGATTCGGCCAAGCTGAAGAATGAGAAAAGTCTCAACGCCGGCGGCGAGTTCCTGGCGAACAACCAATTCGGTTTTGCCGTCGTCGTTGCATCCACCGGGATGGAGGGCGACACCCAGAAAGATTTGGTGCTGACCGAGGCCCGCGCGATGGTCGTCCGAGAATATCTCGTGGAAAACTTCGGATTCGACGATAGTCAACTCAAGACTCTGGGGATGGGCAAGCAGTCGGACGCGAATTCCGATGCGGGCTGGGGCAAGGTGCAGATTTTCATTTATCCACCGGGAAGTGAAATCCCTCCCGGCAAGGAAGCACACGTAGTTGTTCCGTCCAAATCTTCTTCACAGTAACTTTGCGACGCTTCGATTGACGTCCTAACGCGTTCAACCGGCGCAAGCCACTGGCGCGGAATCGCGCGCTGCCAGATCTTGGCTGCGCGCCCGGCCCAGCCCCACTCCGCCCTGATCTTTCCTCCTGATTTTCCCCGAAAACGCCAGCACTAAAGTGGACGGTCAATTCCTCCGATGGAAGAGAAAGGTCACTTGGATCGGTGTCTTCGCCCACGGAACTCCCCGTTACTCGCATCGAGGGAACAACCACAACCGCACGAATGGTTTGCGAACAAATGAACGATACGCCAATGCGGATTCTTCTGGTGGAAGACAATTCCCTGGATGTTCGTCTGCTGCGGGAAATGCTCAGCAACCAAGCCCTGCGTGAGTTCAGCTTAATCGAAGTCGGATACATGAGTGAGGCGGAGAAACACCTGGCGGCGAATAAGGTGGATATCATCCTGCTCGACCTCGGCTTACCGGACGCAAGGGGAATGGAAGCGTTGCGGCGGGCCCGCGCTGCCGCGCCCCGCATCCCCCTGGTTGTCTTGACCGGGTGTGACGACGAATTGATAGCCGATCAGGCTTTACGCGAGGGGGCCCAGGATTTTCTGGTCAAAGGCCAAATCGAGACCCGAGCGCTGCTCCGAGCCATTCGCTATGCCACGCAGCGGGTGAAAGCAGACGTTGAGATGCAGGAAGCTCGCGAGGACGCGGAGGGCGCCAACCGCGATAAAGGTGAACTTCTCGCCGCATTGCGGAATGCGCAGGCGGAAACCAACCTCTTCCTTCGCTCCATCCCTTCGATTCTGATCGGATTGGATTCTCAGGGCCGCATCACTCGCTGGAACCTGACCGCGACCAATACTTTCGGGATCGACGAAATCAATGCAGATGGGCGCGCCATCGAAGACTGCGGAATCAAATGGTTGCATCCGGAGATGAAAGCGGAAATCACGCGCTGGCTGGCCACGGAGTCTGTCTATCGTTCCGACAATCTGCCCTACGAGCGTGAGGGCAAAAAACGGCTCCTGGGGTTACAGGTTATGCGCATTCCGGCGGAGAACGGCGTGCCCATAGGGTTCATCGTCACCGGAGCCGACATTACCGACCGCCTGGGCCTGGAATTACAACTTCGGCAGGCGCAAAAACTTGAGGGCATTGGTCAACTGGCGGCGGGCATCGCCCATGAAATTAATACTCCCACGCAATTCGTTGGAGACAACATCCGGTTCCTGAAAGATTCCTGGGGCCCGGTCGCGGAATTTCTCGAGTTTTGCGGCACGGTGCAGTCGGAATGGACCACCGGCCCGGTTGCACCCGAAAAGCTGCAGCGCTTCTGCGAACTTCACCAGAAGTGCGATCTGGAATACGTGTCGGAACATATTCCGAAAGCCATTGACCTGTGCCTGGAGGGAGTCAAGCGCATCGCCAAGATCGTAAAGGGATTTAAAGAATTCTCTCATCCCGGCTCAGAAGAAAAGCGCGCCATCAACCTCAACCAGGCGATCGAAACCACTATCTCCGTTGCCCGCCACGAATGGAAATATTGCGCTGAGCTGGTGACCGCATTCGACGCAGAGCTGCCCCTTGTCCCGTGCCTGGTTGGAGAATTCAACCAGGTGATGCTGAACCTCATCGTCAACTCTGCCCACGCCATCACCAACACCATCGAGAAAAATGGCACCGGGAAAGGCAC
>JBAWCJ010000151.1:0-6411 GCA_049590215.1 Candidatus Sulfotelmatobacter sp. | reverse complement strand
AAAAAGTACTGATTGTTGAAGACGAAGAAAACGAACGGACGGGTCTGGCTGAACTAGTTTCCTCCTGGGGATATCGGGCAGAAACCGCCCGCGACGGTGTGGACGGCCTGGAGAAAGCCGCGCAATGGGTCCCTTCGATCGTCGTTACGGACATGAAGATGCCGCGCATGGGTGGCATCGAACTGCTGGAGCGGCTGGGAGAACAATCCCAGGCCGTGGCGGTGATTGTGGTCACAGCACAAGGCACAATCGATAGTGCGGTGCAGGCCATGCGGGTGGGAGCGTATGACTACATCACCAAACCCATCGACACCAACCGCCTGCGCACTATGCTGCAAAACGCGGCCGTGCTGGTGGGAACGCGTGCGGAACTGGAGAGCGCCCGCCGCAAGCTTCGGGATTCAGGCTCGCTGGGTACCTTGCGAGGCGCATCGCGCAAGATGCAGGAGATTTTCCGGCTCATCGAGCTGGTTGCGCCCAGCACCGCGTCGGTGCTGATTACCGGGGCCAGCGGCACCGGTAAGGAGTTGGTGGCCCGCACCATCCATCAACTGAGTCCGCGCCGCGAGCGGCCCTTTGTTGCCATCAACTGCGCGGCTATTCCTGAAACTCTGATCGAAAGCGAGATCTTCGGCCACGAAAAGGGCGCTTTCACGGGAGCGTTAGAGCGGCGCACGGGCTGCTTTGAGCTGGCCGAAGGCGGCACAATCCTGCTCGACGAAATCGGGGAGATGCCCGTGGGAACTCAGGCCAAGCTGTTGCGCGTGCTCGAAGACCATAAGCTGCGCCGGCTGGGCAGCAAAGTAGAAACGGCGGTCGATGTGCGCGTGCTGGCGGCTACGAATAAAGTTCCGGACGAGGCCGTCGCCAGCGGAGAGCTGCGCAGCGATCTCTATTATCGGCTCAACGTGTTCAACATCCACATGCCTCCTCTTCGGGAACATAAAGAAGACATTTCCGATCTGGTGCAACTCCTTCTTTCGGAAATGAGTGCAAAGCACTCCCGCAAGGTTGCGGCGGTGAGCGAGGCGGTGCTGAATCAGTTCAACAATTACTCATGGCCGGGAAACGTCCGCGAATTGCGCAATACGATCGAACGCGCGGTAATCGTCTGTGACAGCGGCATGATCGAAACCAAACACCTGCCTCCGGGTTTTGGACACGCTCCGTTGCGCCCTGCGGCGAATGACCCGGACGCGGTGCGTCTGGGTGTGGGCACGACCGTCGGTGAGGCGGAAAAGATGCTCATCCTTAAGACCCTGGAATCCACCAGCAATAACAAGACGAAGGCTGCGGAAATTCTCGGCATCAGCCTGAAAACCTTGCATAATAAATTGAAGGAGTACGGCGGCAGCGCCCCGGATACGGCCTCTGAGGAAAACCAGTAAGACAGTGGTCAGTGGCCAGTGAAAGGCCTCCTGCCACTTCGTTAGTTCATCCGCTATACCAGCTTTAACTGGCCACTGATCACTGGTCACTGATCTTTGACCACTGGCCACTGATTTTCAATGCGACGCAAAACCATCATCGTGCTCGGCATCACCTTCATGGTGACCGTGATGGTGACTGCGTTCTCCTATCTCTACGTCTCGGAGACTCTGAGCCAGCAAATTACTGGCGCCTGCGATGGCGCCGAGCGCCTCACCAAGCAACTGCAATACCTCGCGTCGAACGACATGCCGGATTTGAGCAGCACTCGCGTGGATACCAACAATCCTGAAGCGGTACGACGGGCGCTCGCCGAGTATTTGGCGATGGATACGAACATTTTGAACGACCTTCAATCCGATATCGCCCTCTGGCCCTACGTTTTCGATGCCTCCGTCGTAGACGCGAACGGCAAGGTCCTGCTCCACACCACTCCCCAACTCGTGGGCAAGCCGGCTGTAGAGCGGCCGGATTTTAATCGGGTCAGGGCGGCTCGCTTCCGCCGGCAACTCCGCATCGCATACGGTCCCGCGACGGTCTACGACGTGAGTTCTCCTCTACTGCTGAATGGAATGCCTTTTGGCACGATCCACATCGGCGTTTCCACCGTATTTCTCAGGAGTGAAATCGAGCCGCGCCTGTTGCGCGCTGTTTATTTTTCCATCACGTTTATCTTCGTTTCCTTCCTGCTTGCGGCGCTCCTGTCGAATCTGGCTCTCGGGCCGCTTAAGGAAATCAGCCGCAACCTCGACAGTGTCACCTCGGGTGCCACCGAAGAACTCTCAGGCAAAGAATCGGAACACGATGAATTCGGCCTGGTCACTCTGAAGATCGCTAACCTGGGCCGGCAGATGCGCGACAGCCGGGAAATTTTTTCTGCGCTGAAAGACAACGTGGACCAGCTCATGTCGAAGTTGCAGGATGGCTTGATGCTGTTCGCGCGGGATTCCCGCGTGGTGCTGGTAAGCGCGCCGGTGGAGCGCTTCCTCGGCCGGCCTCGAGGGGAACTGCTGGGTAGAACGGTGAAGGAAGTCTTTACCCGCGACACGCCCTTCGGAATCATGGTGCTCGACGCTTTCGAACACCGGGGCGTGCTCTCGCAGCGCGAGTTTGTCGCACCTGCCGGCCGCCGCGTACAGGTGTCTCTGGATTTCGTTCAGGAGAAGAACACGCAGATCGGCGCTCTACTGATCATGCGCGACGCCGAATCGGTGCGCCGAATCGGCGACGAGATCGAGATGTCCCGACGCCTCTCGGCCAGCGGCCGCGTGACCGGCGGCGTTGCCCATGAAGTGAAGAATCCCATCAATGCCATCGTGCTGCATTTGCAACTGCTGCAGAACAAGCTCGTGCAACTCGATCCCGATACCCGCCGTCACATGGATATCATCGGCAACGAAATTCACCGCCTCGACCGGGTGGTGCAGACTCTCGTCGACTTCATGCGGGCTCGCGAACTGCATCTGGTTGAAGTGGATTTCCGCCGAGTGCTCGAAGAAGTCGCACTGCTCGCCACTCCTGACGCGGAGCAGCATGGCGTCACCATCCAGCGCGACATGCCGGCGGAGCCGCTTTCCGTCAAGGCCGACCTCGACTTTATGAAGCAGGCCCTGCTCAACGTCGTGCTGAACGGCATCCAGGCCATGCCTCGCGGGGGCGACCTCACGATCTCGGCGCGACGCGACGATCACGCCGCTATCGCCGAAATCTGCGACCGAGGCCTGGGCATCGCTCAAGACGTGCAGGACAAGATTTTCGAGCTTTACTTCACCACCAAGAAAGACGGGAACGGCATCGGCCTGGCCCAGACTTACCAGATTCTGCAGTGGCATTACGGATCGGTGGAATTTGAATCGACGGAGGGTGAGGGGACAACGTTCCGCTTTCGCCTGCCTCTAGCGACATCGAGCCTGCGCCAACAGGAGGAGACTGCCGCCCACTCTACCGGTTCGGATTGAATATGATTCTGGCCTTAATGCTCGGGTTATCTCTGTGGAGCGCGGCTTGGTTACCGCCAGCGCTCCGCGGATCTGTGCTGCAAACCGCAGGCCAGCCGCCCGCGACGGCGTCGTCAGACTCATCTCAGAACCATGGTAATTCCCTGTCTCAAGCGCAGACGCCACCATCACAAAGCACCCAGCCCGCGCAGGCGCCGAAGGCTCCCCCGAACTCTCCCAGTCAAACCAAGCCGACTCCGGCTCGCCCCCGCCGTAAGAAAACGATTCCTCCCAACTGCTCGAACGCCCCGACTGCACTGAACACCACACTAGGCAAACCGGCCGATCCAGCGAACTCAGTCGGGGCGTCATCGGACACACCTGCATCGACCACCGCCGGGCCAGCCGATGCTGATACAAGGAATGCAAACGTGGCAGCGTTAAAACCTTGCCCACCGCCCAAGAAAGTCGTCCGCAACGGAGGATCAAGCGAGCCCAAGGTCCAACTTACTGGGGACACGCCGGCGGAACAGGCCTCCGACAAGTCCTCGACCAACCAACTCAGGGCTGCAACCGAAGAGAATCTGAAGAAAGCCACAGGACTTCAGCTCAACTCCAGCCGACGGGAGATGGTGAATCAGATCCGCGAGTTTATGGCGCAGTCAAAGGCCGCAGCCGCCGCCGGAGACCTGGAGGGCGCACACAATCTAGCGTTAAAAGCTCACTTGCTTTCTATTGAGTTGGTGAAACCGTAAACCGACGCACAACGATCCTCAGTATCGCCGCTTGCAACAGCGATCGCCTCCCGCAGGTGAGCACGGGGAACATTCGCAGAGACTACTCGTCGCCTAAGTCGCGCCGGACGATGGCCGCCTTCTTTGCGGTCAGGGAAGATTTCGCCGTGGCCACGTGCTGACTGATGGCAACACGCAGCTGTCGGGCAAGCCTTCTAAGCTCCAATTCGCTGGAGGGAGAAAACGGCTCGCGACAGAGGACTTTAATCCTTGAGCAAAGCTCTTCAATGCGGGAATCGCTTGAAGAAGGCACCCGAAATTTTAACCCGGTTGATTATTCCGTTCGATACAGTAGATCCCTGATCCCTACATCGAAACACTGCAAAGGTTGGAGGTTCGTCGAAACAACTCTTCAGCTGTCCGATGCTTTATGCTTCCGTGCAATATCTTCGTACTGCCCGCACTCTTGCCCTCTCAGGGTACCAGCATAAGTCTTGCGCTGTGATCGATTTGGAGGACCGTATTCGGTGCGGGCCTTCCCTTTCGATTTGGCAATGTGCTTGCCTTAGTACCTGCATGACGATTAAGAAAGAAAAAGAAGAAGAATGGCGAAAGCTCTGCAAATTGGCGGCCGATGAACCCGACCCGCGGCGGCTGTCAGAGCTGGTAGATCAGCTTATCGAAAAGTTGGATGCCCGCCGGCAAGCGCTGCGGAGGAGCAAACAGCGGAATTCAGATTCAGCTGGGAGGCAAAGAATAACTAAGCGACCCTGACGGCCGCCGCTTTGGATTTGATGGAACGTACTTTTTTCGCGAGGAGCGCGCACAAACGCTCTGCCTGTTTCGCTTCGGTCTTCCGTTCCCAGCGAAGCGCCTGCAATCGCTGCTCGTAACGCTGGGGTTCCCATTTGTCGCGTAGCTTCATAGGAAAAGGAGAAGCGTGATCTAAGGAGAAGCTTGATCTGAGGAGTTTAGCATTTCTTCGCGAACCTCGGCCTAAATGAACATGGGAAAGATTGCAGACTCGCTCTTGCCTCGACCGGCAAGACTGTGGTCGTGAGGGTCGGAACGTCTGCCTGACGCTAACCCATGACCGCCAATCCAACTTTCTAGCCGCGATTCTAGGCGACGCAATTGTCGTCGGCAATACATCGAATTCCGTAGCTTGCTAGAGACCCTCGACGCCTCGATAGCCTCTTACTTGTCTTTCGGCCACTGGTAGGGGAAAATTTTGCCGGCGTCTTCTGGAGTAATTTTCACACCCGCTATTTCTGCAGCGTGAACCAAGACTGGATCGCGGTCGCTCGCCAAATCGGCAGCGCTAGCGACGACAATTTCGTCAGGAGTGACCCCGACATGTTCCAGGCTCTGCCCATCGGCCATGATCAGGTTGGCATCGGTAATAGATGCGCCGTAGAACATGAGCATGTCGACGCCGGCGCTGTATGAGAACATCCTGGCTTCCATAACGCTTCCCGAACTGCGGTCGCCCATGACGACTCCCCGCTTCTCGAGCTGGACGACGCGCGCCAACAGTTCAGACGCCGAAGCTGACTTGCTGTCAATCAGGACGAAGAGCTTGCCGTCAAAGTGGTGGTGATTTGATTTGGCAAGAATAGGCTTACTCGCGTCGCGGCCGACGCGGTCGCAGATTTTGACATCGCGATCGAAGAGGCCGCCGACCACCGCCTTCAGCGTTTCCACAGAGCCGCCAGGATTTTGGCGAAGGTCGAGAATCAGGGCCTTATGCTTGCGACTCGCGGATATCAGCTTATCGGCTTCCGCTTGATCAAACATAAACGACGGCAGCTTTGCGATCAGCAGATCGTCGCCGTATTCGACAGTTCGGATGCGCTGTTCGGCGATCCAATCCTCCTCCTCAAGCCATTCGTTCTGAATAGTATTCGCATCCAGGTCCTGCATGTGGACTCGCTGTCGGAATGTGGCTTCAAGGCCAACTTTGCGTTCCTCTCCCTGCGGATTGCGCAGAGTGACGGTCAGTTGAGGCAGGGGACGCAGAACATTAAATGCGTACTCGATCTTGTGAAGGTCGGCGCGGCCGATGCGGTAGCCATTGATGGCAAGCACCTGATCCCCCGGCTTGACGCCATGAGTGTCAGCATCCCCGCTCGCTCGAACCCGCGTGACAAAGCACTTCTCGCCGATCATTTCGATGGTCCAGCCGTGGTCGAGGATGTACGGACGGCGAGGCGGGATGAGAAAGGTGTGAGAGTCGTTCAGGCTGTCCAAAGCCGCCGCTATATGAGCCATGGCCATGTTCAGCGATTTTTCCTGCTTGATCTGCTCCCGAG
>JBAWCJ010000150.1:0-7770 GCA_049590215.1 Candidatus Sulfotelmatobacter sp. | reverse complement strand
AGGCTATCCTAAGGGTTTTGCTAGACTTCTCTCGGCGCCCTCTGCGTGCTCGGCGGTAGATTGCTGGCTGCCGCGGTCTCTTACGGCTGCGGCTTGGTCTCGACGAGCGTGTTCGGGATCACCGCCGGCGGCCCTGGCGCAGTTGGGATTGCCGGCACTACGGGCTGGGTCACGCCGCTGGTGCGGGCAAAGGCGCGTTCGTCCCACTTGCCGAAGATCATTTTTCCTGCTGTCGTCTGCAGCACGGATGTGACCGATACGTCGATGGTTTTGCCGATCATCTTCCGCGCGTTGTCCACGACAACCATGGTTCCGTCGTCGAGATAGGCGACGCCTTGGTTGTATTCCTTGCCTTCTTTCAGGATGAAGACCTTCATGATCTCGCCGGGCAGCACGATGGGCTTGAGCGAGTTGGCCAACTCGTTGATGTTCAGCACTTCGACACCCTGCAGCTGCGCCACTTTGTTCAGGTTGAAGTCGTTGGTGATGATCTTGCCTTCGTAGACTTTGGCCAGTTCGATCAGCTTGAGATCGACTTCGCGGACAGCTGGGAAGTCATCTTCCACAATCTGGATCGACAGCGTGGCCATTTTCTGCAGGCGCTGCAGAACGTCAAGGCCGCGGCGGCCGCGGTTGCGCTTGAGCGAATCGGCGGAGTCGGCCACGAGTTGCAGCTCGCGCAACACGAACTGCGGTGTAACGATGATGCCGTCGAGGAAGCCGGTTTCGGCAATGTCGGCGATGCGGCCGTCGATGATGACGCTGGTGTCGAGGATTTTGTAACTCTTCTTGCCTTGCTTCTCGCCGCCAAAAACGCCGCCCAGAGCCGCTAAGTTCAGCAAGTCACCCTTGCTGGCGCCCACGATCAGTCCCACGTAGGCCATCAGCAGCATCACCAGGATTTGCAGGAAGCTCTGGGTATTGCCCGCGGGCACGCTGCTGCGAATCACCAGCGCAAACAGGTAGGCGCCGCAAATGCCGAGGAGGCTCCCAATGGCCGCGCCGATCAGCCGCTTCAGGCTGACTGCCCGCAGCTTCCATTCGAACAAAATGATTCCCGCGCCGACCAGAGCGCCGATTCCGGCATCCAGGTTGCGCGGCAAGCCGAAGGGGGCAATAACGTAACAGGTGGCCGCAACTACTATGACAAAAAGAAGACGTACCAGAATCAAATCCACAGTATGACCTCCCCCGGATGCAGCTCCGCTACACATCTGGCGCGATGCACCGGTGCCATTTCCTCGCCGCCTCGGACGGGAATCGGCAAATCGGCATGCGGGGCGCGCAAGAATTAGGGGAATGAATGTACGCCCCGTCCCGGCCCTCGGAGGCGCAGCCGGGAAACTTCGTTAAAGCTACGCCGAAAGTATATACCTGAGGGCAAATGGTCAACGAAGAAACTGGACGTACGCTGGGTCAGTACCCGCAAGTGGGAACCGTGGGAGATGTAAGTTCGGACCCCGCCCCCAGTAAAGTATTGTCATTTGGACGGTTGTTTCACAACTTTTGAACCTGAGTCGGCTTTGTAGCATGTGGAAGCCTGAGAACAGAAATGAGAGAACTATGAAGAAGATAGCATTCGTTGTCCTGCTGCTGTGCTCCGCGCTGGTCTGGGCGGGCTCGGAACCCAACCCGGCCGACTACACGATCAACGTCCACGTCAGTTCGTCGCACGTGAATAGCCGAGGCGCGATCCGGCTGAAGGTCCTTCTCGATGGGAAAAAGTGTGAACTGGAGGGCATCGATGTTGAGAACTCCCTCTTGCTACCCGGCGACTACAAAGCCAAGACGTTGCCGCTCAAAGTGAAGGACGTTCACACCTACGACGTTTATGGAAACTACGAGATCATCTTCCCCGATCAGAAAACCAGGAAGTATGCTCTCGTCGGCATCACGGAGTGACCGCTTCGCTGCTAGACTTCCTGCATGAAAGCCTTAGTGATCACAAGGTTGTCTGGCCCGGATTCACTAGCCATCCAAGACGTCGCAGAACCTGCGCTGAAGCTGGGACAAACGCTGGTCCGCGTGGCTGCTGGAGGCGTGAATTTTGCTGACTTCATGACGGCACAAGGCGGCTACCCGGGAACGCCCGCGCCGCCGCTGATTGCCGGCCGCGAATTCGCCGGCGTGGAAGTGAGCAGCGGACGCCGCGTCATGGGCTACATTCAGTGGGCTGCGTTCGCCGAGAGGGTCGCTGCCAACGCGAACGCGCTGTGGCCCGTCCCTGAGCACTGGACCGATGAACAAGCCGCCGCTTTCCCGGTCAACTATTTCACTGCGTACCTCGGCTACTGGCAGGCAGGGATGACGGAGGCGCCGGTTGCGGGCAAGACTCATCGCCTGCTGATCCATGCCGTTGCCGGAGGCGTGGGCACGGCGGCGGTGCAGATCGGCCGCATTCTGGGCGTCGAAATGTACGGGACTTCATCGACTGATGAGAAGCTGGCCCGAGTAAAGGAACTTGGCCTGCAGCATGGCATCAACTACAAACGGCACGACTATGAAGAAGTGGTAAAGAACCTGACGCACGGCGAAGGCGTGGACGCGGTTTTCGAAATGCTGGGCGGGGAGCACACTGCGAAAAGCCTGCGCTGCCTGCGCGACTTCGGACGCGTTATCCAATACGGCACCGCGACCGGCAAGCCTCCGCAACTTGATGTGCGGGCTTTGTATGCCAAATCCGCCAGCCTGCAAGGGCTGTGGCTGACTTATTTATCGCAGAAGCGCGACGTGATGGAACCGGCGTGGAAGCAACTTTCAGAATGGATCGCACAACGCAAGCTGGCTCCGGTGATTGGCCAGGTGTTTCCGCTCGAGCATGCGGCCGAGGCTTATAAGCTGCTGCAGGAAGGCAAGAATTACGGCAAGGTTGTGGTAAGGATTTAAGAATCTGATTTCAAAAAAAGTTCGCAAATCACTCTTTGCCCAGGTATTGGATGCGTCCATCGAGGGCACGCCCGTTGCCGTCGATGAAGATGGGAGCCGGCTGGGTCGGCGGATTAATAATGCCGTTGGAGAGCAGGGGGTCGGGATGATTGGTGATGTTGTCGAAGCCGGCGCGCACTGCCCAGCGGCGTCCGAAGAAATGGATGCGTTTCTCGAGCTCCAGGTTTACGGTGTAGTACGTGGGAAAACGAAAAGTTCCGGGAGGATCGGGGGCATAAATTTCTCCCGTCTCTAACGTGGCGTTGACGGGCAGGCCGGTGCGCGCTTCGGCGGAATAAACCAGATCGACTTTGTGGACGATGGGCAGCTTGAAGAACGGTACCACACCGTATCCCACGAAACGGTTGGGCGTATCCCAGGGGAATGGGCCGGGCAACTGCTGGCTGAGTACGGGAAGATCCACACTGAAGTCGAAGACCTGGTTGGTGCGCGCGCGGGAGCGAGTGTAGGCGCCGAAGATCTCGTAGCGCTGGCGAAAGCGATGGCGCAGGCTGACCGTGAAAGCGTCGTAGCGGTCATCGCGCTGGTTCTCGAGGAAGAAGTTTCCGTCTACCGAGCCATTCAGGGCGTTATAGGCAAAGCCGTGGACGCCGCGCTTCTGGATGAACTCCAGTTTCAGAAAGATGGCCTGCGGCAGTTTTTTCTCGAGAGCGATGCTCCAGTTCAGATAGCGCGGAGCCGCTAATGTGTTGCGGTTGACGACGAAGTTGGTGGGCAAGGGAATGGGCGCGGGTTCCGGCGTCCACGGTAGCCCGCACGGAACGCTGACGCCGCTCGCTTCCAGCGGGCATCCGTTCGAATCGAAAAAGTAATCGACCCTCTGTCCGTCTTGGGCTTGGTGAATCAGGCCCAGGCTGGTGGCATCGTAGGTGATCCCAATTCCTGCCGAGAGCTTGGTATTGCTTTCGTCGTCGAAGATGTAAGTTCCGGCGAGGCGCGGAGAGAACAACGGGGTGCGAACGATTTCATCCCAATCGAAACGCACGCCCGGCTCGATGAGCAGACGATTGGTGATGAGCCAGCGATCCTCGGCGTAGGCGCTGGCTTCGTTGTTGTAAATCGTGGAGTAGTGGCCGCCGGAGAAAATGGAATAACGCGCGCAGGTCGGCTCGGGCACGATGGGAAGACCGTTCGCATCGGTGGGACAGGGCTCGGGCGATTGCCCCGGCGGCGGCTCGACTTGCAGAAACGAGATCGGCTGGCGGAGGAACTGCCCGTCGTAGTTCAGGCGGTCGAGGTCTGTACCCAACTTGATGTCGTGGCGGCCATGCCACTGCTGCGGCGGAAGGTAGAGGTTCGCCAGAGCCTGCAGACGGCGGGCGGAAGAGTCCTCGTGCAGATAGTAGTTGCCGCCGGTCGCCAGGATGGTCTCGATGTAACCCGCGTCTCCATGCGGAGTGAGAGTCAGGTTGTACTGGTCTCCGCCGATTCCGGTTTCGAGCAGGGCGCCGCCGCGGAAATAATATTGATCTTTGAGTGAGCCGAGGTAGGCGGTTTCGGCCTCGCTGGGAGTGGTTTGCGGAGGCATCAGAGCCCACATCCCAGCGTTGGGATCGTGAAAGTAATCGGACAGGAAACTGGCCGTCACTATGTTGCGGGTGGTGAGGTTCGATTGCAGCTTGATCAGGTTGTCGATGCGCCAGACGTGATCGAAATCGGAACCGTCGGGGAGTTGCTTGGTGATGTAGTTGTCGTACTCGCCGTCGAGCGCATCGAAGAACCACATGTTACCTTTGCGAATGGGGCCGGACATCGTATAGATGGGCGTCCAGTTGGCGAGGGAGATGCCTTTGACGTCCTGCGGCGCGGGAATGAAGTCGGTGGCGAGGAAGCGGAAGTGATCGTTGCCCATGCGGGTGTTCAGAGCCATCACGCCGCCGGAACCTTTGCCGAACTCGGCCGGTTCGCGGCTGGGGGTGACTGCGACGGAGCGAAAGGAATCGATGCTGGTCTGCACTACGAGCGCTCCGCTGGTGGGCTGGGTCACGTTGAAACCGTCGAGGACCAGCAGCGTCTGGTAGCTCTCGGCGCCGGCTACGTGCGGCTGGCCGTAGGCGTCGGGAGTGACTCCGGGCATGAAGATCAGGGCATTGCGATAGTCGTGCGGATCGGGGTAGGGAATGTCGAGAAGTTCCTCGCCGCTGAGTTCTTCTTTGGCGGAAATTTGCGCGGGGTCGATGGCCGGCGGGGATTCGACTACGTTCACAACTTCGCGCGCCTCGCGCTGAAGGGAAAGAGTCACATCTACATTGGCGGTGAAGCCGACTTGGACGTCGGGCTGAATGGCCGCATAGAAGCCGGATTTTTCGACGCGCAGTTCGCAGGTTGCAGGGGACAAGCCGGTGAATTCGCAATGTCCGGCGAAGTCAGTGCTACAGCGCAGTGCGAGCGCAGGCGGAGGCGGTTGCAGCTCAACACGGGCGGCGCTGACGGCCAGTCCATTTTCATCGGTGACAGTGACCGTGAGCTTCTGAGCGGCGGCGGGGTGAGGTGAAGAAGGCGATGCGGTCTGCGCTGGAGAATGCATCACGCACAAAGCTTCGAGCGCAAACACGAGCAGCCATTTGGTTGCGCTCCGCCCCGGCATGGTTCGAGTATGGAATCATTCGGGCGGCACGGCAAGCTCTCCTTGGTCACTGTCTGCTTTAACCTCAAAGATCCACTCCTCGCTCGCCAGGAAGTTCAGCAACGAGCAGGACGCGATGGCGATCGCGTTCGCGATCAAGTAGTTCATGTGGCCCAGGCCGACCAAGAGCTTCATCAATGCCAGATTGCCGACGATGGAAACTCCTCCGGCGGCCAGATTGAAACGCAGGAGCCGCGGCAGCGACTTTCGCCATGACGGGTGCACCCGGTCTGCCCAGGTGTAACGTTCGTGCCAAAGAAAATTGTGGACGACCGCCGTTTCTACCGCTAACGCTGTGGCGAGTAGATAGTTGAGATGGAATCCGCTCTTCAAGCCGAGCAGAACAGTGAGTTGCACTGCGATTCCTAGTGCGCCTACGAGGTTGAACTTCAACCAGCGGTGGAGGACGCGTACGATCGCCCGTGGGTTGTCTCGCGCTGGGGGTCTCACTTGGCGGTGCTCTGTTGGGCGGCCTTCATTTCGGTGAGGGTCTCTCCACAGACCCTTTCCTCGCGATAAAGCCGCGCGGTGTTTTGTGCGGTGAAGAAGAAGACCATCAGCGCCATTCCAGCCAGGCCGATGGTTCCTCCCAAGTCGAAGAGCTTGTAATATCCGCCTAGAAAATGGACTTGTGGCTTCCACAACAGCGCCAGGTTGCCCACTGCCAGCAAGATGCGCAGTTCGGTTGGACCGAAGCGCCAGAAGGACAGACGAAACTCGCCGAGCGCGTGCGTCGCCAGATACGACTGGATCGAGAGCATCAGGAAGGCGACGAGCAAACCAGTAGCGATCCAGGGATGTATGTAACCAGACAAGGCCAGGCCGCCCATCAGAGCCAGAGCGCCGAAGCTATCGACCATGTGATCGAGGTAAAAACCATACCGCGGACGTAACTGTTGCCGTGCGCGGGCTAGCGTTCCGTCGAGTGAATCTCCGAGCCAGTTCAGTGCGACGCAGGCGATCACTCCGAGCAGTGCATACTGATGCGCGGCCGCGAGCCAGTAACACGCGCCCGCCCCGAGCTGCGCCGCCAGTCCCAACCCGGTGAGATGGTCGGGGCCGATCCGTCGCGGCGTGCGCGCCGCCAGCCAGAGGAGAGCGCGTTTTTCATGCGCCGCCACCCAGCTTTCCTGCACTCGCCGCATTTCAGGGAACGGCCGCACGCTCCTCATTTCCAGAAGCACGCGTGGGTTCACTTGCTCACAAAATTCGGTCATGGTTTGAGAACCGGGGCTTGGTGAGAATCGGGTCGCCATGTCTGCCTCCGGGAAGCCACTTTGACTCGGGCGGCATGCGGCGGCAATGCACTGGGGATCAAATGGAGATCAACTCGATGTCAATCGGGAACTCTTTCATACGCCGATCGTTAGAGCGGGAGATCATCTGCCGGACGCCTTTTGCTGGAGCGGCTTTTTCTTGGGCAGATCGATTTTGTCCGCTCCAGTGTCAATAAAGGAACCATCGCAGTCTGATTCAAACGATAAACTCGGTCGCGGGCGCGACCCTCTGGTAGGCTTTGAAGGAAATTCGCGTCCCGCGCACGATAAGGATGCGAGCCAAACGCGCAATTATTGCGTCGCAAAGAGCGCGACGCTTCGCGCGGCTCGCCCAGATTCCTCACGGCGCAAAAAACGCTTGTTCGGAATGACAATAGCAGCATAAATCTGCGGCCCATGAACAGACTTCTACGGTTTTTCCGCCCTTCGCACCAGCACACGGCTTTTTCGGCCACGCTGCTGCTGATGTCGGCGGTGATGCTGTCGCGGGTGATTGGCTACGTCCGCGAGGCATATATTGCCTACGCTTTTGGCGCCGGACCGCAGACCGACGCCTACGTTGCCGCCTTCACCCTGCCGGACTGGCTCAACTACATCGTGGCCGGGGGCGCGGCTTCGATCACATTCATCTCCATCTATACGCGGTTTCTGGCGGAGAAGCGCGAAGGCGACGCGCAAAAAACTTTTTCCATCGTCATCACGGTGATGACTACGGTGCTGATTGGCGGCACCATTCTTACGGAAATATTTACTCCGCAATTTGTGCGCTGGATGTTTCATGGTTTCTCGCCGGCGCAGGTGGATCTGACCGTCCACTTGACCCGCATTCTGTTGCCGGCGCAAATCTTCTTCTATGTCGGTGGGGTTGTCTCGGCCGTCCTGCTGTCGCATCGTTTGTTTCTTTTCCCCGCCTTCGGGCCG
>JBAWCJ010000149.1:0-39654 GCA_049590215.1 Candidatus Sulfotelmatobacter sp. | reverse complement strand
ATTTTCTGATTTCGATTCTCGAGAGTTTGTTCCTCTCACAATCGGCCGCCGGAGACATCCTAGTCTGTTCGGGTTTCGTAACAGGATTAACTTTGTCGCACCGCCCCCGCAAATTGATGAAAAACTCTCAGCAACTGAGGGGGAGGAGTGGATCCGAAAAGCTGCCCGCGCTGCGGCGGTACCGGATATGTGGCCAAGCCCGTGGATATTAAGGGTAAATCCGAGGGCGTTGCATTCATCCGGTCGAAGTGTCCGACCTGCGCCGGCAATGGACGGAAAACTTCTGTGCCTCCTACAACTACGGGCTGACCGCACGGCCTGTGGTGCTTGCGAAAACGTACGAGCCCGGGGCGTCACCTGCTCCCGCCTTGAAGTGGCGATCCGGGCCGCACGTTTCTTCATTTGCCCTGCAGTTCACGCGATGCCAGCCGTTTTGCTGCGCACACGGCGACGGCCAGCAGACGCGGTTTCAATCCGATTACGTCCCGCGGCTTTCGCGCGGTAGAGCGCTCTATCCGCTGCCTGGATCACTTCTTCCGCCGAAGGATTTGCTCCCCTCGAACTGGCTACTCCGATGCTTGCCGTCACCGAGAGTTCGTCAGACGGTGCAGTCCGCGCCAGTTGGCGGATGGCGTTGCCGGTTCGAGCGCGTCCGCGGGCGCGCTGGTTGCGGCGGTCGGGTCCGCGCGCCTCCTGGCGACGTTCCGGTCCCCGCAGGCGAAGCGTGCTGGCTTCAATGTCGGCGCGCAGCTTTTCCAGATGCTCCATGATCTCGACGGTGCTCTTTTCGGGAAATAGAATGGCAAATTCTTCTCCGCCGCAACGGTAGGCTTGGCCTCCGCCCGAGACCCTCGCCAGCCGCGAGGCAACCATGCGCAGCACCTGGTCTCCGGTGTCGTGCCCGTAGGTGTCGTTGCAGCGTTTGAAATGATCGATGTCGACCATGGCGATGGAATAAGGTGGCTGCAGTCGAAGCAAGGCATCGTGAAAAGCACGTCGGGAAGGCAGCGTCGTGAGTTCGTCGTGATAGGCGAGCATGTAAGACGTTTCTACGACCGCGCCTGCCAGGATGAACGCGGCGGCGGCGAAATACGCGGTAGGGATTCGTCCCACGCCTCCAAAATAAAGCGCGAGAAAGCAACCGGCCAGCGCCCACAACAGCCCGCTCTCCGCGGGTTTGCGCAATAGCAGAAAGCGCGTCAGCAACAACACCGCCGCAGCCGCGAAAGCCAGCACCGTGGCGAACGGCAACGGAGCCGTCACCACAGGATGATGCAGCGCGCGCGCCGCCGCTACCAACGGCTGAGGCCGGCAGAGCACGCCTACAATCACGGATTGAACGAACAGTAATAAGGTAGGAGGCGCGATGCTCGAAAAACTGAATCCCCGTTCTTTGTGAAGGGAGAGCAGAACGAAGTTGAGCGGCAAGAGCAGACCCACGGCGGCGAGCGCCATGCTTCCGGCGCTGCCGGTTGCGACGTGGCCCGAAGCAAATGAACCTGAAGCAGATAAACCCGAAGGAACTAAAGAAGAGAAGTAGGAGATTGCTTCCTGGGCCAGGAACACGACCAGCAGGGCGAAGAAAATGCGGCTGGAATGAAATCGCCAGGCCAGCAGCAGGCCCGCGATCGCCGCGGTGTAGAAGGCGTAGGTGATGAGCGAGACGCTGGGGGTGACCAGGCCGGTGTGCAGCAGAACCGCAACCGCAGCCAGACAGATGCCGGGTATGAGCAGCGACTTCATCGAAATTTGATCCCGGCTCTAATGGGAAACGTCCTCAGGCTCGCAGAGGTTCTGCGGATTATTTCTCTATATTATCGCTGGGGTGCGGGATGGAAGTAATTGACCGGGCGGGTTCGGCGTTTGTCATCCTGAGGCAGCGGAGTCCCCGGCGATAGCCGGGGACTCCCAACGAAGGACCCGTGCAAGCCGCGGCGGATGAGGCGCTGCCGGCAAGTGCAGAGGTCCTTCGGCCCGCAAAAACCGCGGGCCTCAGGATGACAGTACTGCGAGCTTCGAGTCAGCCTTGCTGCTGGTCGCTGCCAAAGACTTGTCAATAGGCAAAAACTACACGATCGAGCCTAAGTCGCTCACACTAACGGACATATAATTCCAGGAAACATGACTCAATCTCCCTATTCAAATTGATATACTGAAAGTATAGGGTAAAATTCAGAAAAACGAGGCGCAGCCCACGGGCTGCGCCTTTTCTTTTGGGCAAAACGGGGAGTGCGGGTATGGCGAAGTGCAATGGATTCAGGAACTTCAAGGAGCGGGGCGAATGGGTGGAGTTGCAATTCATGGCGCGGGCGGTGCGCAAACGATTCAAGGTCTCGAAGCCCTGGGGAGATTCGGGTCCTTACGACGTAGGGGTGGAACACGGGAGGCGTTTTCTAAGGGTGCAGGTGAAGTCGACTAGCTTCAGGAAGGGTAACGGGTATCTCTGCGGATTCAGCTCCAACCAAAGAAGCAAGCGGTATACGAGGCGGCAGGTCGATTTTTTCGCGGCATATGTAATCCCGGAGGATATGTGGTACATCATCCCGGCGGCTGCTGTCCTGAAAAAGAAGGGCACTGAGCTGATGCTATATCCGGTTCGGCGTGTGCGGCCGGACCGCTATAAGTATGAGGTTTACCGTGAAGCGTGGAAGCTGCTGCGAGGCAAGTAGGCTTTGTCATCCTGAGGCAGCGTAGTCCCCGGCGATAGCCGGGGACTACCAACGAAGGACCTATGCAAGCTGCCGGCGGCGTCGACGATGCAGGTCTCTGTGGCGCTGTCGGCCAGTACATGGGTCCTTCAGCCCGCAAAACCCGCGGGCTTCAGGATGACAAGGCCGTTGGGTTACGACGCTTTCTCTGGCTGATACTGGTGACGCTGGTACCACTCCGCGCTCAAGTCCCTCCACTCAGGATTTACAGAAATGATCAGCGCAATCTTCTTGATCCGCAGCCAGCCCTTGATTCGCTTTTCACGCTCGATAGCGTTGCGCACATCGTCAAAGCGTTCGAAATACGCCAGCCGGTCGAGCTTGTATTTCGCAGCAAAGCCCGAGCCGATCCCGAGTTTGTGCTCGCGCACTCTGCGTACGAGACTGTTCGTGACGCCCGTGTAAAGAGTTTTCGAACGATTCGTCATGATGTAGACGAAGTACGTTTTCTGCGACCGCGGAAGCATAGAGCCTCAGGATGGCAAGAACCCAGGGACCAAGTCTGTGACGAATGAACATCCTTTCCTCCTTGTCATCCTGAGACAGCGTAGTCCCCGGCGATAGCCGGGGACTCCCAACGAAGGACCTGTGTACTTTGCTACAGCGCCAATGCAGCGGCGTCGGGCGCTGCCGGCCAGTACATAGGTCCTTCAGCCCGCACAAACCGCGGGCTTCAGGATGACATGGGGTGGCTGGACTGCACGCCTCGTCCGGGCAATTATTTATGCGGGCTTTGCAGATATTCTTCCAGCACCCGGTTGAATTTCTCCGGATCATCGACGAACAGCGCGTGGCCATCGCCGTCGAAGCGCTCGAGTTGTACCTTGTCGCCAAGTTTTGATTTCAGGTAGTCGGCGCTGGGTTGCGATTCGGGCTGGTACATGAAGAGCAGCGGGCGAGCGGTCTTCACTCTCTCGAGGCCGGCTGAGAAATCCTTTACGGCGAGCATGTCGTAGATGAGCACTACGGCAGTGTCGGCTGGGACCTGGACGGAGGCGTCGATGACGCGCTTCAGGTAATCCTCGGGCTGCGGCTTCTTGTACATGCTGCGGACAAAACCGTCGGCTTGCTTCTGGCGATCCTCTTGGAGTTGGTTCATCCATCCCGAGATGCCGACGAACATTTCCGGGCTGGGCTTGTCGGTGAGAAAGCCATCGACCAACACTAAACCGCCAACATTATCGGTGCCGAACTGTTCAGCATATTTGATCAGCTCGCCGCACCCCATCGACCAGCCGACCAGCACCGGCTGCTTCAGGCCGAGTTGATCGACCAGCTCTTTGTAGTCGCGAGAGCGGGTTTCGGGCAGGTGTCCGTAGTTCGGTTTGTCGCTCTCACCCTGGGAACGCGGATCGACGGCGATGACACGATAGCGCTTCGAGAACTCGTAGATCTGCTTTTGCCAGATCCATGCCGGCATGGTCCAGCCCGGAATGAAGACGATGGGGCGTCCGCTGCCCGCTTCGAGGTAGTGGATGCGGACGCCATCAGAAGTTTTTATGAACCCGTCCTTCGTAGTCGCTGTTGTTTGGGCCAGGGCGCAGGGCGCTGACAGAATGCAGAGCAGGGTGAGGGCTAATTTAGTTCTCATTTGTTTCTCCTAATATGAAGCTTCGAGGCGAGCTGGCTACGCGTAGGCGAACGGGCGGCTGGCGTGGCTTTTCCAGAAGTAGGCGAGGATAATCACGCTTGCGACCGCGGCGTAGGCGCACCAGAGTGAAGTGAAGGCGTAGCGTTTCACCTCCATTACTGCCAGGAGAATTACCAGGTTGGCCACGCCAAAAATGATCATCGGCCTGATCTTTGAGAAGAATAACGATCCGCAGGTTGCGATCACATAGAGCACTCCAACGGCTGTGTTGTTGGTCGCCTGATTCATGTAGACGATGGTGTTGGCCTTGATGTAGATCTCCGTTGGGAACGCGGTCAGCGCCCATAGGATGTAGAGCGTGGTGCCTCCGCCGAGCACGAGGAATGGAATCATGCGCTGGCGACTGTCCGCGGTCGGCTCGAAAAGGAACACGCTGAGCGGGAGCAGGAACGGAAGCAGTCCCTGGGCATAGAGCATGAAGGCTGCACCCATATCGTGCGCGACCGCGGGCGAGAGAATGCCATCGAGGCCGAGCCAGACGAATCCTTCGATGAACTGATGAATAGCGAACAACACGGGCAGGGAGGCGAAGAGAATTTCGCGGCGGTGCTTTACGCGGGTTAAGGTAACGACACCGACGGCGCCTAGAACACCGCTGCCTACGAAGTTCGCTGTGGCCGAGAAGCACATGGAGCGTTTTGTCTCCTGCGAAGATTACACCGGTCGCCGCAATCTTGTCATCCTGAGGCAGCGGAGCCCTCGGCGGAAGCCGAGGACTCCCTACGAAGGACCTGTGCACCTTGCCGGCACCACCGACGCTGCCGGCGAGTACAGAGGTCGTTCGGCCCGCACAAACCGCGGTCCTCAGGATGACAAGCTGATTCCGGTAGCTCCCGACTTTTCCCATCTTGAACCCACGCCCCATTTCTGCAGACACTCACCTTCGTGCGCCCGACTTTCGGTTTCAACTGAGCTTTCTCTAACTAGAATCAGGCTGTGATTAAGGGCCGCTTATGCGCATTCTGATTGCGGAAGATGATGCAGCTCTGGCCGGATTTGTGCGCCAGGGGCTGGTAGGGGAACACTACGCGGTCGACGTGGTGGAAGATGGCGAGCAGGCGCGGGCCATGGGCAGCGAGTTCGATTATGACCTGGTCATCCTCGATCTGAACTTGCCGAAGCTCGATGGCGTGAGCGTGTTGCGGCATCTGCGTCTGAAGCGGCCAAGCCTACCGGTGCTGGTGCTGACCCAGCGCAGCCGCGTCGAAGACCGGGTGCAATGTCTGGACACCGGCGCCGACGACTATCTGCCGAAACCATTTTCCTTCAGCGAACTCTCGGCCCGCATCCGGGCGCTGCTGCGGCGCAGCCATCTGCCGTCGGAATCCGTGCTGGTGGTCGAAGATCTGCAACTGGATCGCGTCGAACACCGCGCCGAACGCGCCGGCCGCCGCATCGAGCTGACTTCAAAAGAATTCTCCCTGCTGGAATACCTGATGCGCAACGCCGGGCGTCAAGTCTCCCGCGCCATGATCATCGAGCACGTCTGGAACCTCACCTTCGACACAACTACGAATGTGGTGGATGTTTATATCAACTATCTGCGGCGCAAGGTGGACGATGGACATCCGCGGAAGCTGATTCATACGGTGCGGGGCGTGGGCTATGAGCTGGGCGGGGACACGGGAGTGCCGGCGTGATCGAACGTTTGATTCGCCGGCTGATTCCGGGGGAGGAGAAATCCGCGCCGGAGGTGGCTTCGGCTCCGCGCGGCGGGGCGCGCCGTCCACTTGAGCAATTGCTGCACGGCTTGAACCAGCCGCTGACCGGGCTGCAATGTTCGATGGAAGTGGCGCTGGCCAGTGTGCGAACTCCGGAGCAGTATGTTCAGGGCCTGCGCGAGGGCCTCGAGCTCACGGAGCGCATGCGCGCTTTGGTTGAGGCGATTCGGGAAGTGGTGGAAGCGGGGCAAGAGCAAGAAGAAAAAAGAGAAGAAACAGAAACGCAGGAGACGACCGAGTTGCAGGTTCTTCTGCGGGAAGCGGCGGACGGCCTGGGGCCGGTGGCCGAGGAGAAGAGCGTGCGCATGACGCTCGAAAGTGCCGCGCTTCATCCTTATTCATATCCGTTGCCGGTGAGGGCGGAACGGCGAAGGCTCGGAACCGTCGCATTCCGTTTCCTGGAATCGGTGCTGAGTCTGGCGGCACGGGGCAGTGCTGTCCGGATCGAGACGGGCGGTGATCCGGCCGAGGGCTGGATTCGAGTTCGCTGGCATGCGGCGCGGCCGCGGGCGGAATTCTCCCGGCCCGAACTGGGCTTGCTGGTGGCGCAGGCGGGTTGGGAACGGATCGGCGGGGAATGGATGCGCGAGCGAATCGAGAATCGGGAGACCGTGACAATTCGGCTGACGGGTCAATCTGGCCAGGGAGATTCCAAATGAGCGCGATGACACAGTTCCCGATCATCCCCCGGTCGCCGGGCGGGGTGCTGATCGCGAGTCCCAGCCGGGCGGTGCGCGAGCAGGCTCTGGACCGGCTGAACGGCCGCTGGGAGCCTGTCGAACAGGCGCTGGGAGGCGCCGACGCTCTGATGAAACTGGAGAAGGGAAACTGGCAGATGGTCTTGCTCGACCGCCGCCTGCCGGACCTGGACAGCCAGGAACTGATGGCCACCATCGAGCGGCGATTTCCGGAAATTCAGGTGGTGCTGCTCGACGCGAGCAACACATTCCGGGACGATGAGGAGAAGCTGATTCAGACGGATCGAGAAGCCGATCGAGAGGAAGGTTCACTGAACGCTGGCGCAGACCAGGAACCTGAAGAGGAACAGTGGAGAGAGCGAGAAAAAGCAAAACAGAAAGAAAAAGAATATGAGCCGCTGCCCGGCATGATTGGGCGCAGCGACGCCATGCAGCGCGTCTATCGGCTGGCGCAGCTAGTCGCTCCGCGCACAACGACCGTGTTGATCGTAGGTCCGACGGGAAGCGGAAAGGAACTTGTTGCGCGGGCACTGCACGCCTTGAGTCCGCGGGCGGGAAGGATGTTCGTGGCGGTGAATTGTGCCGCGATCCCGGAAGCGCTGCTTGAATCGGAGCTGTTCGGCCATGCCCGCGGGGCCTTCACCGGAGCGGTGCAGGCGCAGGTGGGACGCATCCCGACGGCGCACGGGGGAACGCTCTTTCTTGACGAGGTCAGTGAGTTGCCGTTCGGCATGCAAGCCAAGCTGTTGCGCTTTCTGGAACAGAAAGAAGTGCAGCGGCTGGGCACGGCCGAGGTGACGCGCGTGGATGTAAGGGTGATTGCGGCGAGCAATGTGGATCTGGCGGGGCGCGCCGGCCGCGGGGAATTTCGCGAGGATCTCTTTTACCGGCTGTCGGCTTTTCCCCTGGAACTGCCGCCGCTCAGCGAGCGCCGTATCGACATTGTTCCCCTGGCTGAGCATTTTCTGGCCTGCATGGCAGCGGCGATGAGTGGTCCCTGCCCTCGTTTGAGTGCGGAGGCAGTGCGCATTCTCGAAGCGCATCCCTGGAAAGGCAACGTGCGCGAATTGCAGCACGTGATGGAGCGGGCTTCGATACTGGTGGAGAATGGGGACACGGTGTTGGGCGAGCATCTTTACTTTCCGTTTCAGCAGTCGCTGTTTCCCTCGGCGGCCCGGCCGCTGGCGTGCGCCGGGCGGGCAAGTTGATGGGCGCCCTGGCTCTCTCAGGGGCTAAGGCCCGTGCTGCGCTGGACTTTACGCGGCGCTGAAGCGCCGCTCTTCCACGGTACTCCACGCATTTGTGGGCCATCTCACAAGCTGTTGTCTCGCAGACTGTGGCGCGGCCTTCCCAAAGAGCCCATGTGAGAAGAATCTTAGCTACTCCCTCTCCCGCATGGCCATCGCCGTGCAAATGTTGCCTGCAGCTATGACATCTTTGCCCATGCCCGCCAGCTTGCCAGTCGACGCTGCGATTGCGCTGGCCGGAGCTGGGGAAAGTTCGCGGGGCGAGAGTGAGCAGTTTCTGCTGCAGGCGTTTCGCTCGTTTGCCGAGGCGGCGGATTCTCTCGAGCGCTCGTATGGCATGCTGCGCTCTGAAGTCGGGCGGCTGCGCGGCGAACTGGAACAGAGCAACGCCGGCTTAGAGCGCAGTCTTGAAGAAAACCGCCGGATGCGGCAGCATCTGGACCGCATTCTGGAGGGGCTTCCTTGCGGAGTGCTAGTGGCGAGGGCGGACGGCGCGATCACACTGCTAAATCCCGCAGGCCGGCGTCTGCTCGGCGCAGTGGAAGCGCCCGAGTTCGAGGACGGGCCAGATCAATCCCTGCTTTCGATTCCCGCCGAATTGCGCGATCTGTTGCAGCGCGCCCGCTCGGGCGCGGACGAGCAGGAACAATGCCTCACCGAAGTTAACGGAGGCGAGCGCTGGCTCGCGGTGAGGCATGCGGCGATGAAAGAAAAAGATACTGAACCGGATGGCGCGGATTGCGTCTCGATCTTCATCCTGCGCGATGTGAGCGACGCGAAACGCCTGGTGCGGGAGCGGGATAAGCTGCGCCGCGAGCAGGCGCTGGCGGAGATGTCAGCCATTCTGGCGCATGAGATCCGCAATCCGCTGGGCAGCCTGGAATTGTTTGCCGGGCTGCTGGCCGACGCGGGACTTTCGCCCGAGTGCCATCGCTGGGTCGAGCACGTGCAGGCCGGACTGCGCACTCTGGCTGCGACGGTCAACAATGTTTTGCATTTTCATAGCCTGCCCGCTCCCGAACGTGTGTCGACCGATCTTGGCCAGTTGCTCGACTGGGCGGCGGGATTTCTGGTGCCGATGGCGCGGCAGGCGCGGGTGGAGTTGTCGCTGCACAACCGGCTGCATGGAGTGTGCTTCGCGGCTGACCGTCACCGCCTCGAGCAGGTGCTGTTGAATCTGGCGCTGAATGCCTTTCGGGCCATGCCGGGCGGGGGCTGGGTGGAGATTTCAGGACGTCGGATCTCAAGAGATGGGATTTACGAGGGAGACGCGGCAGCAGCAGCGATTTCGGTGAGCGACACGGGGCCCGGAGTGGGCGCCGGGGACGCAGCGAAAATATTTGAGCCGGGATTCAGCACTCATGCCGGCAGTCCGGGGCTCGGCCTGGCGGTGTGCCGAAAGATTGTTGAGCAGCACGGGGGATCGCTCACGGCTGCGAACCGGGCGGGTGCGGGGGCAAGTTTCACGCTGACGTTTCCGTTGGGGGAGAGCGCATAGGGGAGGGTTTGGTGGTGGCTCAGGCTCAATGAGGAAGCGAGCCAAACGCGCGATCAATGTGTCGCGGCGTTACTTATTAGAAGCAGCGCGACACATCGCGCGGCTCGCCCGGATCCTTCGCGAGACAAAAAGCGTCTCGCTCAGGATGACAGTGTTGGGACGACGAGGAGTGACGGGATGAATCGAGTTCTTGTGGTGGACGATGAAGCTGGAATGCGGGCGGCGCTTGAGGCGCACTTCCTGCGCCGGGACTGGCGGGTGGACACGGCGGCGAACGCCGGCGAAGCGCTCGAGAAATTCCGCCGCGTGCTGCATCCGCTGGTGGTGACCGACATTCGGATGCCGGGAGCGGACGGGTTCAGCGTGATGCGCGAGGCGCGGACGCTGGCTCCGCATACGGCGGTGATTTTACTGACCGCGTTTGCCAACGTACCCGATGCTGTGACTGCGATGAAAGGCGGAGCTTGCGATTATCTGGTGAAGCCAGTGTCGTTTGAGCAACTGGAGCAGGCCGCGGAACGGATCATGGCACAGGCCAGAGCAAAGACGCAGGCGGAAGCAGCGGAAGGATTGGCGGGGCATGCTCCGGGCTGGCTGCGGGCGCTCAATCGGGCGCGGCAGGCGGCGGCGAGCGGCGCTGATGTGCTGATCGAAGCCGAGAGCGGCACGGGAAAAGAACTGGTGGCGCGGCTGATTCACCGGCTGAGTGCGCGGCGCGATCATGCCTTTGTGGCAGTGAATTGTTCCGCGTTTCCCGAAACTCTTCTGGAAAGCGAGTTGTTCGGCTACGCCCGCGGAGCTTTTACCGGTGCGACGGCGGCGAAACCAGGAAGATTTGAACTGGCCAACCGGGGTACGCTGCTGCTCGACGAGGTGGGCGAGATGCCGCTCGGGCTGCAGCCGAAGCTGCTGCGCGTGCTGCAGGAGCGGGAGTTTGACCGGCTGGGTGATACGCGCAGCGTGCCGGTTGACGTGCGCATCATCTCGACCACGAACCGGACTTTGTCGGAGATGGTGCGCGAGGGAAAATTTCGCGCCGACCTGTTCTATCGCCTGAACGTGATTCCACTCACGCTGCCTCCACTGCGCGAACGGCGGGAAGATGTTGGGGAACTGGCGGAGCATTTTCTGCGGTTGTATGGGCCGCGAGGGAGAAGTCTGCGCCTGACGGCCGAATTCATGGAGCGCCTCGAAGCCCACGACTGGCCGGGCAATGTGCGCGAACTGGCAAATTGTTTGCGCCGTGCCGTGGCGCTGGCCACGGGTGCGGAGATCGGCGTGGAGGCGCTTGAAGGAGCGGGGTGGGAGGAGAGCGACGAAGAAAATGCGGCGGCGGGAGAGCGTGGAAGAGACGACTGCCTGCGGCCGGGAATCTCGCTCGGGGATATGGAGCGCCGGTTGGTGGAAATGACGCTTGAGGCCACGGGCGGAAACCGCTCGCGTGCCGCGGAACTTCTCGGGATCAGCCTGCGCACGGTGCGGAATAAGGTCCGCAGCTACGGGCTGCCGAGCTGGAGCAGTTATGTCCACGATTAACCATGGAATGATTGACGACCCGATGGTCGGAGCGCTGGGCCGCTTTCTCGATGTGGACGTGGCCCGGCTGAAGCTGATCACCTCGAATCTGGCGAATGTCGATACTCCGGGCTTTCGCACCAGCGATCTCGACTTTCGGGCCGAACTGGCGCGGGCGAGTGTTCAGGCGAGCGGCGGCGAGGAGGGAAGTCTTTCCTCCGCTGGCTACACTCCGCTGGCCTTTGCTGCGCAGACCTATTCTCCGATCGTGCGCCGGGTGCGCGGATTGCTCGAGCGTCCTGACGGAAATAATGTGAGTGTGGAGCGCGAGAGCCTGCTGCTGGCCGAGACACAGATGAAGTTCAACCTGGGAGTGCAGCTGTTGAAAGACGAGTTCCATACGGTTTCCCAGGCGATTAATTCGGGAGGAGCGACATCGTCATGAATCTGTTTGGCATGCTCGAAGTGAGTGGCTCGGCGCTGGGGGCAGAGCGCTGGCGCGCCGAAGTGGTGGCGGCGAATATGGCGAACGCGGAAACGACGCGTACCGCCGAGGGTGGAGCATACCGGCGGCAACTGCTGGTGTTTCGCGCCATGCCGATGCCGCGGTTTCCGCTGCTGCTGGCGCATTTGCGGAAAGGGACGCCGGATGGCGGGGTGCGGGTGGAACGGGTGGTGGCGGATCCGTCGCCGATGCCGAGCCGATATGAGCCGGGGCATCCGGATGCCGACGGTAGCGGGTATGTGACTTATCCGAACGTGAATCCGGTAATGGAGATGGCGGATTTGTTGAGTGCGGTGCGGGCCTATCAGCTGAATGCGGCAGCGGTGCAGGCGGCGAAGAGCATGATCCAGGAATCGTTGCAGATTCTGAGCTAGGGTGGTTTCTGACGTAGTTGATTGCGGGCAGGATGACAAGCGATAAAAAGGACGACGTATGAGCAGCCCGATTTCTTCCTTGCGCATTCTTCCGGCTGAGATTGACAGCGCGGCGGCTGAGTTTCCGGCGGCCTCGGGCGGCGGGTTTGCCGACACGCTGCGGGGCGCGATGGATGAGATGGGAGAGCTGAGCTCGCAAGCGGAGTCGAAGGTGGCGGGCGTGCTGACGGGCACGGGAACGGACGTGCACAGCGCGCTGATCGCGGTGGAGAAAGCGGATCTTTCTTTCCAGCTGATGATGCAGGTTCGAAATAAGATCGTTTCCGCCTATCAGGAGATTGCGCGCATGCAGTTCTGACTGAGGCAAAGCGATGGCCGAGAATAAGCCGCAATCCTTCGCCGACGTCCTTGACCGGCTGGGAGAGTTTCTCAAGGGACTGAGCTTCCAGCAGCGCTTCCTGCTGGCTGGGGGCGTGGTTCTGGTGGGCGCGACTTTGTGGGTGTTTGTGGTGCTGCTGGGACAGCCGAAATATGTGACGCTTTATTCCGGACTGCGTCCCGAAGACGCGCAGGCGCTGGGCGCGCGCCTGGCGGCGAAAAACATTCCGCACCAGATTTCACCCGACGGTGCGAGCCTGCTGGTCCCGGAAGACAAGCTCGATGCCGCGCGCCTCGAGACCGCGGCCGCGGGTTTGCCGCGCAGCGCGCGCCTGGGATTTGAGCTGTTCGACACGCCCAACTGGGCAGGATCGGATTTCACCGAAAAGGTGAATTACCAGCGCGCCCTCGAAGGCGAGCTGGAACGCACCCTGGCCACGTTGAGTGAAGTGGAAGCGGTGCGCGTGCACCTGGTGATGCCGCAGGAGTCGTTGTTCACCGAGCAGGAGCATGAAGCCAAAGCGGCGGTCATTATCAAGACCCGCGGGGGCCGGCTGTCGGACCAGGCCCAGCAGGCGATTCCGCAGCTGGTGGCAAGCGCGGTCGACCGGCTGCGTCCGGAAAATGTGACCGTGGTCGACGCCGACAGCAACATGCCGCTGGTGCATGGGCGGGATGGCGCGGGCGGGCGGGCGTTCGCTCCCGACGAGGACCTGGCGAAGACTCTGGTTCATACTCTCGAGCCGGTGGTGGGAGTGGATCACGTGCGGGCCAGCGTGCATGTGGAGTATGACCTGGGCACGAGCGAAGACACGCAGGAAGTCTACGATCCAAAGACGCCGACGGCCCTGACCCAGGAACATTCCGAGGAGTCCTCGACCGGTGGCGCACCGGCGGGAGTTCCGGGCACGGCCTCGAACGTCCCGGCAGTGACGGCGCCGGCAACGACAGCACCCGCAACACCGCCGCCTCCGGCACCGGCCACGGCAACGACCAAAGCAGCAACGCCGACCCCGGCAGCAGCGTCCGTAGCGCAGGCGTCGGGATTCGCTGCGGGGGCGGAGCAGTCGATGTCGAAATCCGATTCCACGACCTATGCCATCAGCAAGAGCCTGCACCGCAGCATGGAGCCTGCCGGACGGGTACGGCGGATCGCGGCCGCAGTGCTCGTCGACGATGCCGTTGAAATCACGCAACAGGCGGGCAAACCGGTCACCACGCGGCGCAAGCGCACAGCTGAAGAAATGAAAGATATTGAGCAACTGGCGAGCGCCGCCATCGGGGTGGATGCGCAGCGTGGCGACGTGCTGGCGGTCGAGAACCTGTCGTTTCAGGAACTGCCTCTGGAAACGCCCGTCCCGCCAACCAAGCCCGAGCACTGGCGGCGAATGCTTGAGCCCTGGTCGTGGATGTTGCGCTACGTGGCGCTGGGAGCGCTATTCCTCGTGGTCTATGCCTTGATCCTGCGGCCGGTGAAGAAGCTGGCGATGACTACCTTGCGGGAGTTGCCGGGAAAAGCCGGGCATCCGAATCCGCTCGCGCCCGCAACCGCCTCCGGAATCGCCGCCTCCGGAGTTTCAGCTTCTGGAGTTCCGGGCGCACTCGATGCGGCGGCTCCGCCGCTCGCGGAAGTGGCACCACCCTCTGACGGACAGCGCGCCAACCAGTTGAAGAAGATGCTGACCGACAAAGTGAAAGCCGAGCCAGCGGCGGCGAGCCGCGTGGTCGAATCCTGGGTGCGGGAGACGAAAGTCACATGAGTTCTCCCGTGACTGGTTTGCACAAGGCCGCCGTCCTGCTGGTGCTTCTCGGCGAAAACGCGGCCAGCGATATCTACCGCAATCTGCCGCAGACCGATGTGGAGAAGATCACGCGGGCGATCGCGAGTCTTGACCATATCAGTCCGGAGACTGCGCTGGGGGTGCTCGAGGAGTTTCACCGTCTGGCGATGGCGGGCGACTACATCACCCAGGGCGGGATCGAATACGCCAGCAAGCTGCTGGTAAAGGCGTTCGGAAAAGATGGAGCGGATGATTTGTTGCGGCAAATCTCGCAGGCAGCCGAGGTGGGCGGGGACAAACTCGATTCGCTGCGCAAGGCCGATCCGCAACAGCTGGCGAAATTCATTGAAGGCGAGCATCCGCAAACCATCGCGCTCATCCTGGCTCATCTGGAATCGAAGCAGGCCTCGACGGTGCTGATGCGGCTGCCCGCGGAGTTGCGCGCCGAACCCATCAAGCGCCTGGCCCAGTTGCGGCAATTTTCGCCCGAGATGGCGCAACGCGTGGCGGTGGTGCTGCACAAGCGCCTCGAAGCTTTGGGCGAGCAGAGCCGACGCGCGTATGCGGGATTGCGGGGCGTCGCGGACCTGCTGAACCGGCTGGATGTAGCTGCGGGAAAAACGATACTCGAATCGATTGAGGGAGAAAATCCCACGCTGGCACTCTCCATCCGCAACCTGATGTTTACCTTTGAAGATCTGCTGACCGTGCCCGAAGCCGGCATCCGCGAACTGCTGGGGCAGATGGACAAAAAGACGCTGGCCACGGCATTGCGCGGGGCTTCGGAAGAATTGAAGAACTACATCTTCAAGTCGATGTCTTCGCGCGCCGCCGAGATGTTGAAAGAAGATATGGAAGTGCTGGGCCCGATGCGATCGAAGGACATCACCAACGCGCAGCTCGAAACCGTGTCAGTGGCGCGGAAACTGGAGGCTGAAGGCAAGCTGGTGCTGACGCCGGAGAGCGAAGATGAGTTCGTCAGCTAGCCGGACTTCGGGTCCGCCGCCTGCGCCCCGGATGTCGTCGGCGAAGGAGCCGTCTGAAGCGCTGCCCTTCTCCTACGGCGAAGTGGCGGCTCTGACCAGTCCGCACGCCGTTTTGCCGGTGGAAGCGGCGGCGCCCGGCGTGACGGAATCCGCCGGAGTTCTGGCGGCGGCGCTCACCGAGGCGCGGGAGATGGGACGCCGTGAGGGCGGGATCGAGAGCCACGCAAAGTTTGAAGAGCAACTCGGTCGCGAGCGCGCGAGCATGGCCAAGGCGCTCACCGATTTTGCGCGGGAGCGGGCAACCTACTATCGCAAGATTGAAGAGGAGGCGGTGCAACTGGCGTTGAGCATCGCGCGCAAGGTATTGCATCGTGAAGCGCAGGTGGATCCGCTGCTTTTGATGGGCATCCTGCGGGTGGCTCTGGAACGAATCGAAGGCGCGACGGCAGTGGTGCTGGCTGTGCACCCCCAGCAGGCCGCGGTCTGGCGCAACTACCTGGTCACGCGCGTGGGCTCGGGAGAATTGCCGGAGATCGTCGAAGATCCAGCCATGGCGCTTGAACAATGCGAGTTGCGAACCTCGATGGGAACCGCGGAGCTTGGTCTGGAGGTGCAGCTCAAAGAGATTGAGCAGGGCCTGATGGACTTGCTGGCGGCGCGGCCGCAGGAGAAGCCGTGAGTTCGAACTGCGCGAATTCGAACGCCCTGCTGGCCGCCTACTTTGCCCGCATCGAGCGCAGCCCGGGGTTGCGCTGGCGGGGCCGGGTAACGCAGGTGATCGGGCCGCTGGTTGAGTCGGAAGGACCTTTCTGTTCGGTGGGAGAAGTGTGCGAGATCGTCGACTCCCGGGGACGAACGCTTCCGGGAGAAATCGTTGGCTTCCGGGATACGACGGTGCTGTCGATGCCTTTGGAATTGCCCAGCGGAATACGTTATGGCGACCGGGTGTCGACCTGGGGAGAGCGTCCTACGATCCGCGTGGGGGACGGCCTGTTGGGGCGGGTGATGGATGGCAGCGGAGAGCCGCTCGATTCAATGGGACCGTTGGGGGGACACGGATACTATGCGCTCGACCGGTCGGCGCCGCTGCCGCTCGAGCGTATTTCGATCAGCGAGCCGCTGGGCTGCGGCATTCGAGCCATCGATGGATTTCTGACCTGTGGGCGGGGCCAGCGCGTGGGTATTTTCGGGGGCAGCGGCGTGGGCAAGAGTACGCTGATTGGTATGATGGCGCGCAACACCAGCGCCGATCTGACGGTGCTGGGACTGGTGGGGGAGCGCGGCCGCGAGGTGCGCGATTTCCTCGAGAACGCTTTGGGCGAAGAGGGCTGCAAGCGGGCGTGCGTGGTGGTTTCGACTTCCGATCAATCTCCTCTGCTGCGGATTCGCGCCGCGCTCGCGGCGACGGCGGTAGCGGAGTACTTCTGTGCGCAGGGCAAGCAGGTGTTGCTCGTGGTCGACTCCCTGACCCGGCTGGCCATGGCGCAGCGCGAAATCGGCCTGGCTGCCGGGGAACCGCCGACCGCGAAGGGGTATACGCCATCCTGCTTCACCATGCTGGCGCGTCTGATCGAGCGTGCGGGACGGTTTGGCCGGGGCAGCATCACCGCGTTTTATACCGTGCTGATGGAAGGCGACGACGAGCAGGATCCGCTGGTAGACGGAGCGCGGGCCTTGCTTGATGGCCACGTGATGCTCGACCGGCGGCTGGCGGTTCGAAGCCACTATCCGCCGATTGCATTGCTCGACAGCGTGAGCCGGCTGATGCCGGCGGTCACTACTGTTCCGCACATGCAGAAAGCGCAAGCGCTGCGCCGGTTGCTGGCGGCTTACTCGGCTTCCGAAGACCTGGTGCGGATTGGAGCTTACCAGAAGGGCAGCGATGCAACTTTGGACAAAGCTCTGACGCTGATTCCGGAATTAGATCAGTTTCTGATGCAGAAACCTGGGGACGCCGCACCGCTTGGCGAAACCATCCAGCGGTTGCTGGCTTTGCCGGGGTGAGCTTGGCGGGCTAAAGATAAAAGATAAAAGACATGGCGTTCCATTTTCCACTGCAGGCCGTGCTGCATTTCCGGCAGAGCATCGAGCGTCAGCAGGAACTGCGGCTTGGGGCCGCCAATCAGCTGGTGGTGCGGGCGCGGCATCTGATTGAGCAAGTGGAGGCGCGGCGTCAGGAGCTCGATTCCACACGGGTCCGGGAACTGAGCGCGGGCGTGACTTCGGCTGAGCTGCGCTTTGCGGGGCAGTGCGACGCGGAACTGGTGCGGCAGCGCCGCATGCTGGAGCCGCAACTGGCGCGGCTCGAACAGTTGTGCCGGGAGCAGCGCGAAATCTTTCAGCAGGCGCGGCGGGCGCGGGAAATGCTCGAAGGGGTGCGCGACCGGCAACTGCGGGTTTATCAAAAGCAAGCCGCGCGGCGCGAGCAGCGGAGGCTGGATGATTTGTTTCTTCTGCAGCGGGAATACTTGCGCCGTGGATAAAGTTTGCCGGGTGGAGTGGATCGACTTTGCCCAGTTCTGATCTTTGGGAATTCCTGCTTCTCCTTCGGCAAAAACTGGATTCAGTTGAATTGATGGCGGTTGGCCTTCTTCGTGGTTGCCGAAGAGCCTCGAGCCGCCCTTGGCGATACGAATGCATGAAGGTCAGGCGAGCCTCCGATATTTGCGGGGGCAGTTGCCGTGAATCCAATCCTCGCCATCTCGAACGATATTTCTGCGCTGCCGGCGCCAACCTTCGTTGGCCAGCTGGCTTCAGGCCAGACGGGGCCAGGTGGATTTGCGTCGACGTTCGCTTCGAGGTTCGCGGCGGCGCGTGGCCTTGTTAGCGCGTCGGAGAGTGTGGCGGGCGGATCAGAAACTACGGATGGAACTTCGGACGGAACCACAGCAGGCGCGGAAGACGTGAGCGCTCAGCATGTGCCCGTGCCGGGTGCAGGAAACTCTCAACTCAGGAAGCCGCTGAATCCGAGTTCCCTGGTGACGGCGAGCACGATGGCGGTGGTGAATGTGGTGGTTCCGGGAGTCGGATTCATTCCTGCGGCCGCGGCGCAGATTCCGTCGAGTGAGCCGCAGACGAGCGTTGCGCAGACGAGCAGTCCGCAGACCAGCCTTCCGGCGCTGTGCTTCCCGCACGGCAGCGTGGCACCGGCGTTGACGGGGATCGCTCAAGCCCAGGTTAAAGATGACGTGGCCGGAACGGTTCAGACTCCGGAGCAGACGACTGGTGACAACGCCGCGGCACAGAGCACTCCATCCGGGTACTCCGCACCGAGCCTGACCGCCGCGAGCTTTGATTCGGCAAGCTTTGATTCGGCAAGCATCGACTCGGTGGCTGGTCACGGCGGGGCAAGCAGGCAGGAGACTCCAGCCGCTGGCACTACTGCAACGGAACGGATTGCCTCAAGTTTACAGAATGAGTTGGCGTCGCCGAATCCGATGGCGAGGACTGAGGGCTCCGAGGTTCCGGCTCCGCCCACCACCACCGGACCGAGTGTGTCTGTTACTGGCTCGCCCGTTACTGGCTCATTCGCTGTGAGCTTACTCGGTGGGATCAAGGACGATCAGGAGAATCTGTCTTTGGCTGATGGAGGCGGAGCGAGTGGTCGCGGATCGTGGTCAGCGCAACCGGCACTTCAGACAGATCAAACCGTTCGGCCGACGATGCCCGCTCCGACCGGACTGACAAACGCAGAAACCGAAAGCCAGCCGGGGACAGTTGTGTTGCTCGCTTCGGCAGACTTTATGACTAGCCAGGCGAATACCCCCGAGAATGTTGGAGCGGCGGACGCGGCGGTTCAGAGCGACGTCCCGGCACAGACCGGGACCGGCGATCCGCTGCTGGCTGCCATTAATTCGGCTGGACAGAACTTGGCTTCGACAATTTTGAATCCGCTGCCGCAGCTGACGCCGGCGGGGACAGCCATGGGGTTGGCTGGGGCAGGAGCGGAGACGGTTCCAGCCGCGGGGGTGCGCGGCCAGGGTGCGGGCGGGCGAAGCTCGATTCTTGATTCTTTGACTGCGGCGACGGGGTCTGCCTCGAGAGAAGCGGGGCCGATGGCGAGCCAGACTCCGTTTTCGATTTTCTTCTCCGGTCCGGCGTCGGAGACGGAATCCGCGGCTTCGACATTGCCCAGAATGATTCTTCCGGGAACCGGTGCTGCGATTCGGGGCAGTCATGGCAACGGCGCAGAAGCGCCGGGGGCGAGTGCGCAGACTAATTTTTCGAGCGGGGCGTCGCAGAGCGGAACGTCCCAAAGCGGTGCTTCGCAAAATGCTGCTCCCTCGAACGCCACTCTATCGAATAGTGCTGCGTCAAACACTGCTCTGTCGAACGGTGCTCCTTCAAATGCGGTTCGGCCAAACGGCAAAGATTCGCTCAGCGGAAGCGAGAGTGGAAATCCAGCGGCGGGTCAGATCTCGCGCCGGGACGCAGATCTGCAAGCGGCCGGCGCGCAGCTGGCTGCATCGCAGACCGGAACATCGCCGGGGCCTGCACCTGCGGCTTCTGGCGGAGTGACTCTGCCGCTTGCGGCGCCGGTCACTGACCCATTGCCGAAGGCCGGCACGCTTCCCGAGACCACTCCCACCGGCCCGGCGAGTGCGGTTCCGGCAGCTGCGGAATTACCAGCCGCAGCTGCTCCTGGACAAGTGCAACTGGCCCAGATGATCAGCCGGGCAGAACAATCGGAGATGCGGATTGGCATGAGCACATCCGCATTCGGGAGCGTGGAAGTGCGCGCCGTGGTGCACGCGAGCGATGTGGGTCTGGTGATCGGCAGCGAAAAAGGGGATTTGCGCTCGCTGATGGCGAGCGACATACCGGCGATTGCGAACACGCTGCAACAGCAGAGTCTCCGGCTGAACAGTGTGAATTTCATGCAGGGATTCGCCTTTTCGAATAATGCCTCGGGCGGCGGCGATTCCCAGCAGCGTGCTTTTGCTCCGGCGCACGCGTTTGCAAGTTCCACATCCTCTGAGGCCGCGGTGGACGATTCCGCGGAGGGTTTGGCGGCAGGAGAATTCAGTGGGGGCAGAGGTCTCAGCATTCTGGCGTGAAGGAGAACATTTTATGGAAAACATTATGGAGAGCATGTCATGAGCACGACTCCGGTTACCCCAACGACGCCTACAACGTCAACCAACGGCCTGCCTACGGGGCAAAGCCTGAACAACATGTTCCTGCAACTGCTGGTGGCGCAATTGCAGAATCAGGATCCCACCGATCCCGTGGATCCCTCGCAGTTCGTTGGGCAGCTGGCGCAGTTCAGCGAGCTGAGCGAAGTCACTTCGATTTATCAGCTGATGCAGCAGTATGTTCCTGCGTCGGGAAGCACGGGGTCGACTGGAGGGACTACGCCGGCGACGGGCAGCTCGAGCGGCGCAGCGGCAACTCCGGCAGCGACTTCAGCGGCGACTTCAGCACTCTCGTCGGCAGCTTCGGCGCTCGGAGCGACACCGCTCACGTCTGTTTCACCGGCCACGTTGCCGAACTTTTCATCGCCGGCTTTGTCGGCGTTAACCAGCAAGATCGCAAATCACTAGCGTCGTCAATAAATACGAACCAAGGAGCGTTCTAAATGCCTGACTTTTCAATTCCACTATCGGGACTTACGGCCGAATCGACGGCACTGTCGGCCATCGCCAACAATCTCTCTAATCAGAGCACCACGGGCTACAAAGATACTCAAGTGCAGTTCAGCGACTTGTTTTACCAGAGCCTGGGAACGACGGGGTCGGGAGATCCGATTCAAGTGGGGGCGGGCACCGAGGTGAGCGGGATGCCTTCGTTGTTCACCCAGGGCGACATCAGTGCGACCGGGGTGCCTACGGACGTAGCCATCCAGGGCACGGGATTTTTCGCGGTCGAGAACTCGAGCGGCGTCATCGATTACACCCGCGCAGGCGATTTTTCGGTCGATGCCAACAACTACCTCGTCACCTCAGACGGGCAGCAAGTGCTGGGCTATCCTGCGGTGAACGGTGTGGTTGACACGGGAGCCGGGATCGCGCCACTGCAGCTGGGCGCCGGGACCATCAGCCCGCCGACGCCGACCGCCAACGTCGAGCTGACCGCGAACCTCGACGCGTCTGCCGCGGTGGGAACCACGTTTTCGACGCCAGTTCAGATTTACGACTCCCTGGGCGCGGCTCACACCTTGACCGCGACCTTCACCAACACCGGTCCCAATACGTGGAGTTACAGTCTTAGCATTCCATCGGCAGATCTGAACCCAACTGTTGCCGGTACTCCGCCAGTGAGCACTCCTGCTTCCGGGATTCTTGCCACTGGCACCCTGACATTCAATGGGAATGGAGTACTGACTGCGGATACAGCCGCGACCGGAGGCACAGTGACGGGAGGCCTGTCGAACGTCACGGCAATTCCGATCACGGGACTTGCCGATGGAGCTTCCGATCAAACCTTCAACTGGAACGTGCTCAACGGGACCAGTCCGGTGCTCACGCAGGTCGCAGCCGCCAGCAGCACGACGTCAATCGGGCAGGATGGCAGCAGCAGCGGTTCGCTGGTGAATTTCTCAATTGGTTCCGACGGCACCATCACGGGATCGTTCAGCAACGGCGAGACCCAGGCGCTGGGCCAGTTGGCTCTGGCCAACTTCGCCAACGACAACGGACTGCAACTGAACGGCAATACGGATTTCACTCCTACGCTGGCTTCCGGCCCGGCTGTGATTGGAATTCCCGGCCAGGGCGTACTGGGAACGCTTTCCGGGGGCTCGCTGGAGTTGTCGAACGTGGACATTGCGACTGAGTTTGCCAATCTCATCGTGGCGCAGCGGGGTTTTGAAGCCGATGCCAAAGCGGTGACGACGTTTGACCAGATCCTGCAGGACACGATCGCGCTGAAGCAGTAAGCGGTGTGCAGCTATGCGCAGCGTATCCCATGCGGCATTGTCTCCGGCGGCGGTCGCCGCCTCCGCCGGAGACAGATACATCCTTGCCAGAGAATCCTAATGAAGATGCTCTTACGAACCGTCCGTTTCTTTCGAGAGAGTCCCCGGTATCCAGCCGAATGGCACCGGCGAAAGTTGCCTATCTGTTGACGTGTGGGCAGTTAGTTTTGTGCAGCTGAGTTCGGCCCGGCCCCTCCCCTTCGTGCTCTGCGGCGGACTCAAGATTGCTTTTTTTATCCGAAGATGCCCGCCGCAACCAAGGCCCCAAGCAAAGCGCGACCGTCGAGCCGCAGGGCTGTTGTTTTCTCTGCACTCGTGGTCGTGCTGCTGGCGCTAGGGGCATGGTTCTGGGCCAGCTCCAGGGAGGGGCGTGAAGTTTCGGCCGGCGCAGTCCATCCGGTGAAGGGCTCTCTGCACCTTGAGACCTTTGTTCTAAATCTCGCCGATCCCGAGCAGAGGTCTTACCTCCGCGTGGGCATTGATCTGGGTCTCGATCGGGAGATTGGCAAAGGAGAAAACGCGCCGCCGATTGGCGAGGTGCGCGACACCATCCTGGGAGTGCTGGCGCAATCCCGAGTCGACGAACTGTTGACGGCCAAGGGGAAGGCGAAGTTGAAGGAAGACGTGTTGCACGCGCTGCAGCAGCAGATACCGGGGCTCGGGGTTCAGGAAGTCTATTTCACCGAATTTCTGATTCAGCGCTGAGGCGGGCGAGCTGCGGCGAGAAATAGAAATGAAGGATAGCGATGGCAGAGGAAGCAACGGCGCGTGCGGTGCAGAGGCCCGTGGAACCGACGGCAGGAGCAGCGGCGAGCGCGGCCTCGAGTGCGGAATTGGGATCGAAACCCGAAGTCGAGGAAGACGCCCGATGGAGGCCGGTGCTGGGACTGCCCTGCGAACTCACGGTCGAGTTGCCGCTGCCGGATTTCAAGATTGCGGACCTGCTGAGCTTGCGCGCTGGAGCGGTGATTGAAGCCCGCTGGCGCGTAGGTCAGGACGTTCCCTTACGTCTGAATGGCACGCTGATTGGTTGGAGCGAGTTTGAGGTTGTAGGCCGAAGTCTGGCGGTGCGTCTGACGGAACTGGCATGAGGCGGGAGAAGAACTTGTGCTCCGGGGCGGCGAATTTCATGACGACAGAAACCTTGCGAGTTTCGGCGGGCGTGTTTCGGGCGCGGGTCATCGAGCTGTGGGAGCGCGTTCTGCGGCTCAGCCGGCGCCGGCCACGGCGTTTGCGGCTCTGTGAGAGTTTGCCGCTTGGCGAACGCCGCTTCGTGGCCGTGGTCGAATTCGATCAGGCTCGCTTCCTGGTGGGGGGAACGCCGTCGTCGCTGGTGCTGCTGTCGCGTCTGGCGGATGGCGGAGGTGAAATCGAATCCGAAACTGAAGAAGCGTCCCAGGCCGAAGAAGGCCGCGCGCCGCGAAGTCCAGCCATGCCGTGGAGCGAGAAATGTTGATGGAATTCCATTGGGCAGGCGGGCTGACTCCGGGGTTGATTTTTCCCCGCGTCGAAGCCGTGGCTGCCTCAGTGCTCAGGCCGCGGCATCCCTCCGGTTTGCACTGGGCCGCGCCGGGCGGAGCCAGTGGTTCCGTGCCCTGGAACATCGTTGTCCTGCTCAGCCTGTTGACGCTGCTGCCCGCGCTGCTGGTGGCAGTGACTCCATTCACCCGCCTGCTGATCGTGTTTCACTTTTTGCGCCAGGCTCTGGGCACGCAGACTGCACCGAGCAACCAGACGCTGATTGGGCTGTCGCTGGTGCTGACTTATTTTCTGATGCAGCCGGTGGCAGGCGCGATTTATCAAGCTGCGGTGGTGCCGTTTCAGCAAGGGAGAGTGGACGCGCTCGAAGCCATCGAGCAGGGCGCGCCGCCGCTGCGCCACTTCATGCTCAAGTATGCCCGGGAAAAAGATCTGGCGCTGTTTCTCGAGTTGGCCGCAGCGCCGCGCCCGGCGCGGGCGGACGAAGTTCCCATGCGGGTGGTGGTGCCGGCCTACATTCTCTCCGAGTTGAAGACGGGATTTCAGATCGGAGTGGCGCTGTTTCTTCCTTTCTTAGTGATCGACCTGGTGGTAGCGGCGGTGACGACCTCGATTGGCATGATGCAGCTGCCGCCGGTGATCATCTCGACTCCGCTGAAGATTCTGCTGTTTGTGATGGTGGATGGCTGGAACCTGCTGGTGGGGTCGTTAATGAAGAGTTTCACCTGAGGGATTTTTATGCGGGTCTTTAGTGATATGCGGTAGTGATATGCGGCTCGTGACGGAGAGGAGCGTGCCATGGGATCGGATCAAATCGTAGCGCTGTTGCGGCACACCATCGAAACCGCGCTGTGGATGGGGGCTCCGCTGCTGATCGCAGCGGTGGTGGTGGGTCTCGTGATCAACGTGGTGCAGGTGCTGACCTCGCTGCAGGACATGACGGTTTCAACCGTGCCCCGCCTCGCGGCGGTGGCCGCAGCGGTGCTCGTGCTGATGCCCTGGATGGTGCGGAGAATCGGGATGTTCACGCTGCAACTGTTTTCTGACTTCCATCCCTTTGTGCGCTGAAACGAATCATGATCAGCGAATTGAATTTCGAGTGGCTCCTGGCGGCAGCGGTGTTCACCGGGGCGCGGGTTTCCGGATTGATGGTGTTCTGCCCGTTTCTGGGAAGCGACGCGGTTCCAGTCCCGGTGAAAGCCGGCCTCACCCTGCTGCTGACGATTCTGCTGCATCCGCTGCACGGGCCGGTGGCGCTCACGCTCGGATCGTGGCAGTGGGCTGAGGTGGCGCTCGGGGAGGTGATGATCGGGCTGGTGCTCGGGTTGGTGGCGAATTTTCTTTTTGAAGCGGCGTTGATGGCGGGACAGATTTTAGGAGTGCAGATCGGCTATTCACTGGCCAACGTGTTTGATCCGCAAACCCAGGCCGATACACCGGTGTTGTCGGAGTTTCACCAGCTGGCGGCACTGCTGATTTTTCTCGAACTCGATGTGCATCACTGGCTGCTGCGCGCCCTGGTACGCAGCTTCGCCTACCTGCCGCCGGGCGGTGTGGTCCTGACTCTGGTCGCTGCCAGCGGCCTGCTGCACGCCGCTGGCGGAATTTTTCTGGCCGGAGTGCAGATTGCCGCGCCCTCGCTTGTGGCGACGCTGGTCGCGGACATGGCTTTGGGGTTTCTTGGCAAAGCGTCGCCGCAGCTGCCAGTTTTGTTTATCGGTCTGGCAGTGAAGAACCTGGTGGGCCTGGCGGTTTTGGTGGCGGCGATCGCGTACTGGCCGCGCATGTTCAGCCAGCAGTTTGCGCATGGGATTCAAGTCGCGGAGCGGTTGTTGCATTTGGCCGGGAAGGGTTGAGGGAAGAATTGAGCGTCCATGGCCGATCAAGGCAAAACCGAGAAAGCGTCCCCGCGCCGGCGGCAGAAGGCGCGCGAGCAGGGACAGGTCGCCCGCAGCCGCGATCTGACCGCAGGTCTCGGAGCGATGACGGCGATGCTGGTGCTGGCCGCGCAGATGCCGGCTTTCGCGAGCGGCTGGCGGGGCATGATGCGCGCTGAATTGGAGCTGGCAGCAACCCATCCCGATCAACTGGTGCCGGTCTGGCGCAATGCATGGCCCGTGTTTCGCGGGGTTGCGCTCGCTGCAGGCCTGAGTTGGGTGATCGCGACTGCGGGCGGCCTTGCGCAGGGCGGGGTCGTGTTTGCTCCTTCGGCCCTGGCTCCCAGCTGGAAGCGGTTGGATCCGGTGAGCCATGTCGAACAGCTTTTTTCACTCGCCGCGTTGAGCCGCCTGCTGAAGTCGCTGCTGCCGACTGCAGTGGTTGTCTATTTCGCCGTCGGAGTGCTGGTGCGCGACTTTCGCTTCTTACCTGCGCTGCTGCACGGCAGCCGGGGAGCGCTCGTGGCCTTTACGGTCGGGCGCATGTATGAAGTGGCATGGAAAGGGTCGCTGGTGCTGCTGGTGTGGGCCGGAGCGGACTATTTTCTCGAGCGCCAGCGCCACGAAAACGAGTTGAAGATGAGCCGTCAGGACCAGAAAGATGAATTCAAGGAGATGGAGGGCAACCCCGCGGTCAAGCGGCGCATTCGCCGTCTGCAGCGCCAGACCCGGCGCCGCCGCATGCTCAAGGATGTGGAGCGGGCGGCGGTCGTTGTCACCAATCCCACGGAATTTGCCATCGCGCTCGAATACCGCATGGAGATGGATGCTCCCGTGGTGGTGGCCAAGGGCCGCAACCTGCTGGCGGCGCAGATCAAGGAGATTGCCCGCTGGAAAGGCATCCCGATGGTGGAGAATCCGCCGCTGGCTCATGCCTTGTACCGGGCAGTCGAAGTGGGCCAGGCAATTCCCGCCAAGCTGTACGCCGTGGTGGCGGAGATTCTGGCGGCGATCTGGCGGGCCGAGACGCGAGCTTCGGAAACTCAGAACGTCGCCACACGACGAGCCGCCGGGAGAACGTAAGCCATGGCCCCGAATCCCACCATCACGATTACGGCTCCGGCCACAAAGTCGAAGACTGCGGCCGCCGAGTGGATCATGCCGGTCGCGGCCGTGGGCCTGATCTTCGTCATGCTGGTGCCGTTGCCAAGTGTTCTGCTCGACCTACTTCTGGCGACCAGCATGACCATCAGCGTGCTGGTGCTGTTGAGCGCCATTCAGATTTTGCGCCCCTCGCAGTTCTCCGTGTTCCCCAGCCTGCTGCTGCTGCTGACTTTGTTTCGCCTGTCGCTGAATCTAGCCTCCAGCCGGCGGATTCTCTTGCACGGCAACGAAGGCGCCTCGGCCGCCGGACATGTGATCGAGGCCTTCGGGCAGTTCGTGGTCGGCGGCAACTACGTGGTCGGTTTCGTCCTCTTCGTGGCTTTGATCGCGATCCAGTACTTAGTGGTAGCGCACGGCGCGGTGCGTACGGCGGAAGTAACGGCGCGTTTTACCCTCGACGCCATGCCGGGGAAGCAGATGGCGATTGACGCCGACCTGAATGCCGGGCTGATCAACGAAACCCAGGCGCGCATCCGGCGCGAGCAGGTGGGGCACGATGCCGAATTCTATGGCGCCATGGACGGCGCGGCGCGCTTCAACCAGCGCGACGCCATTGCGACCATCCTTATTACTGCCATCAATATCATCGCGGGATTCTTGATCGGGGTCTTCCAGCTCGATATCCCATTCCGCGAAGCGCTGAAGACCTACACCGTACTGACGGTGGGCGACGGCCTGGTGACGATGATCCCATCGCTGCTGGTCTCCATGGCCGGAGGCATCGTGGTGACGCGGGCATCGTCGGACGCAACGCTGTCGGTCGACGTGGGCCGGCAGGTCTTGTCGCGGCGGCGTCCTCTGGTGATTGCCGCGGGCGTAATGCTGGCGCTGGCTGCGATTCCGGGGCTGCCCAAATTCTCTTTCTTTCTACTGGCGGCGGGTACGGGTTTTCTGGCCTGGCGCGCCCCGAAATTCGCCGAAGAACCTGCGGCTGCTGCAGCCGCGGCTGCAGCCGCAGGAGAGAAAAAGCCGGCCAAGGATTCGGTCGAAGACATGTTGAAGCTCGACGACCTCAGCCTGGAAGTCGGTTACGGGCTGGTGGCGCTGGTCGACAAGAATCAGGGCGGGCAACTGCTCGCTCGGGTGCGCGCGCTGCGGCAAAATCTTGCCCAGCAACTCGGCTTCATCGTTCCGCCAGTACACATCACCGACAACGTCCGCCTGAAGGCCAAGGAATATTCGATCGCGCTGCGCGGCGTGGAAGTAGCCCGCTGGGAGCTCTATCAGGACAATTTGCTGGCCATCAGCTCGGAAGGCGCTCCGCGCCCGCTCGCCGGAGTGGCGACGAAAGAACCAGCCTTCGGCGTGGCCGCAGTGTGGATTCCCGCGGCGCTGCAGAATCAGGCGTTGGCTTCCGGCTATGCCGTGGTTGACCAGACGTCTGTGCTCGCCACCCATCTCGCCGAAGTGGTGAAGCAGCACGCTCACGAACTGCTGACCCGCCAGGAAACCAAGCGGTTGCTTGACCGGCTGGCCGAAAGCCATCCCAAACTCGTCGAAGAACTGGTGCCGAAAGTTCTCAGCCTAGGGGAAGTGCAGAAAACTCTGCAGCAGCTTTTGCGCGAGCAGGTTTCGATCCGCGACCTGTCGACCATTCTCGAAACCCTGCTCGACCTGGCCGGGACCAGCAAGAATCCGGTGTTGCTGGTCGAGGCGGCGCGGCAGACGCTCGGCCGCGCACTGGTGCAGCCTCTGTTGTCGGAAACCGGCGGTTTGCGCGTGGTCACGCTCGACCGTTCACTCGAAGATGAACTGGGCCGCGCCTTCGGCGGGCCCGCGGCGGCGGGAATGGGCGGTCTGCAACCTCCGTTTGCCCGCCGCATTCTCGATGGGCTGCGCCGTCTGGCGGGGGAGCAGATCGCAGTGGCCAGTCCCGTGCTGCTGTGCTCGACCCCAGCGCGCTATCACCTGAAGCGGCTGCTCGAGCCTTTCTTGCCCAAGGTGGTGGTGCTTTCTCCGCTCGAAGTGCCTCCCCTGGTCGAAGTGCAATCGCTCGGAGTCCTGCACTGAAATTTTATCCGCGCCTTGACCAGGTGAAGGAAGGCAAGTGAGAACGAGAAGAGGAAGTAGCTGAAGAAAAAGACAGCAGAACAAAAACCGAAGCGAGACAGGAAACCATGAGTAAGAATTCGGCGCAAGCCTACAGCAGTTGGCAGGACAAAGAGGAGCGCGACCGCATCCTGCTCGAGCAGTTGCCGCAGGTGCGCTATCTGGCGCGCCGCATTCACGAGCGCCTGCCCCGGCACGTCCCGCTCGAGGATCTGGTGCATGCCGGAGTGATCGGCTTGATCGATGCTCTGAATAAGTTTGACCGCTCCAAGCATGTGCAATTCGGGTCTTATGCGAAGTTCCGCATCCGGGGCGCGATTATCGACAGCCTGCGCGAGATGGACTGGGGGCCGCGGGATTTGCGCCGCAAAGGCCGCCGGGTGGAGGAGGCGGAGCGCAAACTTAGCCTGAATCTGAGCCGCGCTCCCACGGAACTGGAGGTCGCCGCCGAACTGAATCTGGAGTTGCGGGAATTCCAGCAACTGCTGACCGAACTCGACGGGCTCGAAGTGGGCAGCCTTCACCTGGAATCTCCCTGGGACGGCAAGGACGAAGATCTGTGCGACTATCTGCCTAACGCTCCCGAGGACACGCCATTTTTCCGCTGCATGCGTTCGGAGATGAAAGAGCTGCTGGCCCGCGCGGTGGCCGATCTTCCGGAAAAAGAGCAGCAGGTGCTGGCTCTTTATTATTTTGAAGAACTCACCATGAAAGAAGTAGGAGCGGTGCTGGGGATTGGAGAGTCCCGCGTGTCGCAGATTCATTCTCTCGCAGTGGTGCGGCTGCGGGGGCGTCTGGAGCAGTTGATGACGACAGCTAAGCCGGCCGCGCAGGCAGCCCAAGCTGGCGGGTAAGAACACAAGAAACAAGAACAAAAAAAACAGCGGGAGGCGAAGCTTATGGAGAACCTGCAGAACGAACTGAACCAGGAGGAACTCGACGCCGTGGTGCGGTCTGCTCGCAGTGGCGGACAGCCTGAGGGCGGTGCGAAAAAGGATCCCAAGGTTGAGCCTTGGGATGTGCACCGAGCGGGCCAGATCGGGCGGGAGCAGCTGCAATCCATCACCCGGCTGCACGAAGGTCTGGCCCGCAGTCTGACCCTTGCCCTGGGAGCCTACCTGCGCGTGGTTTTTGTCGCGGCCCTGGTTTCCGCCGAACACCTGACTTACCGTGAATTTCTGGAGCGCATCCCGGAAACCACTTATCTCGCTTCCTGCAAACTGGAACCGATGGGAGTGACAGGTGCGTTGCAATTGGATTTGAAAGTTGCGTTTCCCATCGTCGACCTTCTGCTGGGGGGCGAGGGCAAAGTCATCGCAGCGACCCGCGAAATCACCGAGATCGAGGAGGAGATTGTGGAGAGCGTGGCCCGCATCGTGTGCCGGGAACTGGGCCGGGCCTGGCAGGCGGTAAATCTGGAAGTAAGTTTTGACCAGCGGCTGGGGCCAGGGGAGGCGCAGCGCCTGCTGCTGCCCAGCGAAAAAATACTCTCTCTAAGTTTTGAAATCACCATGCTCGAAGTGCGAGGTGGGCTGAATCTTGCGGTTCCGCTCTCCGTCTCCCATGCCCTGCTGCGCAAGATCTCGGCGGAATGGAGCGAACGCCGCCCGCGCGGCCACAACGAATGGCGCGAACGGCTGAAGCGCCGCTTGCTGGAGTGTCCTTTTACCGCGGAGTTGGGAGCCGACGGGTTGCGCGCGGGGGTCGACCAACTGTCGCACCTGATCCCCGGGCAAGTGCTCGCGCTCGGCAGCAGCGCGACTGAGCCTGCGGCGCTGCTGGTGGCGGGAGTTGAGATGTTTCGCGCGCTGCCGGTGCGGTCCGGGGAAACGCGCGCGGCCCAGGTGGTTGCGCGCAGCGGGAAAGCGGAAGAGGAGTCCCGCGAAATCGCTTCTGCGAAAATTGCGGCCGCTAAAGTTGCGCCCGCGAAAGTCAATTCTGCGGAGAACAAATCCGGGGAGAGCAAAGAGGAGAAGAAGCCATGACGGAGGCGACCGCTCCCGCGCGACAACCCGAAGCTCGCGAGTTTCTAGAAATCTGGAGTGATAGCTTCTCCCGGGTCCTGGGGCAGATCACAGGCTCGGCGGTTCCATGCACAGTCCAGGCAGAGACGGCTCCTCCGGCAGATCTTTCATCTGCAGCTCTGCCGCCCCCAGGCGAAGGCGATCTATGTGTTGTGGTTACCTCCTCGGGAGCATTGCGCGGGGAGATGAGTGTGCGCCTGGCGAGCGCGACCGTCCTGCGCCTGGCGCAGATTTTCAGGAGCGAGCCGGCCACTCCCGAAGCCCAGCTCACGGCGGATCATGCTGAGGCGGATCATGCTGAGGCGGATCATGGCGAGGCCGTTGTCGAACTGCTGCGCCAGGTTTCCGGCTTGGTCTCAACTGCGGCGAAGGCGCGATGGGGTGAAATCCAACTGCTGGTCGAGGCGGCTCCCGCGGCGCCGTCATGGCCTTCAGCGGGAAGTTTTCGATTGCAGACGGGAGCGGAAGACTCCGCAGGGATTTTTCTGGACGTCAGCTTGAGCGCGGCTCTCGTGGCAGGTTTGCGAGTGGAGAAGGCTGAGGCCGCTAAAGTTGACGCCGCGAAGGCGAGCATCGACTCCTCCCCTGTCGTCGCAGCGGCTGTTCCCGGACAGGGCAGGGGCGCGCTGGATATGCTGATGGATGTGCAGTTGGCCATGACGCTGCGCTTTGGAACCAGAAGGCTCCTGCTGCGGGAGGTGCTCGACCTCAGCCCGGGGGCGGTCGTCGAACTGGATCGGGGAGTGCACGAGCCGGTTGATCTGCTGCTCGATGGCAAGCTGGTCGCGCGCGGAGAAGTTGTGGTGGTCGACGGGAATTATGGTCTGCGCGTAACCGACATGTCTCCGCTCGGAGCCGGCTAGGAATCCGCTATGGGTGTGATGAGTTTTCGCGGGCAGCCTTGGAGCGTGGTCTGGTGCGACTTTTGGGAAAGACTCGCGCCGCGGTGCGGATACTGCGAATGCGTCCATGCCAAAAGCACGTGGCGAAAAATGCGCCGCCGGTCGCGCGGAGTACGCCTGCAGGGAGCGCGGTACTGCCGCACCGAGTGTCTGGAACTGGCGCTCATAGAAGTTCTGGGGCAGGCTCGCCGGGAACCGGGACGCGCACCGGTTGCCGCACATCGCATTCCGCTGGGACTGCTTCTTCTTTCTCGAAAGCAGCTCACGGCCCTGCAACTTCGCACCGCCCTGGAGGCGCAACGTGCGGCCAGCGCGGGCGCCGGCGAGAGCAGAAAAAAGATTGGAGCATGGCTGCAGGAACTGGGCTACGCGACGGAGCATCAAATCACTTCTGCTTTGGCGTGCCAATGGTCCTGTCCCGTGCTGCGGACCGGACCCGGCGGGCTTGCTAGCACTCGCTTTTCCTACATCCCAGCTCTGTTGCTTGAGTCCTTCCGGATGATGCCGGTCGAACTGGTGGAGGCGACTGGAATTCTTTTCATCGCCTTCAGCGAAGGCATTGATTACACCGTCCTCTATGCGATCGAACAGATGCTGGGATACCGCACGGAAGCCTGCCTGGTCTGCCCCAGCATTTTGCAGAGAAGCCTGCAGGGGCGGGCGCGACCGCGGGGAGCAAGCGATGTCGTGATTGAAGGGGTGGCAGACGCCCGCGAATGTGCGCACATCATCGGCAGCTACAGCGCGAAGCTAAAAGCCGAGGAAGTCCGTTTTGCCCGCTGCGGAGAGCACCTCTGGATCCGTCTGGAGCGGCTGCGGCACGAAACCATAAACCTGGTGCTGCGAGTCCCCGCTCTCAGTTCTCAGTTCTCGGTTCCCAGTTCTGAGTCTTCTGCTCTGTGAATTTCTCCATCGAAATAAATTCAGGGAGAGTGGTTGGGATCGCGCTCCCCGCGTGTGGGTTGGCCCGGTTCTCTCGATACCCCCTCCCCCCGGGGGGGTCTAGTGGAATCATCGGGTTAGCAGGAAATTCCCCGTAAAATCCGGATGTCAAAGAACTCAGATACTAAAATCCGTGAAAGAAAGGACTTAGAGGCGCGACGACGCGGGTTCACCCAACCGTCACGGCCTCGACCATGATTGCGCACTTTAATTTCGAGCGCAAGGTCAGATGTCACACCGGAGCTGTGGAAACAATTTTGGAGCGGGCGCGTTCGCTGCTCCCGGAAGATTTTGCCGAGGGCGATGCGGTTACCCGGCAAGAGCTGCTCCCATGCGGTTTGATCTTAGAATTCTCTTTTGTCCTGCGTGGCCGGAGTTCAGCGGACAAACGGGCTAGGGAAAACCTCTTGGGGTCCAAGAGCTGCGACTACCGGTGCTGAAGCCCTACTGATTCTGCAGCATTACGCGGCACTGAAGCGCCGCTCTTCCACGGTACTGCGCACGTTCCTGTTCGCTCGCAAATGCAAGACGGCCTCCCGTCCTCATTATCCAAACGCAATCTGCGATGGAACGCTGCGTGCATATTCCCCGCTGGGAGTTCGCACACCATGGACAGTGGATACTATGCGGCGGCGGCGGGACTTGCGGCACAGAGCCAGGCTCTGGAACTGGTTGCTCATAATCTCGCAAATCTTTCGACGACGGGCTACCGGGGACAGCAGACTACATTTCGTTCTCTGCTGACAGGCAGCGGGGCAGTCAGCGGCAATCCTCTGAACGCTGCCATCAACAACTTTGGTGGGCTGAGCGGCAGCCGCCTCGACCTGACGCCGGGCAGTCTTGTACCGACAGGAAATCCGCTGGATGTAGGCGTTGCGGGCAGCGGATTTCTTACGGTGCAGTCTGCACAGGGCATTGTCTACACCCGCGACGGCAGCTTCCACCTTACGTCCGCCGGCCAACTGGTGACGAGCCAGGGAAACGCGGTGCTGGGCGCGCAAGGGCCGGTGACGTTGCCGAGCGGGAAGGTCGCCATCAGTTCGGACGGGACGATATCGGTGGACGGCTCGGTGGTGGATCAACTGAAGCTGGCGGAATTTCCTCCGGGAACAAATCTGACGGCGGTGGGCAATGCTACTTATAGCGCCCCTCAGGGTTCGGCAGTGGTTGCAGCGGATTCGTCGGTCCGGCAGGGAATGCTCGAGAGTTCGAACGTGAGTCCCACGGAAGGCGTGGTGCAGTTGATCACGGTGCAACGCAATACGGAGATGCTGTCTCGCGCGCTGAGCGCGCTGGATGGCCAGCTCAATCAGATTGCGGTGCAGGATCTTCCGAAAGTGTGAGACGGGCTTATAAGGAAGCGAGCCAGACGCGCCCTTCGGTCGCTTGCGCTCTCTCAGGGCAGGCTCCGTGGATTCGCGCGGCGCGCCCGGGTTCCCTCGGCAAGCTCGGGACAAGCTCTTCGGCGGGCAAAAGGCGCCCGCCTCAGGATGACAAACTAAATTTAGGAGAAAAAAGTTATGATGCGCGCACTGTATACCGCGGCCAGCGGGATGACTGCCCAGGAACTTAATCTGGACAATATCGCCAACAATTTAGCGAACTCAAGCACCGCCGGTTTTCGCAGCCGCCGCTTGCAGTTTGAAGATCTGATTTATCAGAACCTGATCATGCCGGGGGCGGCGGCCACGCAGCAGACCACCGTGGTGGCCGGGTTGCAGGTGGGTCTGGGCACGCGATCGGCGGCGTCGGAAGTGATCCAGCAGCAGGGCGACTTCAGCCAGACCGGCAATCCTCTCGACCTGACGATTCAAGGGCAGGGATTCTTTCAAGTTCTGTTGCCGGATGGCCAGACCGCGTACACGCGTGCCGGGAGCTTTCATACCGACGGGCAAGGCAATCTGGTCGATCAGGATGGCGATGCGGTGCAGCCGGCGATCACCATCCCCGCGGGAGCGACTTCAATCACGGTGGGCTCCGACGGCACGGTGAGTGTGACCCTGGCGGGACAGACTGCGGCGCAACAGGTGGGCACGCTGCAGCTGGCGGAGTTCAACAATCCTGGGGGCCTCAACAGCACCGGCAGCAACCTGTTTCTGCAGACCACGGCGTCGGGCGATCCCATTGTTGGAGCCCCCGGCGGCAGCGAAGGGTTGGGGACGATTGTGCAGGGGATGCTCGAGCAGTCAAACGTCAGCGTAGTGACGGAGTTCGTGAACATGATCGTGGCGCAGCGTTCCTACGAAGCCAGTTCGCGTGTGGTGAACGCCGCCGACCAGATGTTGCAGACCATCAACAATCTTGGCCGGTAGGCAGCGACACTGAAGGGGAACTCTTCATGAAACGGCTCGCCACGATACGGGTTACGGTAATGACGGCTGCAATCTTTGCAGCCGTGCCCATCCGGTCGACGGCGCAACCGGCCTGCGCGAAGGTGGCAGTCGAGTCGAGCGTCGAAGCTGGTCAGGGGCAACTGACGCTGGCGGATTTGCTCGGTCCCGGCACTTGTTCGCAAGTTCGCGAGGCCGCGGCCGCAGTAAGCCTCGGCGCGGCGCCGCGGCCCGGGAGCATACGTGTGTTCGAGGGCCGCCGGATTCGGGCTCTACTTGAGGAACTAGTGAACGGCGGAACGGTGGACGCGCGAGAAGCATCGCGCACGCTGGTTCCAGAACGCATCGTGGTGCAGCCGGCGGGAGCAATGAAATCATGCGCCGAGCTTGCCGGATTTCTGGCGAGCGCTTCACCCGGTCAAGATAGGCAGACGAATCTGGATTGTGCCGCCGCCCGTAGCATTCCACAGAGCGCGTCGCTCGAACTCACGCGGACAGCCTGGAACGCGGCTCTGCAGCGCCGGGAATTCGCGCTGCGTTGTGCTCGCCCGGAAGACTGCGTTCCGTTTCTGGTTTGGACCGACGAGCGAAAGAAATCCGGCGGAAGCCTGCGGCGCACAGGGTTTAGGCCAGGGCCCTCCGCGGAGGCACTGGCGAAGCCAGGCGCGAGCGGCGGTGCGTTGCTCATAAAACCTGGCCAGACCGCAATTCTCACCTGGGATCAAGGCGGGATTCGCGTGGTATTGCCGGTGACCTGTCTGGATGCGGGCGGGCTGGGCCAATTTGTGCGCGTCCGGTTCAAGAATGCGGCCGGGACCCTGCGAGCGGAAGTGCTCGGCGACGGAACCCTGCGGGCGAGCCTGTGAAGAACACCTCCGAAGGCAAGAGTAACCTGCTCGGAAGAGCCAGAACTATACCAAAAAAAATCGAGAGCATGACGGCGTGGATTGCAGTCATCGTGCTGGTTTCTTCTGTCGCTGGAGCGCGGCCCAAGGATAAAGCTGCCGCCAAACGGGATGCGCTGGCTGACTATATTCAGCATGTGTTGGGCACCGCGCCAGTCCCCGCCGCGACCACGCCTGGCAGTTTGTGGGTGGACAATGGGCGGCTAGCCAACCTGGTGGCGGACTACAAAGCTTCGCGAGTGGGCGATCTGGTAACCATCAGTATCAACCAGAATCTGTCGTCCACCAATACCGGGAATGTGGCGACCAATCGGACGTTCTCTGCCAGTTCGGGCATTACCGCGCTCGGCGGACATATTTCGACCAGCGGCGTGGCCAATCTGTTCTCGCCTAATTCCACGCAGGCGCTGGCCGGAAAAGCGGCGGCCAGCTCAACCACCGCGCTGAGCACGACTCTAACAGGCCGAGTCGCGGCCTTGTTGCCGAGCGGAACTCTGGTGGTCGAGGCCGAACGGCAGATCGTGATGAATGACCAGCGCGAAACCGTGATTCTGCGTGGCCTGGTCCGCCCCGGCGATCTGGATGCGACGAACACAGTGCAGTCGAACAGCGTGGGCAATCTCGAAGTTGAGGTCAAAGGTAAAGGCATCATCAGCGAAGGCGTGCGGTCGCCGAATCCGGTGATCAAATGGATTTTGCGGATCGTGGGTTTTTAGGCAGGGCTTCTAGGAGAGCGTCATGCGCCGGGTTAATTTTCGATGGGTAACTTCATTGCTGCTGGGTGGGCTGGCGCCGGTGTTGATGGCAATGGGTGTCCTCGCCCAGAGTGAGGATCACAAGGTGCTGATCCGCGATGTGGCCAGCGTGGAAGGGATCCGCAACAATTCGCTGGTGGGTTACGGGCTGGTGGTAGGGCTGAAGGGAACGGGGGATAAGCAGCAGACTTACTTCACGATTCAAACCCTGGCCAGCATTCTACAACGTATGGGAGTCGAGATTCCGCCGAGCGTGGTGCAGACCACGGTACAGGTGAAGAACGTGGCAGCGGTGTTCGTCACTGCAAATCTGCCTCCGTTTGCGCGGCCGGGCATGCCGCTCGATGTAATCGTGTCTTCCGCGGGAGACGCGCGCAGCCTCGACGGCGGCCTGCTGCTGTTGACTCCGCTCTATGCTGCCGATGGCCAGGTGTATGCAGCGGCGCAAGGCCCGCTGGTGGTGGGCGGCTATTCGGTCGGCTCCGGCGGTAATTCGAAACAGATGAATCATCCGACGGTCGGCCGCATTCCAAACGGGGCTTTGATTGAACGCGATGGCTCGCTCGACCTCTCCAAGCTGCAGCATCTGTCGCTTCTGCTGAACGAGGCCAGCTTTACGACGGTCGAGGAAATGGCCGCGGTCATCAACCATGAACTCGGGTCGCCGGCGGCGAATGTCATCGACAGCCGGCGGGTGGAAATCCAGACTCCGGTCCCGGGCAATGCGAACCTGCCAGCACTTCTGGCGCGCATTGAGAACCTGGAGATACGGGTGCGCCGCAAAGCTAAGGTTGTGGTCAACGAACGCACCGGCACGGTGGTGTTGGGCCAGGACGTGCGCCTGGGCGCGGTGTCGATTCTGCACGGCAGCTTTTCGATTGCGGTGACTACGACGTACTCGGCGTCGCAGCCGAATGCGCTCGGAGCGGGCCAGACGGTGATCCTGCCAGAAACCAGAATTAAGGCTTCTGACAGCGTGGCCCGCAACCTCGAGCTGAACGAAGGTGCCAGTGTGGAGGAATTGGTGACGCGCCTGCAAGCGATTGGGGCGACGGCGCGCGATGTGGTTTCCATTCTGCAGGCTATCAAGGCTGCGGGCGCTCTTGAAGCTGAATTGGAGGTAATCTGATGAGCACGATTTCCGGGCTTTCTCCTTCTGGATTCTCTTCTTCTGGATTTTCTTCTTCTGGTGTGGGCGCGGCGGCCATGCTGCCGTCTGCTGCGGCACTGGCTTCCAGTCGGGGACCGAAGGCGGCGCGCGAATTCGAAGCGCAGTTGATCGGCAGCGTACTGCAGTCACTGGAAAAAACTTTTGCCACGGTTCCGGGCGAGGACGCCATGGCCGGCGAGGACGATTACAACTATCTCGGCACACAAGCTTTGGCGTCGGCGGTGGCCGCTGGAGGCGGGTTCGGCATTGCCCGCATGATTGCCCAACATCTGGGCAGCACCAAGGTAGCGCCCGGAGGGGTAATTTCGGTGGCGCCAAAAGCTGGTTCCGGCGGCTAAAGTTCTCGTAACTGTTGCCGATGCAGCAACATAATCCGCCCGAGCGGCGAAATCATAGATTCACGCCCGAGCAGAATTAAAGCTTTCTAACCTCCTGCCGATAGTTGAATTGCAAGTGAATTTCGGGGGAGAAAACAAGTATGAGAATTGATTTGAATGCGGAAGCGCAGCTGCTTCCCGAACTGAGCCGAACCGCGAACCAAAATGCGTCGAGCGCCGCGGGCCAGAGTTCCGCGGCGAGCCCGGTGGGCCAGGATCAGGCGCAGGTTTCGGGCGTCTACACCGAGATTCGGGCACTGGCGGGGCAGGCGTCGCAACTTCCCGAAGCTGGTGAGGAGAAGGTAAGCGCTCTACGCGAAATGGTTCTGGGCGGGAGCTACCAGCCCAGCGCGGGACAGGTCGCGCAGGCTTTGTTCGCGCACATGCTGGTGCAGCCCTCTTCGTGACTGGAGGGTTGAGCCACAGGAGGGATGAGGACTATGGCGGTCGAGAGAATCGACCGGTCCGACGGCTCGAATGTCGAGCAAACAGTTCCGGTGTCAGAGGCGCCGGGAGTGCAAGGCCAAACTTCGCCAGGCGGAGGGGACGGCAAACCGCCGCGCCGTCCGCCCCCGGAAGAAGCTTCGGCGGAGCAGCCGGTGGAAGACCAGGATCCACCGGAACATCGAATTGACAGCCTTGCCTGAACGTCCGATTGAAGAGCGTCCGATTGAAGAGCGTCCGGATGACGAACCTCCAAATGATGAGCGTGCAAATACCGAGCGAACTCATTTCCGAAGCGGGTGCGCCTTCCGCAAATCCCGAGCCCACGGCTGATGACCGGGCACGGTCCGCATTGACCCTGGTCCGCGATTTGGAAGCCAGCCTCCATGCTAGCCGGAACGCTTTGCTGGCGCTAGACCTAGCCGGGATCGAGCGTGAAACCCGGGAGCAAGTCCGGTCGATCCGCAAACTCGAAGATGTTCTGGCGCGCAGCATGGCGCCGCGAGCGCGAGGCATGACAAAAGAACGGGCGCTCGTCCGCTCCGGAAACTCGCCGGAACCGGAGCCGGAACCGCAGCCCGAACCGCAGGAAGAACTGAGGCGCAGCTGCCACCGAGTGCTGGAGGCAGCGCGGCTGCAGGCAGCGCTGCTGGCGCGGGCGCGAACTAAACTGCGCGTGATGGCCAACATGCTGGCCGGTCAGAGTGTTAACTACGGTCCGCTGGTGGCGGGAAACGGTGTGCCGTCCCGGGCCCGGGTTCGGAATTCCAATTGGAATTCCGATTTGAGTTCCGGCGGAGGGATCTGAATCATGTCGAGCCTGAATGCCAGCTTGTCGACTGCCCTCAGTGGATTGATCGCTGAGCAAGGCGCTCTCGAGGCGACCACGAACAACGTGGCCAACGTAAATACACCGGGCTACTCCCGCGAGCAGCCCGTGCTGGTGGCGAGCGATCCAGTCGTGGTCGATCCTCTCACCTTCGGCACAGGTGTGACCCTGCAGAGTGTCGAGAGCATTCGCGATCCCATCCTCGAATCGCAGATCCAGCAGCAGACCCAGGGCCAGGGCCAGTTCAGCACGCTGGCTTCGGCCTTGCAGCAGACGCAGGGAAACTTCGTCACCACGACCAGCGATATTGGGACTGAGATTTCCAATTTCTTTGACAGCATCAACCAGTTATCCACTAACCCGTCCGACGTATCGGCGCGCCAGGGCGTACTCACCGCGGCGGGCAACCTGGCTACCAGCTTCAACAC
>JBAWCJ010000148.1:0-3385 GCA_049590215.1 Candidatus Sulfotelmatobacter sp. | reverse complement strand
GTCGCGATGTCGACGCCTGGGCCGGTATGACGGATTGGCAGATTCCGATCCTTCGCCGGATTGCGCTCTCCGGCGAGTTCTATCGAGGCCGCGGTGCGGGAGGATTGGGCGCAGGCATCGGCCGCGCCGTTCTCTTCAGTGGCAGTCCATACTATTCGACGACCAGCATTCGCGGGCTCGACTCGGCTGGAGGCTGGAGTCAACTGAAGTTCCAACTCACTCCCAAACTCGAATTGAATGGAGTCTTCGCTGAAGATGATGCGTTTGCCGGCGACGTGCGGGGCTTTGCCACCGACGCGAACAACTTCGGCCCGATTCTGGGGCGCAATCGCGGGGCGCTTGGCAACCTGGTCTACCGGCCGCGATCTGATTTATTGCTCTCTGCCGAATTCAGACGTTTGCACACGTTTCCCGTCTATGACAGTGCGAGCGTCACTAACCAGATCAATCTTTCCATGGGGATACTGTTCTGAACATGCTTCGCTTCGCTCATCGCCCGGTGGTTAGTTGCATTCTGTTGCTGTCTTTTTTCTTTGTAGTCGCCTCGGCACAAGACGTGAATCAGAGCGCCGATCGGGGTACAGATCTCAAAGGTACAGATCTCAAGGGTAAAGTGCAGCTCACCAGAAACGGACGTCGCGTCAACGATGCTTCGAAAGTTGTGGTCTGGCTTACACCGCTGGGGACGACTCCTGCGCCTCCGCTTCTGCTGCAGCTGCGCTCGCAAATCCCGCAACTGGTGCAGAAGGACAAGAGCTTCCATCCTTCCCTGCTCGTGATCCCGGCGGGAGGGCAGGTCGAGTTTCCCAATCAGGATCCTTTTTTTCACAACGTGTTTTCGCTGTTCGACGGAAAGCGTTTCGATCTCGGACTTTATGAGAGCGGCACCACGCAATTTGTTAAATTCGACAAGCCGGGCATTTCTTTCATCTTCTGCAACATTCATGCGCAGATGAGCGCCGTTGTGATTGCGCTGAACACTCCGTACTACGCGATCTCAGACCGGCACGGCGAGATCAGCATCGGCAACGTGGTTCCCGGGCGCTACGAAATGCATGTGTTCCATTCCTCGGTTTCGCCGGATGCACTGCACGCCGCGGAAAAGGAAATAACAGTGACTCCCGGCGAGACGTTCCTTGGAAGCTTCAGCCTGGCCGAATCCAATCTCGATCTGGCGCACAAGAATAAGTACGGCCGCGACTATGATCCTCCGCAGCCTGACAGCCCAGCCTATGCGCGGCCTTAGGCGAGCAAGGACTGTACGAAGCGGGGGCGTGGGCGAGCCGGCTGCTCTTCCGCCCCGCTGGGGCTTGCTGCTCTGCCGACTTTTACCCAGGGCTTACGCCCTGGGCTGCATTCTTGCGCCGCTTCGCGGCTGACGGCCTGTTGATTTCTTCGCGAGAATAAATCTCCGTCGGGCGTGTCGGGAGCGAATGGCTGGTGTGTGCTCCGATTGAAGATGTTGGATACCCCCTCCCCCCTGGGGTCCAATGGAATCATCGGGTTAAGCACGTTTTTCCCCGCAAAATACGCATGTCAAAGAACTTAGATACTAAAATCTAGACAACAAAGGACTTAAGGGCGTCGCGAATTGGCTTCTGCCAACCGTCACGGCCTCGACCATGATTGCGCGATTTAATTTTGGCCGCAAGAGCAGATGTCACAGTGGGCCTGTGGAAATTATCGGAGGCTCTGTGGGCCAGGCCCTTTTTGCCGCAGCCGATTTCGTCCACGAGGAAAACCGAAAACAAAATCTGGTTCTAAAGGTGCTGGGAGAGTAGTAACATTCACGACTGACAATTTAGCAAACCGGATCGCCCTGCTCACATTCTTGGCGGGATGCCTAGGGTGGCTCGTTTCGTCCTTTCTCGGGACTAGGCAGGTGTGTATCTCGGGAATGGGCAGATTGCAAACCCGAGATGCCGACATGGATGATGACCCCAAACCGATCAAATACTTAAAGGAAATCGGGGCCGCGTTCAAACTGGGGAGTGGCGTCTTGGGGAAATCGGCTATTGCTGTAGGGATTCTGATCGTGGTGGGCGGTATCGCCATCTACCGACTAAAGTCTGACAATGCCATTCTTCTGGCTCTTGGTTTGATAGTTGTAGCATTTTTCCTGTGGTTCTTTCCCGTCATTAGATTTGTGGGCAAGCATCCTGATGCAGCCTTGCTGGAGGGAGCGGAGTGGACTGGTTTTCATCGTTTCCAAGCCGCCGCAAAGGGATACATCCCGACCGCAGAAGAGCAAAAGCCGAGTTTGTCCCCCGGCTCGACAATTAACCTGTCACTCGTAGACAACACTCCTAAGCAGTCTGATTCTAATAAGGAGATTACGTAAGGTGACACAGCCAGCGCGTTATCTCCAAGTCACATTTGCGTGGGATAGCACTCCAAAAGTCAAAGAGCTTGTGCCTCTTTTTGATACCGCCATAGACTGGGCAAGGTTGACTCCGAATTGCTGGGTTCTCTGGACTACGAGCACTCCTGAAGTATGGATGCGATGTATCAAGCCGCATCTCGGAGAAAGTGATTTCGTGTACATCGTCGAAGTAAATTTCAGCAGTACCCCCCAGACGTTTACGGGGTGGGCACCGGAATGGTTCTGGAAGTGGATACAAAAAGGGCGTGTTGCTTAGCCTGTCGAAATCGTGCTGACCCACCACCGACTGGCCATTTTTAGTGTTTCTTACTCGCACATCCGCCAAAGAGGCTGCCCCCAGCTTTGCTGGCCTTGCAAAGCTAGGGCACCACGGACCTGGCCCCATGTTCGTTCGTCACATACCCGGCCTCGGTTGCTGTGATACACCTCGCTGGTGGCCAACAAGCTCCGTCGCTACTACGGCGCGGGATATCTCCACTTCATCACCACGAGCTGTTATCGGCGGCTGCCGCTGCTCGAAAAGCCCCCCTCAGGCGCTTAAGCGCGGGCTCGTTTTCCACGACTGAAACGGCACGAGTGAACTCGTGCCCTTCCCGAGCCCAGATCGCACCACGGAGAACAAGCGGGTGGAGAAGCTGCGCTATATGCATCGCAATCCGGTGAAACGAGGACTGGTGGCCGAACCTCAGCAGTGGGATTGGAGCAGCTATCGGCATTACGCTGATGGCGAGCGCGGCATCGTGCTGGTGAATGAAGAGCGGAAGGCGGAGCTGAGGGGCTGGAAGATCGCGTGAAACGACCGGCGAGGCTGGGGTCCGTGGTGCCCAGCTTTGCAAAACCGGCAAAGCTGGGGCAGCCTGTTTCGCCGATGTGCCGGCAAGGAACATTAAAGATGGGCCAGAATCACTCAAATTTCTGCGTAGGCTTTACTACTAGTTCGGCTCGGTCCCCGTTCTTCGCCCACCATTCCTTCCACTTGGCTATATTTTGAGGGGTCGCATC
>JBAWCJ010000147.1:0-4740 GCA_049590215.1 Candidatus Sulfotelmatobacter sp. | reverse complement strand
GGTCCAGATGACTTCCAGGCCGCTGCCGATCGTGTCACCACTATGACCTTTGCCAAGTTTATTCTTCCACCCTAAGCCTTGATCCTCGATATCGGCACCTTCTGGTTCGTTGCCCACATATTGAGTGGGAACGCCAGCGCCGTGGGTTTTGCCGAAGGTGTGACCGCCGGCAATGAGCGCGACCGTTTCTTCATCATTCATCGCCATGCGCGCGAAAGTCTCTCGGATATCGCGTGCCGCGGCAATTGGATCTGGCTTTCCATTTGGCCCTTCTGGGTTCACATAGATCAGACCCATTTGCACAGCGCCGAGCGGCTTCTGAAGATCACGATCCCCGGTGTAGCGCTCGTCCGCCAGCCACTTGCCCTCAGGGCCCCAATAAATGTCCTCTTCGGGCTCCCAGACGTCCTCGCGGCCGCCGCCAAAACCAAAGGTCTTAAAGCCCATCGAGTCGAGGGCGACATTACCGGCGAGAATCATGAGGTCGGCCCAGGAAATTCTCCGGCCATACTTTTGCTTGATCGGCCAGAGCAGTCGGCGCGCTTTGTCGAGGTTCACGTTGTCGGGCCAGCTATTGAGCGGCGCGAAGCGCTGCTGACCGGATCCGGCACCGCCGCGGCCATCGCCAATGCGATACGTGCCCGCGCTGTGCCACGCCATGCGAATGAACAGAGGCCCGTAGTGCCCAAAGTCGGCCGGCCACCACTCCTGCGAGTCCGTCATCAAAGCGTGCAAGTCTTTGATCACGGCCTTCAGGTCGAGGCTCTTGAATTCTTTCGCGTAGTTGAACGTCTTGCCCATCGGATCGGACTTTGGGGAATGCTGGTGCAGAATGTTCACGTTCACCTGGTTCGGCCACCAGTCTGCATTTGTATAGGATTGGCGAGCGCCGTGCGCTACTGGGCACTTCGATTCGCTTGCGGTGTGTTTTTCTTTAACTTCAGGGACAACACTTCCTGATGAACTCGCGAGTGTGTTTTCCATATGTTTCCGTCCTTCGAATATGATTAGGTACCGCGTGAAAACTTACTTCCTGGCGTTGCAGCGGCGGCAGAGGCCGAAAACCTCGACCAACGGCTGCGTCAGGTCAAAGCCATCCGGCACATGCCGGGATAGCCGTTTGAAATCGATAAACTCTCCTTCGATGTCTTGCACCGATTTGCACCGCGAGCAAACCAGGTGGTGATGAGGTTTGAGATTGCCATCCACGCGCAACGTGGTGGCATGAGGAGTGACCTCGCGCAGCAACCCGCACTCGATGAAAAGCCGCAGATTGTTGTAGACCGTGGCGAGAGAAATAGATGGAATGCGGCGCCGGACAGCAGCGTAAATGTCTTCCGGGGAATAGTGTCCGTGGGAAGCGATGACGGCCTCGTAGACCACCTGCCGTTGGTGCGTAACCGCTAAACCGTGCTTCGAGGCCAGCTCACGAAACTGTTCATGGCGGAGGCGCATGATTATCGGATGAGAACTATTATAAAACGATAGGGAGTAGTGTCAACCGAAATCTTTCCTGGGAGCTGGAAAAGGGAAGTGCACGCTGCACTCCGCTCCGGCGCATGCCGGAGCGAAGTACAACAGCGCGAGCTAGCCTTGCGTCGCGTGCAACACGCGGAACGTGTTGCCTCCGCTTGACCAGACCAGCACTAACGCATCCTGCCCCTTCGGGACGTCCGATAAAGCCTTCGCCACATCGGCTGCGGACTGTTCGGAATGCCGGTCAACTTCGATAATTACATCCCCTCGCTGCAACCCTGCGTTGTCCGCCGGACTGCCCGGTTGCACATCCTGTACGACCGCGCCATGAACGCCGCTCGGGATTTGCAGTTGATCACGAACGTCTGGACTTAGATCGCCAATGCTCAAGCCCCAGCGGCCTTTTTCGTGCTCGCCGGCTACTGCCGTGCCGCCGTTGGCTGCGCCCATCGCCTCGAGCGTGACTGGAATGCTCATCGTCTTGCCTTCGCGCATCACCTCGAGTTGGATGGTTTCACCCGGCCGCTTTTGCCCGACTTCCATCTGCAACTCTCCGGCATCCGTTACGGATTGTCCGTTCAATTTGGTGATGACATCGCCGATGCGCAGGCCAGCCTTGCCCCCGGCAGAGTTCGGCTCGACCTCCGTTACGACAGCTCCATTGGCGCTGCTCATCTGGAAGAACTTGGCGTTATCCGGAGTCACATCCGAAATGCCAATCCCGATGAGCCCGTGACTGACTTTGCCATCGCGGATCAAGGTCTCGACTGTGGGTTCGACAATCTGTGTGGGAATCGCGAAGCCCATTCCGGAGAATGAACCGTTGGAGGAAATCAGGAAGGTGTTGATCCCGATCAGTTCGCCGCGTGCATCGACCAGCGCACCACCCGAGTTTCCCGGATTGATGGCGGCATCAGTCTGGATGAATTCTCCGGGCTTACGGCGGTCGCTAGCATCCAGATTGGGGCGGTTGAGCGCGCTGATGATGCCGCGCGTCACTGTGAACTGTAATCCATAGGGGTTGCCGAACGCCAGCACGGTTTGTCCGGGACGGAGTTTGGCCGAATCGCCCCAGGGCACACTGGGCAGGTTCGTTCCATTTATCTTGATCACCGCTAGGTCGGTAAGCGGGTCGGTACCGATAAGCTTTGCCGAAAATACATTACGGTTGCTCATCGTGACGCGGATGTCGGTGGCCCCCTCGACCACGTGATTGTTGGTGACGACGTAGCCATCAGGGGAGATGATTACGCCGCTGCCCAGGCCGTGCTCCACTCTCGGACGGGCATTCGGTATGTTGAACTGAAACTGGTGCCCGCCGCCGAACGGGTTGCCCCCGAATGGTGCAAAGAACTGCTGCATGTCTTGCGAAGAGTCGTCGCCGCTCTGCTGCGGACTTGCCTTCGAAGTTACGGTCACGTTGACGACAGCAGGTGTAACCCGTGCCGCCAACGTTTCCATGGCATGGTCGAGTGAGAGTATCGCGGAGACGCTGTTGTCATCGAGCGGCGCGGCGGCGGGGGCCGCTGCGGACGCCCTCGCTGGTTTGGCCGAGGCGAACTCGTAAGTCGCGAGCGACCCAACGGTTAGTACAGCGACCGCGGCGACGAGCAAACGCCGGGTCAGGATTGTCTTCCAGCTTGTCATTTCACTTCTCCTTTGGAACTAATTGTTTAGTTGTTACTCACAAAAATTTTTGCCTACGTCTTATTCGCGACGGGCTCTGTACTTGCCGGATGCTGCAGCAACGTGATGCGCCACACGCTAACGCTCCATACCCACGAATTTGGCGCGACCTGCCGCGTTGTCCGCACCACCAACAAAGTTTCTCCCGGCACGATGGTCTCGTTCGCATCCGCCATCACGATGTTAGCCAGGCTGGGATCCGCGTCTGCGCTCCAGCGCGCCGCAACCACCTGCGGGACAATGGCTCGGCGTTCGGTTGCTTGACGCCTAACGGCATGGCCATTTACTCGACCGGCAGTTGCTCCCGGGAATTTTCGAATCGACTGTGGCTGGCCGGTCCGCAACGCGGCTGGAATCACCACCGCCGTAGGAAACTCGGTTTGATGCAGAGCGCCGGCGTGGACGTGATCGCCGAAAATCGGCTGCGCCGCCCGGTCGAATGCTACGAACTCGGGAACACGCGGGACCAGCACAAGGCACACCAAGGAGAAAGAAGCCACGATGCCCAGAGCCGGCTTCCAGACGTGTTTGGCATGCGAACGGCGGGCATCGAGAATCTGCGCCACGCGCAAGGATGCCTCGTGTGCGCGGTGCACGGCAGCTTGCGCCATCGTCCAACCCCGGCGCGCGAAACTTTTCTCCAGGAGGCCGATCAGGCATTTCGCGTAACCGCGAGGATTGGCGGTCTCAGCCAGCACTGCGTCGTCACAGGCCATCTCGCGTTCGAGCGCGAGTCGGCTGTCGATCCACCACACCGCAGGGTGGAACAGGAATACGGCCCGCAGTATCTTCTGCAACAAATTGGTCCAGTCGTCCCAGCGCCTGACGTGCGCAAATTCGTGGAGCAGAATGATGTTCAATTCCTCGGCCGGAAGTTCTCGCAGCGCCCAGGTTGGAATCACAATCATAGGCCTGAAAAAGCCGAGGGCTGAAGGCACGCTCAGGTCCTCTGAAGTAGCAAGTGCTACCGATCTTGACGAAGAGAAATCGGCCAAGGTTTTTTGGACCGCAGGTTCGAGCTGGGCAGAGTCGATCGTTATGCAATTCCTCCGCAGGCGTCGTACACGCCAAAGTCCAACTGCCAGTCGCAGCATCCCAGCCGAAACAGCAAGGACCCAAGCCAGAAGAAGGAGAGCGCCCCATGGACCGGGCAAGGTGATCAGAGGGTGACCGCCACTCGCCGCCTGAAGAAACTGTGGGCCAAGGATGCTGCCGATCAGCGGGAGTCCAGCCACCGCCAGCAGGGCCACGAACCAAACCGCAAATCGCGTTCCCGAGTTCTGTCGCGGCAGAAGGCGCAAAGTGACCCAGGCAAATAGAGCGACCAGCACTCCTTCGGGTAATGAATTCAGAATACGGCCCATCACTATCTGGGCAATTGTCTGGAACTGAGGCGACATCATTTCGCGCCACTCCGTTCCAGCATCTCGCGCAGGCGGTCGAGTTCTTCCGCCTCGATGCCTTGATCCTCAAGGATGTTCAGGACGAGTTGCTCATGGGAGTTTTTGAAGAAACGGCCGACCAGGTTGCGGATCTCCGAGCGCGTTGCCTCTTTCTGTCCGACTAGCGGAGCGTATA
>JBAWCJ010000146.1:0-11000 GCA_049590215.1 Candidatus Sulfotelmatobacter sp. | reverse complement strand
AGAGCCGCGCCGCAAGAGCAAATCCGAGACATCGCACCGCCGCTGGTATTCTCTGAGGACGGAAGTATCGCACAGATTCTGTGAGTCGGCTAGCGGTGATGGGCGAACCTTCGGATGATACGAATCGGCGAGGTGAGCGTCTGTGGTGCCCTGCTTTGCAAAACGGCAAAGTTGGGGCAGTCTCTCTCGTGGTGGTGTTGGCGACGAACATTGAGGATGGGCCAGCCCCGCGTGTTATGCGATAAAGTCAGGCAGCTTGTGCGTATCGGCTATCGGCGGAAGCGAGGAGGGCCATCATTTCATCGAGTGTGGCGATGTCGAACTCTCGCATGGAACTGGCGCGCTCCAGACTTTGCCGCACGGATGTACGGGGATTGAATAATTTAAGTCGAATGTCGTGGTCGAGGGCCCAGCGCTGCAGAAAGACGAGCATGCCCAGGCCTCCGGCTTCGATGGCAGTGACTTCCGAGAGATCGAGGACAATGATTTGGGCATCGCTTTGTAAGTTAACCGCTTTGCGTAATTCGAAAGCCGCTTCGCTGCGGACAATTCGGCCTTCGCATTCAATCACCGCCATTTCGCCGATGTTTTCAGTATGGACAGTCAGCATATTCTTCTCCGGCGTCAGTATGTGGGTGTGACTGCACGTCTCGAGCCATTCACTTGTGTCTTTCATTTGGTGCGGATATGTGGCTGGTCGGTTGGAGATGCCGAGAGTTTTTGTCGCGGGATCAAGAAAATTTGCGCTACAGCAAATGCTGTAGGAAACGGCGGTCTGGACCATCTTGGCCAGGCGCAGCTTTGCAAAACTGACAAAGCTGCGGTAGCCTTTCGTGTTTGGCGCTGTGGGTAAGAAACATTAAAAGAAATGCGCCAGTTGCTCCCACTCAAACCAAAACCGGGCTCGAGTGGGCCACCCGCTAATCGGTAATTCCTCAAGTAAAGGAGAACAAAATGACACCTACGCAAACCAAACCCAGCATTGTTTTCTGTCACGGGCTCTGGGCCGACGGCTCGTGCTTCAGCAAGGTGATCGGTCCCCTTCAGGCAGAGGGGTATGAGTGTCTTGCAGCGCAGTATGGCCTCAACTCAACGGCAGAGGACGTCGCTTTGGTAAAGGCTACGATCGGCCGGGTCAGGGGCCCTGTCATCCTCGTCGGCCACTCCTACGGCGGAACCGTTATCACAGGCGCCGGAGTGGACGATCGCGTTGCCGCCTTGGTTTACATCTGCGCGCTCGCTCCGGATGCCGATGAAACGTCTCAAACACAACTCTCCAACTTCCCGACGACGGACGTCTTCTCCCAGATCGAAGTCGTGGATGGACGGATCTGGCTGCGTCCCGAGGGTACGAAATATTTCTGCGGTGATCTTTCGGAGCAGGAGCAGAAGCTGGTTTGGGCCACTCAGGGCGTGCCGGTTCCAGACCTATTCAATGGGAAAGCCGGGGGAACCGCTTGGAAGTCGAAGCCGAGCTGGTACATCGTCGGCAAGAACGACCACACGGTGCATCCCGACCTGGAGCGCTTCTTCGCGAAGCGTATGGGAGCCACCACAACTGAAGTCGCCAGCAGCCACGTTGCCATGCTCTCCCATCCTGACGTGGTGATCGATGTAATTCGCGCTGCGGCGAATGCAGTTCAAAAGGCAACTGTGGCGGCGTAGAGTCTTCGGGACTTTGCGCGGGCAGCGGCCCTATGCCATGGACGGCGGCGGGAGGCCTTGTCGGGCTGCGGGAGTGCCCCACCACTCACGCCAAGAGATCGCTTGAGTCGGACCACAGGTGCGAACGCACGGGAGATCAAAATCCCCACCCTCTCGCAAAGAACGCGAGAAGGGTGGGGCAGCCGCACATCGTTTATTCCATCCCCAGCTCTTTGGCTAATGCTTTCCACTTGCTGTCGACCGACGCTTTTGTCTTTGGATCCATGACAATTTCATCTGGCCAGGGGCGGGTGAAGCCTTCGGTCGGCCACTTGCGGGTGGCATCGATGCCCATCTTCGAGCCGTAGTTGGCCAGGCGACTTGCGTGGTCAAGCGAGTCGATGGGACCCAGTGTGAATTGAATATCGCGCTCGGGGTCGATGTGGTTCAGGACTTTCAGCGTTACGTCGGCCAGGTCCTGCACGTCTACGTCTTCGTCGACGACGATTATGACTTTGGTGAACATGGCCTGGCCCAGCGACCAGATGGCGTTCATCACTTTGCGGGCCTGGCCGGGATAGGATTTGCGGATGGAGACGATCATCAGATTGTGGAAGACGCCTTCGATGGGTAGATTGATGTCGATCAATTCAGGGATGGTGAGGCGCATCAGCGGGAGGAAGACGCGCTCGACGGCTTTGCCCATGTAAGCGTCTTCCATGGGAGGCTTGCCGACTATTGTCGTGGCGTAGATGGGATCTTTGCGGTGCGTGATGCATTGCACGTGGAAGACAGGGTAGAGATCTTCGAGCGAGTAGAAGCCGGTGTGGTCTCCGAAAGGGCCTTCAGTGCGGAGTTCGTCGAGGTTGACGTAGCCTTCGAGGACGATCTCGCTGGTGGCGGGGACTTCGAGGTCGACGGTTTCGCACTTGACCAGCTCGACTGGAGCGGCGCGGAGGAAGCCGGCGATTAAATATTCCTCGACGTCTGGCGGAGCGGGGACTATCGCAGAGAAAGTTACGGCGGGGTCGGTGCCTATGGCTACGGCTACTTCCATTTTGCCCTTCGGATGATTTTTCTTGGAGACTACTTGGCCGCCTGAGGTGCGGGCCATTAGATCCACACTTGTGGTCGAGGACGGGAAGTCAGAATCCCCACCCTGTCGCAAAGAACGCGACGAGGATGGGGCACCCTCCTTTGTGGTGCTGCCGGCATTTCTTAGGGCCTGACGGTAATGTTCAGCTGCTATTTTTTGCCGCTGCCAGTGCGCGCCGGTTGTCTTTGCGTCGTAGACCTGCAGGCGGTACATGCCTACGTTGCGTTTGCCGGATTTTGGGTCGCGGGTGATTACGCAGGGGAGGGTGATGAAGCGGCCGGCATCTTGAGGCCAGCATTGCAGGATGGGGAAGTCTAGTAAGGAGAAATTGTCGCGCTTGATTACTTCTTTGCAGGGGCCGGTGGGGACCGTCTTGGGGAAAAACTTTCCGGCTTCGGTTAGGAGTGGAAGCATTTTCAGTTTGTCGAGGAAGCCTTGTGGCGATTTCAGGTCCATGAAGACGCGGATGCGGTCGGCGAATTCGTCGAAGGAGTCGACGCCGAGGGCTAGTTTCATGCGGGCTTCGGAGCCGAACTGGTTTATCAGAAGTTGGGAACCGGGGTAGCCTTTGATGTTTTGGAATAGGAGGGCTGGGCCGCCGGGTTTTCCAGGTTTCGATTTGCTGACGCGGTCGGTGATCTCGGCTATTTCCAGGATTGGGTTGGCTTCGGTTCTTATGCGCTTCAGTTCGCCAGCGCGGTCGAGAGCGGCGATCCATTGGCGGAGGTCGTCGAAGGGCAAGGGGGTCTCCTTGGAACTGATGATTATAAACAGTGGCCAGTGGTCAGTGGGCAGTGGTCAGTGAAACCAGGATCCCTCGCTTCGCTCGGGATGACAACCTGGGATGTGCGGTGACAATCTGAAGTGCCGCGATGACGATCTGAAATGTTTGGGATTACGAGGAGCGAATCCTATAGTTTGCTGCGGAGCATGGTGATTACGTCGTCGGAGGTGATTACGCCGGCTAGTTTGTCGTGTTCGTCGATTACCGGGAGTGTTACTAGATTGTATTTGTCGAAAAGTTCGGCGACTTCGTTGTCGCTGGTTTCTTTGTGGGTAGAGACCAGCGGGTCTTGGACCAGGGAAAGTAGTGGAGTATCTGGCTGGGCTAAGACCAACTTCACCAGGGGGACGGCGCCTACCAAGGTGCCGTGGGAGTCGACGAGGTAGATGGTGCTGACGGTTTCGATGCCGCCTTCGAACTCGCGCATTACGCCGATGGCGTTCTCGACCGTGGCGGTGACGGGAAGAGCGAGGAACTCGGTGGTCATGCGGCCGGCGGCGGTTTCTTCTTTGTGTTCGAGGAGCTCGACGACTTCCTGACTGGCCTCGGGCTTCATCTCGACGAGGATTTGCTCGGTTCGATCCTGGGGAAGATCGGCGAGAAGATCGGCAGCGGCGTCGGGATCCATTTCCTGGACGATGTCGGCGGCGCGTTCGGAGTCGAGGGATTCTACGATAGATTTCTGAACGCTGGGTTCGACTTCTTCAAGAGTCTCGGCGGCGACGTCTTCATCGAGAGTGCGGAAGACGGCTTCGCGCTCATCCGGAGCAAGGTCTTCGACGATGTCGGCAATGTCGGCGGGATGGAGAGTGGCGAGGCCCTCGTTGGAGATCTTGAGTTTGACGCGGCGCGCGGGATCAGTTTCGATGAGATCGACAAAACTCCAGGGGATGTTGCGGGGAGGAATTCTATCGAGCAACACGTGGAGAGCGGCGCGGGGCGCGAGACCGCGGAGGAGGCGGCGGATGGCGCCGCGGACTCCGATGTCGACGGACTGGATGCGGAGGATGGCGTGAGGGTGACCGGCCTCGGTGAGAGAATCGACTTGCAGGTCGACATCGTTGACGCGGACGACTTTGCGTCCGTTGATGTCGATGACCTGCTGGTCGAGGAGGTCGCGTTCGAGAAGGAATAATCCTTCGGCGCCGTTGGCGGCGGGCCAGTCGGCGGGATTGGTGGAAGTGTGAATGTCGCCGTTGATGGAAGTGACGGCGGAGAAGGGAAGCACGCGGTTGCCGGATTTGGTTTTGACGATGTAGGAGGCGATGCGGTTGCGGTCTTCCTGAGGGGCGAGAGTGACTTCGCGCACGTGTCCGGTTGCCGCGCCGGACGGGTCATACACCGTGGCGCCGAGAAGCTCGGAAAGAGGCAGCGTGGTCATCCGGGGTAGAGAATAGCGGAATTTTGCGGGGGAAAGAAAGGAAATGTGTGCGGAACATGAAGAAAAAATTCCAGGCCGCGCTGCGAGCCGACGTGAAGGCAGCGAGCTGCGCTCGCTGGACAGCCGAGGGAGGCTGTCCCCACATGCACTTTTAGAGGGACTGGGTGGGATCCAGGCTGGCTGCTGATTCTGACGCCAGGGTGGCGTTGTGCCAGTCGCTGATTTGCTCGACGGCCTGGGCTAGCGAGGCTACGACGCGGTTGGGACGGGTGTTGCCGAAGCGTTCTTTGGCTTTGTCGAGGTCGCCCGAGAATCCCCAGATGCCGGCCATGATCCTAATCTGCGGCAGGTGGATGCGAATGCGCTGGCAGAGGGTGCGCGCCTGGGCAAAGGCGAAGGGCGGAACGGCGGAGATGCAGACTACGTCCTGGGGCTCGGGAAGGAGATTGGTCAATATTTCTTCGACGGGGGAAGCGACGGGAAGCGAGAGCACACCGTGGCCGGCGCGCTCGAGTAGTTGGGCGAGCATAGAGGAAGTAATTTCATCCGCTTGATCATTCGCCGCGAGGCAGAAAATGCGGACGGTCGAAGGCGCGGGCTCGGCGATGGCTGGCAAGTCCGGTCGCGCGGTGGATCGCCAGCGCGATCTCAAGCCTCTGCGTTTCGGTGCGACCTCTTCCGGGCGGTAAACGGCCAGCTCGGAAACGATTTCGCTTACGCTGAGAAACAGGTAAGACTCGCGGGCGTCGTCCAGAGCGCCTTTGTGACGGTCTTGTTCGGCCAGGGTCAGGGCGGGAACCAGGACTTGATCATAGAGGCTCATGAGGGGATGGGTTTGCAGGAACTTAAAGGCGATTGCGCGGGCGTCTTCCTGGTCGAGAGCGAGCAGGCGTTGATAGAACTGAGCTTCGACGGAGAGGGCGGTTTCATCGCCGAGCAGAATATGGAGGAAAGAAAGGCGGGGGACGTGGCGCCCGAGCACGACGGCGACGACGGTGAGCGGGACGGCCAAGACGAGGCCGGCCCATCCCCAGAGCATGGTCCAGAAGACGGTGGTTACCAGAAGAGCCAGAGCGGAGATTCCGGTGCGCGCGCCGTAGAGCAGGGGCTCGACGAGATTGGTTGTGACCAACTCAAGCAGCACGAATAAGAGGATGACTAAGACTGGTGGTCCCCAGGTGTCGAATAACGCCAGAGACAAAACCAACGGGAACGCGGTAGCGGTGAGGACTCCGACATAGGGCACGATGCGGAAGACACCGGCGAAGATTCCCCAGAGGATGGCATTGGGAATCCCGATCAGGAAGAGGCCGGTTCCGAAGCAGACGCCGTAGCTGGCGTTTACGAGGAACTGAACCACGAGGTAGCGGCTGACACGGTTGGCGGCGTCGTCTAAAGCGAGCGTCATGGTATTCAGTTGGGCCACTCCGGCTAGGCGCAGGACGCGGTTGCGCAGGTCGACCTGCGTTACCAGGATGAACACCGTGAAGATGAGAACCATCCCTGCGGTGCCGAGCGGCACGAGAGCTTTGCCAAGCATCTGGCTGAGATATTGCAGACCGCCGGCAGGGGGTGTGACAACTTGCACTGGCACGGGCGGCTGCGAAGCGGTCTTAGCTGGAGAGCTTTGTGCAGTGAGGCCGGGGGGCGGAGTTGCGGGAACGGTGCCGGGGCCGAAATCCTTGCCAATTTCGCTTACGCTGTCGGCGGCGCGGCCGAGTGCGCTGTCGGGCGGGAAGTGGAGAGCTTCAATCTTATTATGGATATGCAGGCGATACTTGGGGAGATTGCTTGCGACTTCGAGCAATTGATCGGTGACCACCCAGCCCACGCCGGCGACCACCGAGACCGAAATCAGCATTACAAGCGCCACGGCGGGACCGCGCCGCAGACCGAGCTTTTGGAACCAGAGGACCATCGGAGTCAGCAGGAAGTTGAGGGTGATGGCGAGCGCGAGAGGGATCAGGACGGCACGGGCAAAGTAGAGAATCAGAATGACGCCAGCCAGGACGACGAGCGGGTTCAGCGCCGGCGAATCTGGTCGGGATCGACTCATATGCCTTGGAACTTTACTCCAAGTGCGGGCTAAAAATCGCGTGGAATCGTCGTTCTGCCTGCATTTTTGGCGCGTTTCCGGCAGAGCATTTCCGGCTAGTCTTTGACGGATTGGGAGCAGGTCGGTGGACTCCGGTTACTTGTCTGATGCCCGATTTCGCGGTGGAATTGACTCTAGCTAGAGACATGGGGAGGGCACATGGGCCGCGTGTTTGGTTTTCTCAGCCTGGTTATCGCGTTGGGGGTCGGGATGTACATTTATTCGCGGCAGGCGCAGAGCTCGTCTGCTGCGGCGGGAGCGAGCAACCCGAAGGCTGCCATCAATATTACCGGGGTAAAGAGCGATCTGATCGGGATCGCTTCGGCGGAGCGGCTGTACTTTGCCAGCGAAGGGAAATACGCTTCGCTTGACGAGCTGATCGCGAGCCACGCCGTCACCATGCGGCAGCGTCCTCCTTATAGTTATGAAGTCGAGACCAGCTCGAGCGGATTTCGCGTGGTCGCTACGCGTTCCGGGGACGAAGGCTCGGGCACGCCGGCGGAGCTCTCGGTGGATGAGAACATGGAGTTCAAGACGTCGGAGTAGGGACTGCGGCCTTATCGATGCGTGGAATGGCGATTTATCGCCAATTGACTTGACCCGCCCCTGTCGAATGCCTCACAGATAGAGTTTACGCGTGGCGGAGGTTTCTCTTAGGGCTGACAGGGACTCGCAACGTCGGATCACGCTGCCTGTCTGGTCCTACGCAGCCACCCCTCGAAAGAGTGAACGGCGGGTCCGCCCTAAGGACCCCAATTCGGCGGTGACCGGTCGACATTGTATTTGTACGACCGTATGCGCGCCAATTCCGCATTCTGCTTCTTCTCCAAAAATCCGCTGATCTGGTCGTTCGATGCCTGGCGGATCACTGCCAGCTTGCAGTTACGGACCTTCCTGGATAGAGACCGGTCTGACTGAACAGCCTCCAATTGCGACTTCGTCGACTCCAAAGTGTCGAGCATTTGCGATTGCTGGTGTGCCGTCAGCTTCAGTTGCTTACTCAGCTCCTTTTTCCTTTTCGCCGGATCGAAATGTCCATTCTGATACCATGCCGAGGACGATACGGGTATGGTGCACGCGCGCAAGTTGGTACACTCTTGACATAATGGACGACGCTTCTGGTTGTTGATAATGTTTTCGGTGTTCGCGATGTTCGCCGGGTCGCCTGGGTTTTGCCCAACGGCAAGGGCCGCGAGCAAGCCGATGAAGCCCAGGGTCGATAGAAGCAGGCATTGTTTTAGCATAGTTTCTCCGCGTGTGAACCCTCGACTTGGAGACGCCTACCGATCAAATTATGGCTCCAGGGTTGTAGAAGCGTACTGTCTTTTACGAATCTTTACCTGATAGCCCAGCTGTTTTCTGGCCTTCTTATTCCCGGCCTGGATTGTTTGTTGCAGTCAGATATAGTCAACTCACTTTAGTACTCTTCAATCCATATCTTCGGCGCCTAATAATCGGGCTGGCGACGCCTTTAGGGCTCAATCTGATTGTTCCTTCGGCGTGCTAAACAAACGCTGGGAGAATTAAGAGTTATGAGGAAACTATTGGCAGTTGTTGTTCTGATAATCGGTGTCACCATCGGTATTCGTGCGTTTCACCAAGGGGCTACGGTGAGCGGAGCGACATTTACTGTGGACAGGGGCAATCCCTATGTCGATTACGAGGATCTACGGCGTCGAAAACTGCCCGACGATGGGTTTTCAATGAGTGGATACCAATTGGAATCGGATAATACCCTTGATCTGCGTTTTTACACGCATGGGAAGCCGGACGATAGCAAACTGATTGATCCAACGATCGAAAGGGTGAAATTCCTTACGCAGAATCTGAGCAAGCAGTATCCCATACACATTATTTTTGTTGATGGGAATCCTTTTGTGAAGTTCAACGGCGTGATTGAAGGAACAGGTGTAGTGATCCGAGAAATCGACCTTCCTATTGCGGAATAGCTGTCGCCCGACATGAGTTGCCAAAGCAAGCATTGACTGTTTGTGCAATGCGCGCGTGCCCTAGAATTTCTCGCGGAGAAATTCGAAGAGGACGTAACCGATGAGCGCGGCGACCATGGCGATTTCAAAATTGGCCATCGTAAATACATCTCTGATTGCCCAGGCTATGCCCTTCTTCTGGCCCATTCCGGAGCGCTCGAATTCTCCCATCAAGAGATTGGAATAGAACAGGAAGACGATAAAAGATACTTCGATCACCGCTCTCCAGAGATGTTTCATCGCAGACTTTCCTAAAAAAAAGCTTTGATCCGCAGCCCGTATAATACAGAAGTGCGGCTGATTTTCGACATTTTCGCGCAGACGCTGCGCACGCTGTGGGGGCACAAGCTGCGTTCGTTTCTCACCATGTTTGGAATTGCCTGGGGAGTGTTTTCGCTACTGCTGCTGGTGGGACTGGGAGAGGGATTCCGGTCGGGAAACAAAAAGCAGTTCGACACGCTGGGTGAGAACGTGATGTTCATCTGGTCGAGCCGGGCTCCGATGATGCAAGGGAGCTTCACGGCGCTGCGGCAGTACTACCTGACAGATCGCGATTACCAGGACATTTTGCAGGAAGCCCCGAGCGTGGGAGCGGTTGCGCCGGTGATCCGGCGCAACGATATTCGCGCGGTGAGCGATTACTTCCAGTCGAGCGGCGACCTGATGGGAGTGCCGGCGATGTTTAATAAAATCCGTTACCTGCCGATCAAGGAGGGACGCTGGCTGAACGCGATGGATGTGGCGCAGAAGCGGGCGGTGATTGTGCTGGGAGATGAGACGCAGCGGACATTGTTTCCGGGGCGGCCGGCGGTGGGCAGCTCGATTCTGCTGAATGGGCAGCAGTTTGAAGTGATCGGAACGCTGCAGCGCATTGGACACGGCGATAACAATACGCAAAATCTGAAGTGCTTTATGCCGTTCACCACCATGCGGGAATATTTTCGGCTGACGAACGTGGGGGAAGCTCCGGATGTGATCAGCATGATCGAATACCAGCCGAAGACGCGGGCGCTGCACGAAGCGGCGCGGCAGGAAGTGCACCGGATCGTGGCGCGGAACCATGGGTTTGATCCGAGCAATCAGGATTCGTTCGACGAGTGGGATACGGTCAACACGGTGGACCAGGTGGGAAAGATTTTCGACGCGATGAATGCGTTTCTAGGGAGCGTCGGCCTGGTTACGCTGGGGCTGGGAGCGATTGGCATCATCAACATCATGCTGGTCGCGGTCGCAGACCGGACGCGGGAGATTGGATTGCGCAAGGCGCTGGGAGCAACGAACGCTAGCATCATGTTCCAGTTTTTTGTGGAAGGCGCATTTCTGACGTTGCTGAGCGGGACGATTGGAATCGGTCTGGCGGCGGGGCTGATGGCGCTGCTGTCGGGCGTTGATCTGGGTGGTGGATTTGATCCGCCGAAGCTGGTGGCGTCTACAGCCGCGCTGGCGGTGGTGTCGCTGGCGGTCGCGGGAGTGGTGGCCGGATTGTATCCGGCGCGGCGGGCGGCGATGCTGCAGCCGGTGGAGGCGCTGCGGAAGGAGTAGTGGGAGTGGCCAGTGGTCAGTGATCAGTGGCCAGCTAAGAAACTATGCATCGGGATTTGTTGGGACAGGCGTTTGCGGCGATGCGGCATGATTTGCGCAAGACTACGCTCACCATGGCGGGGATGGCTTGGGGGATTGCTACCGTGGTGTTGCTGCTGGCTTATGGGAACGGGTTCGCGCAGGCGATCACCAATATTTTTCAGAGTTTTGGCGCGACTGCGGTGGGGATATTTCCCGGGCGAACGTCGGAGCAGGCGGGAGGGGGAAAGGCGGGAGTCGAGGTGCGCTTCACCAATGATGATGTGGAGTTGCTACGGAACAATGTGCCGCTGTGCAAGCACGTCGTGCGGATGTCGCAAAAAGATGCGACGGTCCAGAACGCAAACCGTGCATTCACGCTGCCGGTGTTGGGCATGGATCCAGCGATTCAGGAGATCTGGAATCTGGACATGGATCAGGGGCGCTTTCTC
>JBAWCJ010000145.1:0-4805 GCA_049590215.1 Candidatus Sulfotelmatobacter sp. | reverse complement strand
ACGCGGACGCCTTCCGCGGCGGCGCGTGTCAATAAGAAGAGTCCCGCTGTGACCGACCGCAATCCGCGCCCAAAGCGGCGTTCGATCAGTTCGTAAGCAGTATAAAGATCGCCGCGAAAATATTGCGGCAGCAGCACGAGGCTGATCACCACGCGGCCTACGAGGTATCCCATCACCACCTGCAGGAAGGTGAGGTTCGTGTCATAGGCGAGTCCGGGAATGCTGATGATGGTGAGCGTGCTGGTTTCGGCGGCGACGATGGATAGCGCGATCGCCCACCAGGGAATGTCTCGTCCCGCGAGAAAATAATCGCGCAGCGAGCGGTGACGCTTGCGGAAGCGCAGCCCGAACAGAGTGATTCCTATCAAATACAGCGCGATAATCGCGAGATCGAGTTTATCGAGACCCATTCGTTCTGCCGCTGGACGGTGGTCGCTACAAAATTTCGCCTTCGAATTATGGCGTCAATCGAGATTCGGCGCGAGTGAGTCTTTATAGACATGGCTGGAGAGATGCTTCCGAAGTTTCGGGCAGCGAACTTGAGAGAACCCAACTTTCTCTGTGATAGAACTAATTCGTGGCCTACTATCTGGGCATTGACGGCGGTGGCAGCAAGACAACGTGCGCAGTGGGCGACGAATCTTCGCTTCTCGCCACGGTTACGGCCGGTGGCAGCAACATCACGCGTGTAGGCGAGGCTGGCGCCCGTGAAGTTCTGCATCGAGCGATGCGCGAGGCCTGCCTCGCTGCCAAAATTAGTCCTCGGCAGGTGTTCCGCGCGTGCATCGGCGCGGCGGGTGCCGGGCGCCCGGAAATCGCAGGCACGGTGCGCAAGATTGTCACTGAGATTATTCCCGGGGAAATCGAAGTAGTGGGCGACATGGAGATTGCGCTGGCGGCGGCCTTCGGCAAGGGGCCGGGTGTGATTGTTATCGCCGGTACTGGCTCGATCGTCTTCGGCCGAGATGCGCAAGGAAAAGTCGCTCGTGCCGGCGGCTGGGGGTTCGCCGTTTCCGACGAGGGCTCAGCCCACTGGATCGGCCTTGCGGCGGTTCGCGCCGTGCTGCGCGCGGCCGATGAGGTTGGAGAAGATCAAGCCGAGCGCGATGCAACCTGGTCCGCCGCCCGGCTTTTCTCCGAACTGAAGACTGCCTGGAGGCTGAATTCGCTCCCACAAGTAGCGCGCGCGGCTAATGCCAGCCCGGACTTCGCGGCTCTGTTTCCTGCAGTCTTAGCTGCGGCGGAAGCTGGGGATGGCGTGGCTCGAAAGGTTATCGCGGAGGCGTCTCGCGAACTGGCACAACTTGCCGGAATCGTCCTGCGCCGGCTTTTTTCTGCGCGACATTCATCTGCTTCTGCTGTCCCGATGGCCATGGCGGGCGGGGTCTTTCGTCACGCCGCGATGATTCGCGAACTTTTCTACAATGAGGTGCGCGCGGCGAATCCAGACGTAGAATTGAATCCCGAAGTGGTCGATCCGGTTCATGGCGCGTTGCAGATGGCCCGGAGAGCTGGGTGAGCGCTGCGATCCGTTTATGGATTCGGAAGAAATTCAACCGGAGCGTGCGCTGCTGCCCGCGATTGAGCGGTCTGAGACCGCACAGTCGGGTGCGTCTGCCGTCTCCTCTCTTGGCACTGAACCTGCCCTTCCGCTGAGCGCGGACCTTGTTCTCGCGCTGCTCGAACGTCGTGACCTGCCCGTGGAGACTCTCGAGCAACTCGGGCAGAACCCTGCCGCGCTGAAGTCGCGAAAGGTGTGTGTTGCCCTTGCCGCCCATCCGCGCACGCCGAGGCATCTGGCGCTGCGGCTGCTCCGCCATTTTTACACCGGCGATCTCATGCAGTTTGGGCTGAGGCCGTCGGTGGCAGCTGATCTGAAACATTTCGCCGCGGAACAGCTCGTGACCCGTCTTCCGTCGGTTACGCTGGGGGAACGTCTGATGCTGGCCCGCCGGGCCTCGGAAACAGTTGCCGCGGCGTTGTTGCTCGACAAGGAGCCTCGCGTGGCGCACACGGCGCTCGAAAATGCGCGGCTGACCGAAGCTGCGGTCACAAAGGCGGTCTTGCGCCCAAACGCGGGCGCAGCTTTTGTCGAAGCCGTATGCCATCACCCCAAGTGGTCGCTGCGACACGAGATTCGCCTGGCGCTGCTGCGCAGTCCGCACACGCCGCTGGCACGCGCCCTGGAATTTTCCCGCCGCCTTCCCCCGCCGCTTCTGCGCGACATTCTGCACACCTCGCGTTTGCCGGAGAAGATCAAAACCTACCTACGGGAGAATCTGAAGCAGAGGAGCAGGGAAGTCAGTCCCCGAGCGAGTACTAGCGGCCGCCGCCGACCTCCAAAATAGCTCCGGTTGTGTAAGAAGCGGCGGGAGAGAGCAGCCAGAGGACTGCTTCGGCTACCTCGATGGCTGTGCCCGGGCGTTGCATCGGAATTGTTGACGTCAGCCGACTCAGCCGGTTGGGTGCGCCGTTGGCGGCATGCAGTCCTGTGTCGATCAATCCGGGAGCGACTGCGTTTACGCGGATTCCTTCCGTCGCAACCTCACGCGCCAGGCCGATGGTGAAGCTGTCGATCGCGCCTTTGGACGCAGCGTAGTGCACCCATTCTCCCGCGGAACCTATCTGGGCCGCGCGCGAGGAAATATTTACGATCGCGCCGCCGGTTCCGCCGTGGCTGGTTGACATGCGGCGCACGGCTTCGCGGGCGCAGAGAAACGCGCCGGAGACATTGACTGCCATCACTTGCTGAAGGGCTTTTCCGGTGACCGACTCGACTCGCGAAAACCCTCCGGTAATGGCCGCGTTATTGACCAGGGCCTTGATCGGCCCGAGTTCGTGCTCGGCGGTTTCAAAAAGCCGGACGATATCTTCTTCGCGGGCGACGTCAGCTTGAATGGCACAGGCGCGGCCGCCCGCGGCGATAATCTGTTCTGCGATTACTTCGGCTTCGGCCTTGCCGGTCGAAAAATTGACTGCCACGGAGAATCCGCGCCCAGCTGCCAATTTGGCTATGGCTGCGCCGATGCCGCGGCTTGCACCGGTCACAATGAGGGTTCCGCATTGCTGTTGATTTGACATAGGATTTGTTCGACGTTTCCGACAGCAACCCAACTATTTCCGAAAGTGATGGCTGATGGCTTCCGCCTGCACCCGGGTCACAACCGCGGAAAGTGCTGACGCGTCCGCCTGCTTCACCGCCTGCACGCTGCCGAAGTGTTCGAGAAGCCGACGGGTCGTGCTCTCGCCTACGCCGGGGATCTCCAACAGTTCTGTAGAGCGGTCGCGCATCTGGCGGCGTTTGCGATGGAAGGTCACGGCGAAGCGGTGGGCCTCGTCGCGGATGAGTTGAATCAAGTGCAGCACCGGCGAGTGATGATCAAGCGCGATCGGATCTTTCTCCTGCCCGTAGACATAGAGAATTTCTTCACGCTTGGCGATGGCCGCCAGCGGCTGATTGATGATCTCAAGCGAATCCAATGCTTCGGCTGCCGCGTGCAGCTGGCCGAGGCCGCCGTCGATCAGCACCAGGCTGGGCATGGGCTTTTCTTCCTGCTGCAGGCGTTTGTAGCGGCGCGTGACCACCTCGCGCATGGACGCGAAATCGTCAACGCCTTCGACGGTGCGGATGATGAACTTGCGGTAATCCGATTTCTTCATTTTGCCGTCTTCCCACACCACCATCGAAGCGACCGTCTCCGCGCCCTGAATATGCGAAATATCGAAGCATTCGATGCGCTTCGGGACTTCAGGCAGGCTAAGCACGTCCTGCAGCTCTTCCTGGATGGCCTTGGCATTGGGCTTGAGCACGCGAAAACGCTGATCGTAAGACTGCTTTGCGTTGGTGCCGGCGAGATCGAGGAGCGAGCGCTTGTCGCCGCGCTGTGGGACGAGGATGTGAACTCGTGCCGTGCGGGCGTTCTCGCCTGCGACCTGGTCAGAGAGCAAGTCTTCTAGCTCTTCTCGATCCTCGAAATCTACCGGGACGTAGAGATTGCGCGGTACATAAGGCTGGCCGATGTAGAGCTGCTTCAGGAGAGCGGAGAAGAACTCGCCGGGGTTGAAGGGGTCAGTGGTAGAAGAGGCCGGCTCGCTGCGCTCACCGGGACGAGCGAAGGCGCCCGTCCCCACATGTTCCGTTCCTGTCCCCCCATTGACTGTTGTGAACTCGGGCAGATCCTCCCAGAAGAATTCACGGCGGTCGACTACGCGGCCGCCTCGCATGTGAAACAGGTTCACGGCCAGCATTCCGTTTTCATAGTGATAGCCGAAGACATCGGCGTCATCGCCCTCGGCGGCGGCGATGCGCTGGCGCTCCTGCAACTGCTCGACAGTTGAAATCAGGTCTCGATAGCGGGCTGCGCGCTCATATTCCTCGGCTGCGGCTGCTTGCTCCATTCTCTCGTGCAGTGAGCGGCTTAAGTCTGTGGGACGGCCTTCGAGGAACAGCTTCACATCGCGGACCGCTTCCTGATAGGCGTCGGGCGTGGTCAAATCCTTCACGCACGGGCCCAGACAGCGCTTGATGTAGTACTGCAGACAGGGACGAGGATGAAAGCGCGTGAGATCCACTTTGCACGAGGGAATCAAAAAATTACGGTGAATCAGATCGACGATGCGGTAGGCGAGGTTGGCAGGGAAGTATGGACCGTAGTAGACGCTACCGTCCTTGCGCAGACGGCGGGTGACGTAAACCCGCGGCCAGCGCTCGCCTAGCGTGAGCTTCACGTAGGGGTAAGTCTTGTCGTCGCGCAGCAGGATGTTGAAGCGCGGCTTGCGCTGCTTGATGAGGTTGTTTTCGAGCG
>JBAWCJ010000144.1:0-6020 GCA_049590215.1 Candidatus Sulfotelmatobacter sp. | reverse complement strand
GCCTCTGCTCTATACTCGCCTCTGCTCTATAATGGAGCACTGCTCCCATGGTTCGTGACGGCTACTTTTACGCGCTGGCTTTCATCGCAGCTGCGGTGCTGGTGGGTTGGTTCACCCATCCTGCCTGGGCCGTGGTGCCGCTGTTGCTTGCCGCGTTCTTCCTCTGGTTCTTTCGCGATCCGAAGCGGCTCATCCCAGATGCCGTAGGCGCTGTAGTGTCTCCGGGCGATGGGAAAGTTACTGAAGCTTCCATCGTTACGGTGGGCGGCGAGAAGCAGGTTCGCATCAGTATTTTCCTGAGTGTCTTTGATGTGCATGTAAATCGCTCGCCGATCGCGGGAGTAATCAGCGAGGTTCGCTACCAGCGCGGGAAGTTCCTGAACGCCATGAATCAGGCTTCGGCGGAGCAGAACGAGCAGAATATTGTCCGCGTGGAGGGCGACGGCCAGGCAGTGGTCTTCAAGCAGATTGCCGGGTTGCTGGCGCGACGAATCGTGTTTAATCCGAAGATAGGCGAGCGACTGGAGCGCGGCCAGCGCGTGGGGCTGATCAAATTCGGCTCACGTGTGGATGTGTTGTGTGATGCTACCGCCGCGCTGCAGGTAAAAGTCGGCGACCGGGTACGCGGAGGGGCAAGCGTGCTGGCGTACCTCCAACCCAAAGGCGAACTCGCAAGTGCAGGGAGTTATTCCTCTGCGGAAGGGACGCGCTGATGGATCTCCCGGTTCCGAGACGCAGGTACGATGAGCGGCCCACCCGCCGCATGCGCAAGGGGATGTATATTCTCCCTTCGTTGTTCACGACGGGGAATATGGCGGCCGGCTTTTACGCCATCCTCGAAGTAGTGCACGCCAGTGCCGCAAATTTCTCGCACCTCGACAATGCCGCCAAAGCGATTGGATTTGCCGTCTTGTTCGACGGCCTCGATGGACGCGTCGCCCGCATGACTGGCACCACCAGCGACTTCGGCAAAGAGTTCGATTCTCTCGCGGACGTAATCACCTTTGGCGTAGCTCCCGCGATGCTGGCCTGGACCTGGGGTTTTCACCTGATGCCGCAGGTCACGCTCACCGAGTGGAACTGGGAAATCAAGCTAACCCAGTTGGGAGCGATTGCCGCCTTTTTGTTCCTGATGGCCGGAGCCAGCCGACTGGCACGCTTCAACATCACGACCAACCCGCAGCCTTCGAATCCGGGGCGCCCGGGCAAGAAATACTTTGTCGGCATGCCGATTCCGGCTGGGGCAGGAGTAATTGCGGCAGTGGTGCACTTTCAGTCAGGAGCTCCGCTCGAATCTTGGTACACGGCGATCACCTGGCTTGCGATGGTGGCTGCCGTAGGCTACCTGATGGTAAGCACCTGGCGGTTCTATAGCTTTAAGGACATTGATTTCCGCTCCCGCCATCCCTTCCGCCTGATCATTCTTTTAGGTGCGCTGATCGCCGGCATCTGGTTCTTCTCGAAGCCGGCGCTGTTCGGCGTCGCTCTGCTCTACACGTTCTCCGGGGTATTCTGGCGGTTGCAGTGGATGTTCCGGCGACGCAACCAGCCGCCGCCGCCCACCTACACGGAGGCTTCGCAGACTTCATGAGTACGCCGTCCAAAATCGCGGCATCATCCCCATCTTCTTCCGCGCGTGGCCAGCTGTTCCGCGCGGCCATCGTTGGTGCGGCTACGCTGAAAGGGAAGGAAGTCGCCGAGATGCTCAACGAGCGAAACTTCCCCGCGGTCGATGTGCGCCTGTTAGATGATGATGAGTCGATCGGCCAGCTCGAAGCGACGGGCGACGAAATCAACTTCATCCAGAGTGTCCGCTCTGAGCAGTTTACGCATGTGGACTTTACCTTCTTTGCTGCGGACAAGGAGTGTACGCGGCAGAACTGGAAGCGCGCCCGCGACGCCGGCAGCGCGATCATCGATCTTTCCGGCGCTTTGGAGGAAGAGCCAGGCGCAAACATCCGCTCGCTCTGGACGGAGCGCGAGCGCGGCGAGATGTGGCAGCCGGAGCTACAGCCAGCTCCGTGCATCGTGGCCCATCCTGCCGCCGTGACTCTGGCTCTGCTGCTGCTGCGAGCACGCAAGGCGGGAGCGATCCGCAGTGCGGCGGCCACAGTTTTCCTGCCAGTGTCCGAGCAGGGACAGAAAGGCATGGACGAGTTGCATCAGCAGACTGTGAATCTGCTGTCGTTCCAGCCCCTGCCCAAGGATATTTTTGACGTGCAAGTTGCTTTCAACATGGTCGCGCGTTACGGACAAGCGTCAAAATTGTCGCTGGATTCGCTCGAAGCCCGCGTGCAGCGCGACTACCGCGAGATTGCCGGAGCGGAGGCGCCACACCCCTCGCTCATGATGTTGCAGCCGCCTGTGTTTCACGGCCTTACGCTGGCCATTTTTCTGGAGATGGAGCAAGCGGTCGATCAGGAGCGATTATCGCAGTCGATTGCCGGAGATCACGTGGTTCTGGCGGGTGTGGAAGACGATTCGCAGCCGAGCAACGTGAACACGGCGGGTCAGGCGAACATTCTAGTTTCACTCAAGAGTGACGCGGCCCGGCCGAATGGAGTCTGGCTTTGGGCGGCCGCCGACAATCTGCGCATCGCGGCGATGACGGCAGTGGAATGTGCCGAAAGCTTGATCCCAACGCGCCCACTGGGAAAAATCCAGTGAAAGGCCAGCGGCTTGCCGGGCTGACGCTGGTCTGCGTGGCCTTTATGCTAGCGAGCGCCGCTTGCGGATACCACAGGGCCGGTCACGCCGTGCAGCTTCCGGAAAATGTTAAGACCATAGCTGTTCCAGCTTTTGTAAATGAGACTACGACCTACCGCATCGAACAACTGCTTACTGCGTCCGTAGTGCGCGAATTCATGGTGCGCACGCACTATCACATCCTTAACGATCCTAGTGAAGCGGCCGATGCCACGCTGCGTGGCACTGTGCTTTCGGCCTCTTCGTCGCCGCTTACCTATAACTCCGCGACCGGACAAGCTGCCAGCGTCCTGGTGGTGGTGAGCATGAGGGTGTCGCTCACTGACCGACAGGGCAAAGTGCTCTACCAGAATCCTTCGTATCTGTTTCGCGAGCAATACGAAGTCTCGCAGGATCTGACAAGTTTTTTTGAAGAAGACTCTCCCGCCTTCCGGCGCCTGTCGCAGGATTTCGCCCGTACCCTGGTCTCTAACATCCTGGAGGGCTTCTAGATGCTAGAGTTTGATGTGACAGAGTTATTGGTGAGGATGGTTTCAAGCGCGGAGAACTTCTGATGCGGGCTTTCGCCCAGGCGGATCGGTTTGTCAGCGAGATTGAATCGCGCAAGCTGCGTCCTGCCTATGTGTTCGTGGGCGATGAAGCTTTCTTCCGCAAGCGCTTCCGCGATGCCATTCTCGAACACCTGGTTCCGGCGGATCTGCGCGACTTCAGCGTGTTCGAATTCGATCTCGGGGAAAATGATCTTGCCGAAGTTCTCGACCGCGCCCGCACTCCCTCTTTGATGGCTCCCTTTCAGGTGTTCTTTGTCCGCGGCGTGAAGAGTTTGTTCGGCCGCGGCTCGAATGAAGAGAAGCTTGCGGCTATCGAAGAGTATTGCAAGAATCCGAATCCCGACGCGATGCTGGTTTTCGTTGCCGACCACATCAGCATCCCCGCCGATGTCCGTCGGATGGAGATGCAGGATAAAGAGCGCTACCAGCGTATCCGCGAGACCATGGGCCAGTACTGCGGCATCGTCGAACTGGCGCGCGTGGAGGAAGGCGAAGCGGTGCGCTGGATTTCTGATTACTGCACCAGCCGCGCTGTACCAGTGAAGATCGATCCTGACGGTGCTCGCGAACTGGTTGACGCGCTCGGCGGCGACATGATGATGATCTCGAACGAACTGGAAAAGCTCATGCTCTACGTCGGTGCGCGGAATCGCATCACGCTGGGCGACGTGGAGACCATGGTGCTCGCCGCCAAGCAGCGATCGTTATATGAGTTGACCGACGCCATCTCTTCCAAAGACCGTGTGCGCGCGCTCGAAGTGCTGGACGCGATCCTGTCGTCGGGGGATGGCGAAGAAGCAGCCATCGGACACATCTACATGCTGGCGAAAACCTTTCGTCAGATGCTGGTGATTCTCGAACGCAACGTGCGCGACCAGCGCATGCTCTGGGCCGCGCTGTGGCAGGGCTTCCGCGTGCCTCCGTTTGCGGCCGACGACATTATTAAGCAAGCTCGCCGCTACAAGTCGCGGCGCGATCTGACCCGCGCCATTCGCCTCGTGGCCAAGGCCGATCTTGCGCTGCGTTCCAATCCCGTGAGCAAGCGCATGGTCCTCGAACGTCTGGTGATGGATTTGACGACCGAGGCGAAGCTCGAAGCGTCGGGATGGATGCAGGAACAGTTGCCGGTGTAGAACCCGGATATCCGATCAAATTTTTTTAGGATCGATCTGCTAAATTATAGTGGGCTGAGGAGTTACGCGTTCGATACTGGTTCGTGGCTCGCTAAAATATTGTATTCAAATGACTTGCCAGTAAAATATTGGATCTAAAGGCTTTAGCTCGGTTGTCGATACAGACTGAAACGGTAAGTCCTTTCGAATCAGAACATGGTTGATCCCGTTCCGGCTAAAATATTGAGCGCGAAGAACTTCGCGCCGCGAGACCAAGAAATCATCGAGCTAAAGCTGTCGAATTTTCAAAGAACAGAGAACAAAGACCGCAGGCCAAGGCCGGAGGAGATAGTTCCTCACAGTTTAGCCTGCGCGGTGGCCTGAGAGATGTGACGAGTGAACATCGAATGCCTGTGGAAATCTGGCAGCGTGGTTGAACACAGCGCGGTTAAGCAATGACCTGGAAGCATCTGATCGAAGGCCCGTGGATCGTGTTCGTGGTTTATTGGACGGTGGGCGCGTTCAAGACCCGGCGAACGGAACGTTCGGAATCTTTTGCTTCGCGTTATGGAATCCTCTTCCTTGAGGTCGCCGGCTTCGTTCTCCTCTTCAGCGATTACGCGGAGATGGGACTGCTCGGGCTTCGATTTTTGCCGCGCACCTACGTGCTGGGAGTAACCGGTGTGGCGCTCACCTGGGCCGGAATTGCACTGGCGCTGTGGGCACGCTGGTATCTGGGGCGGAATTGGAGCGCCCGCATCACGATCAAAGAAGACCATAAGCTGATCCGCACTGGGCCTTATGCGCGGCTGCGGCATCCCATTTATTCCGGACTGGATCTGGCTGCGATCGGCACTGCTCTTGCGATCGACCGCTGGAGATGCGTGGTTGGAGTCTGTCTGATTATTCTGGGGTACTGGATTAAGGCGAAAAGAGAAGAAGCCATGCTGATGGCGCAATTTGGGGCGAAGTTTCAGGAGCACCGCGCGCACACCGGGTTTCTCTTTCCGCGCTTCCGAAGGGGTAGTTAGACCTTCGCGGTGGACACTTAGACGTGGATCCTGGTTTCCGGCCCGCTCCGGCATCGTGCTCGACGCGCTACTTTACCGAAGCGCTGCTTTCGTTAATACTGATCCCTCGATACTAGCGTGATCGAGGGCCGTCTTGAGATCTGTTCCACGACGCACATTCCTGAAGGGTGCGCTCAGCGCCTTGGCGGTTGCGCCCTTTGTTCTTCGCAAGAGCTACCGCGTATTCGCGCAATCGACGCAGGAATACCCGGAGCGGGTCGTCCGCCTCATCCGCGAATCTCTTGTGATCGACATGCTGAACCAGTTTCTGTATCGAAAGGACCAAAATGAACTGAAAGAGAAATGGCTGGCCAAGCCCGGCGCCTTCACCGAAGCGGATTTCCGGCGATTTCAGAGCACCGGCGTTTCCGTCATCAACTTTGGTGACGGTGCCGACGACTTCGCCGATGCCCAGCAACTCTTCGCCAAGTGGAACAGCTTCATCGCCGAATATCCGCAGTGGTTGATGCGCATCAACGGCTCCGCTGATTTGGCGAAGGCCAAGGAGCAGGGCAAACTCGGCGTTATTTTCGGACTGCAGACAAGTGGCCAGTTCCAGACTGTCGACGACGTGAACCGCT
>JBAWCJ010000143.1:0-20670 GCA_049590215.1 Candidatus Sulfotelmatobacter sp. | reverse complement strand
CCCTCCATATCCCGCTGCAGCTCCTGGCTGTATCCTTTGTGATATTCGCGATTCATTCTCTGGCGGACCGGCAGACGAAGTATCTTACCTGATGAGGAACCCCGCAAGACCAATTTTGTGCTCAGTTCCGCCGTTGCGAGCCCGCAAATGATATCGTGATACGAGATATGTCGTGGAGGTTGCCAAAACTGATCCCGCGCTCCGCGCCTATTATTCTGTTACTTCTAACTCTTGCTGCCGTTACAGGATTCGCCGCCGTCAGCCACCTCGTCGCCCGTTACAACGCCAATCAGCAGTCGCGCGGCCGCAAACTCTACCAGCAGGGCGTCGCCGATACAGCTGCCAACCGCTATGACGATGCCATCGACGCTTTCCGCGCCGCGCTTACCTGCGATCCCACCAACTCTCAGTATCAGCTGAGCCTGGCCCGAGCCCTTCGCGACAGCGACGATCCCCGCCGCCTCGACGAAGCGGAATCCTACCTCATCGCCCTCTGGCAGCGCGCCCCGCAGGACGCCGCAGTGAATCTCGCGCTGGCTCGCGTAGCCGCCCGCCGCGGTTCCATCGAAGATGCCACTCGTTACTACCACAACGCCATGTACGGAGTCTGGAACTCGAATCCGGACGCCAACCGCAGCAAAGCTCGCATCGAGCTGATCCAGTTCCTGCTCAAGAAACGCGCTCCAGACAAAGCCGAATCAGAACTCATGGCACTCGCTACGGCTTTGCCGCCGGTTCCCGACGCGCATCTCCAGGCTGCCCAGCTTTTTGCCCAGGCGCAGGACTACGCTGGCGAACTGGCTCAGTATGAAGATGTTCTCCGCTTCGACCCCACCAACTCAGCCGCGCTGGCGGGAGCCGGGCAGGCGGCTTACCGCGCCGGCAACTACAGCAACGCCCGTCGCTATCTCCAGGAGGCGGTGAATACGAATCCGCAAGATGAAGACTCCCGGCAGCTTCTGGCAACCACCGAACTCATTCTGCGCAACGATCCCTTCGTCGGTCATATTTCCGATGCCGAACGCAATCGCCGCATCGCTGGCGCCTTTGCCCAGGCTGAAAAACGTCTCGGGGAATGTGCTCAGCAGAAAAACGTCGACCTGAAAGCGACCGCAACTCCAGCCGTAGCGTCCGGCTCTTCCTCTGCCTCAGTGCCGGCGCCGGCACCCGTGCCGTCACCGCTGCTTGCGCTGCAGTCAGTGTGGACAGAGGCTAAACCGGATCTGGCTCGTCTCCGCTCGCCCGCGGAGACCGATCTCCCGGATGCGATCATGGATGTGGTCTTCCAAATCGAACAACAGACCGCCGCGACGTGTGGCCAGCCGCAGGGCCTCGACCTCGCACTACTTCTGATCTCTCAAAAGCGCGAGGCCGCCAACCAATGAGCAACGCCGCTCCGACTTCCAATGCCGTCGTCACCAGCTTCCAGGGGCCCCGGCGTTTGTTTTCATCTCTTGAGGGCGTCTTCAACGAAGAAGTATTCTTCCTCATCCTCTGCGTCTTCATCGGAATCTTCTCCGGACTCGCCGTGGTCTGCTTCCGCCTCGCCATCGACTGGATCCACCTCGCTCTGCTCGGTCCGCTCCCCCAAACCCACAGCTGGCGCCTGTTCGCAGTCCCTGCGCTCGCCGGCCTGGTTGTGGCTATTCTGGTGATTCATGTGTTCCCCAGCATCCGCGGCAGTGGGGTGAATCAGACCAAGGCCGCACTCTACATCTTCAACGGATTCATTCCTTTCCGCACCGTCATCGGAAAATTCATCTGCTCGGGCATCGCCATCGGTTCCGGCCAATCTCTCGGTCCGGAAGATCCTTCTCTTCAGATCGGAGCCGGCATTGCCTCCGCTCTTGGTCGTCAGCTCGAAATCTCGCGCGAAAAACTCCGGCTCATGGCCCCCGTCGGCGCAGCCGCCGGTCTCGCTGCCGCCTTCAACGCACCCATCTCCGCCGTCCTGTTCGTCATCGAAGAGGTCATCGGCCGCTGGAGCGCCGGCATCCTCGGTTCGGTAGTCCTCTCTGCCGTCTCCAGCGTCGTGATCGTGCGCTGGTTTCTCGGCAGCGAACCGCTGTTCCGCATTCCCGTCACCACCTTCAAGCGGCCCAGCGAACTTCTTGCCTATGCCGTGCTTGGCATCGTCGGAGGCCTCGCTTCCGTCGCCTTCGCCAAATCGATCGGCTATCTGCGCCCCCGCCTGAAGGCTTGGCCGCGCTGGACGCAATACTTTCAGCCCGCCGTCGCCGGACTCCTCATCGGACTCATCGCTTTCCTCGGCGCGCCCCAGGTGATGGGCGCCGGTTACGATTCCATGGACCAGGCCATGCACGGCCAGTTCGCCTGGAAAATCCTCGCCATCCTGGCCGTTCTCAAGATCGTCGCTACGACGCTTTCCTTCGTAAGCGGCACTCCCGGCGGAATGTTCGCTCCCACGCTGTTCGTTGGAGCTATGCTTGGCGGCGCTGTAGGTGACATTGAACGCATTTTCTTTCCTCAACTCACGGGATCCACTGGCACCTACGTCCTGGTCGGCATGGGCGTCCTCTTCGCGGGATTTCTCCGCGTCCCCATGACTTCTGTGTTCATGGTTCTCGAAGTCAGCGGCAATTACGAGATCATCGTTCCCGTCATCGTTGCGAACACTTTTTCTTACCTCATCTCGCGCAGCTTCGAAGATGTTCCCATCTTCGACCTACTCACAAGGCAGGATGGCCTCATCCTTCCGTCGCTGGAAGAAGACCGCGAAGAAGCCATACTCCGCGTCGAAGATGCCATGCTTCCCGTGCCTTCGGCGATCCTTAGTGCCGAGGACTACGTGGACGCCAACGCGCGCCGCGTGCAGGATTCCACCGACGAGGTGTTCCTGGTGCGCATGCATCCCAGCGGGTGGAGCACCATCAGCCGCGACCAGCTTCAGCGGTTTTTCCTCGAAGGCAAAGGAGAACACACGTTGGGTTCGGTGCTGCCACCGCAGTCGCTTCCCAGTTTGTATCCTGATCTTCCTCTCGATTCCGCCTTGCGTTACGTGAACGATTACCCGCTGGTGCCGGTGGTGAATCGCGCCAATTTCCGCAAGTTGGAGGGCGTGGTCACCCGCGGCTCAGTCTTCAAGCGATATGAAACTGACCGAGCGCCCGAGGGAGACTGAGCCTTGTTGAGACTCCCGTGCGAAGCCTGCCATCTTCCACACATGTGCAAATTCTTGCGTCTAGCCCTGTATTCTTGCCCGTAACTCGAATCCCAGACGCCCCGGTTTGGTATGCGGATTGCCGTGATACCTCCGGAAGCCGCGCCAATCGGCCATTCCGCGAGCTCTTTGCCATCAATATGCAGTTCCCCCGGATAGGATGATCTTATGAAGACCACAGTCATTGTTTTCTGCCTTCTCTGCGCAACTTCTGCGTTTGCCCAAAACGGCCCCATCTTGAGCAACACCCCGGCGCCTGTCGTGATGGCCGAGCACCCGCTGCACGCCTCTGAGCACGCCCTGGCGACGGAAACCAGCCTGTTCAGCGGTATGTCACCTTACACCTATGCCAAGGGCGAGGTTCCGCTGGCCGAATTGGGATCACTCCCGTACGAGACGCCTCTAGGCGACGTGGCCCGTGCTTATAGAAAAGAGCACGCCGAGGCGCCGAAAGCCACAGTAGTTCTGGATAAATAAGCGGAGTGTGTGTCTAGAGCGGTTCCCGTCGAAAGATATTAGGGTTAGCCGGGTTCCCGCTCACTGGCTCAGCTTGATGGCCAGCTGCCGCTCCGGCTGCGTCATCTGGCTCCACAATTTTTGCAGATCGTCTTGCAGTGGCTGATTGTCTGGCTCTTTGTGCAGAGCCAGCGCAAACCAGCGATAGGCCGTGGGCAAGTCCCGTGGCGTGCAGGTTCCCGTCGAGTACAGCGCTCCCATCGAAATCATCGCCTTGGCATTGGACTCGTCCGCCGCCTGCTTCAGCAGGCGCAGGCCGTGATCGCAGTCCTCGCGCACCCCGCGTCCATAAATGTAACGTTCCGCATTGATCACGGGATCGATTGGCTTCGCCGCCGGAGGTTTCGCCATCACAGGTGCGGGCACTTTCGTTTTCGGCGTGGCCGGTGCCTGCGCCACCGAAGCCGTCTGCTGGTCAGGACCAGAAGCCGTAAGCGGCGCAGGCGCAGAAGGTAGGTTGGGGTCGACAGGCTGAGCTTGCGACGGAACACTCTGAGCAGGGCTGTTTGCAGCAGGAGCGGATTGCGAAGCAGCAGGAGCCTGTGCCGGAGTGGGAGGGGTTTGCGAAGCAGCTGAGGGCAGCGCAGTCGCGGAGGCGGTCTGAGATGGAGCGGATTGTGCAGGTGCCTGCGCCGCTGTTTGCGTGGGAGTCACCGCGCTGCTGCCGATAGCCGGAGCCATCCCGTTATTGCTGATCTCAGCTGCTGGAGGTGCGCTATTCGGAGGTGCCGGTCCTGTCACCTGGCCGGAATCCGGGCTCTGCGGAACGTCCGACGTCGGCTTCGTCGCCACTGGCTTCTTGTCCGCTGGAATCAATCCATCGAAGCCCGCTTGCTTGAAGTGCAGGTAGCCCATCCCCACCGCCAGCGCCAGCGCCACGACGATAAAAACCAGCTTGCCCCAGCCCCGCTTCGGTTCTTCCTCATCATCCAGCAGATAGTCAACATTCGAAGACGGCCGAAGAGCATCAGGCTCAGCACGACGATCGACAGCGGGTCCGGGAGTGCTTAAGCCAAGGAATGAATGCCCTGTGATCACCGGCCCTGGGCTCGGTCGTGCGTTGCTAGGTCGAATCTCGCTCGCGCGAGTCTCGGTGCGAAGTGGTGGCGAATGCGGGTCTACGTTTGCTCGGCCGAACCGCGCAGGTTCAGGGACGGTCGATCCCGGACTTTGGGGGGCTGCGGACTGCGCTGGAACAGGCTGTGCCGGAACCGACGCTGCCTTCGGTGCTGCAACGCTTTCCGGTGGCGCCGCTGCGGCTTGTGCTCGCCCGGCAAGCACAGTTGTTGCCACCAGAGATGCTCCACACATTCCGCAAAAGCGGTTGGCCCCGTCATTTTCGTTGCCGCAGCGTCCGCAGCGCACACACCCTCCTCGACTATTCTGTTATCTAGATTAACTCTACTGCCCCTGGTTTCGCGAGTACGATGCTGATTCGGGAGGTTTCGACGGTCACCAAAAAGATGCGGCTGCGGCTTTATTATTTCTCGACTGGGAACTTGCGGATGACTCTTAATTTAGAGGCGTGCTGGATGGGTCCGATAGAGCAATCAGTCTACCTACCGGATACTCTTCCTGGGTAAGAGGAATCGCAGGCTCGGAGTTGACGATAGTGAGCACATCGCCGCTGTGAACTCCGCGCAGGAGCAGCCGATCACGCTCGACACCCACGACTCGATATTTCTCGTCGAAAACCGACATCGCAACTCCCCGCTCATTATTAGATGCCAGATTCCATGCCCTGGATACCAAGGAATTCACTTCTCTCGTCGAAAGGTTCCAAAACAGAACGCAACGTTCCGGCGTTCCATATGCGAATTCAGCTATGCCGCTCCGAAGCGCACTGAAACGAGCTTTGAAACGCCGGGCTCTTGCATGGTCACACCGTAAAGGACCGGCGCGATGCTCATCGTCTTCTTGCTGTGAGTGATCAGAACGAACTGGGTCTTGATGCTCATTTCTTTCACCAGTTCGGTGAAGCGCCCGATGTTGGCCTCATCCAGCGGCGCGTCCACTTCGTCGAGGATGCAGAACGGGCTGGGCGTGTACTGGAAAATGCCGACCAGCAGGGCGAGCGCGGTGAGCGCCTTCTCGCCCCCGGAAAGCAGCAGAACGCTTTGCAGGCGCTTGCCGGGAGGCGATGCGACCACGTCGATGCCGCTCTCGGCGGAATTTTCTTCGTCGGTAAGCTTCATGAAAGCATGGCCGCCGCCGAAGAGCTTTTTGAACGTGACTCCGAAGTTCTCGTTAATCTTGGTGAAGGCTTCCTTGAACTTCTGGCGCGAGACCTCGTCGATCTCGCGAATGGTCGCGGTCGTATTCTCGATGGAGGAGATCAGATCTTTGCGCTGGCCATCGAGGAAGCCATGCCGTTCGGCGGTCTCGCGATACTCTTCAAGCGCCATCATGTTTACCGGACCCATCGCTTCGAGCTTGGCGCGCATCTCGCGGTGAGCCTGGTCGCAAGCGGCGAGTTCGTCGCCAGTAACCAGCGCCAGGGTAGTGTCGGCCAGCAAAACGGCGCGCTCAATTCCCAGCTCGTTCAGGCAGGTATCTGCCATGTACATGGCGTCGGCTTGCAGCTTGGCGGCTGATGCCTGCAGCTCGCCACGCCGGTCGCGAGCCTGGTCGAGAAGCTGGCGAGCCTGGTGGAGCAGTTCGTCGATTTCCGAGAGGCGCGCGCGGAGCTGGTCTTTTTCGAATTGCAGCAGACCTTCACGAGCCTGGCCTGCGTTGCGCTCGGCTACGAAGTCGACGGCTTGCTGGTCGAGTTGCAGATTGTCGGTTTCGCGCTGCAGTTTCTCCGCAGCTGCCGCCTCAATCTGCGAGGCGAGAGCATGCAGGCGTTCACTCATTTCGGCAAACAGGGAATCAATGCGTCCGAGGACAGCGGTTGCCGAGCGGTGACGCTCTTCGAGCGCGGCGACCCGGGCCACGCGCAGCGAACTGGAATGGGCGGCGTCTTCCCGACGCTGACGGAGCAGACCGAGCGATTCCTGAGCGGCCGCAATCTGCCGCTCGAGTTCGGCGCGAGTCTGTTCGAGGACGGCGATCTCAGAGTGACGGGCGGCGACGATCGACTGCTGCTCAGATCGCTCGGCAGACAGGCGTTGCAACTCCGCTTGCGAAACGCTCACGCGCTCGGTGACGCGGGCCATTTCAGAATCGAGTTGCTGCAGCATGTGGCCGGAAGTCATGGATTGGTGCTCGGCTTCGCGCTTTTCAGCGTCGAGACGCTCCAGCAGGGAAGTGAAGTCTTTAATTTCCCGGCCCAAGGTGAGGACCCGCATCTCTTCTTCCCGCAGCGCACGTTCCAGGTCTTCCAGTTGCCGTAGGACGTCGCGCAGTTCACGCTTCATCGAAAGTGGGCCTTCGGCGCGCTGCTTGCCGCCGGTGACGGTTACGTTGTGGAAGCATTCTCCGTTTTGCGAGAGAAAGAACGCGTCGGGATTCTCCAGAGCGAGACCGCGCGCGGTATCAGAGCCGGGGACGATGTAGCCATCGCGCAGTTTGGGAAGAATTACTTCCAGCGACTTGCCGAATCCGTCGAGCACGCGGATCGTGGACTTCAGCGGCACGATGGAAGCCGTGGGTGGAGCGCAGTGCGCCGCTTCGTCGAGAATAAAAGAGAACTTGGCCTGTGCGTCTTCGGGATGGACCAGGAAGGTGGCGCGGCCATCGACATCGCTGCGGAGCAGGCGAAGGCCCTCGTCGGCGGCATCCCAGGACTTGACTACGATGTAGTTCAACTCGTCGCGCAGAAAATCTTCGACCACGCGCTCGAAACGCGGCTCAACCTCGAGAAAATCCGCAAGTACGCCGACCGGGGCCAAGCCGCTCTGCATCACTCCGGACTGGAACAGGCGGCGAACGGATTCGGTCGAATATCCATGTTCCGCGATCACTGCTTCGAGTGATCCTTTCTTACCGAGAGCCGTGGCGAACTCGGCGCGGAGCAGGTCGAGATGGGTCTTGGCTTTCGTCTCTTCGAGGCGCTTCGCTTCGAGCAGGCGTCTGAGTTGGCTGATCTCTTCCGTAATGCCGGTGACCCGCTGCGTGATCGTTTCGAATTCGAGGGCGAGTTGTCCGCGCTGGCCGCCGAAAGCTTCGACTTGAAGGTTGGTGGTGCTGATTTCCGTCTGCAGACGCCGGGCTTCGCGATCGGCGCCGGCGAGGCGCTCTTCAGCCTGCGCCAGCTGGTTGCGCAGCCGCGAGGCCGCCGACACGGTGTCAAAAATGGCTACGCGCGATTCTTCCTGCTGATGTTCAAGTTCGGCAAGTGCAGTCGCGGCGGCTGCGGCTTCCTGCTGCGACAACGCGAGCTCGTGTTGAGCTGCAGCCAGATCGGCGGCGGCTGACTCCAGCACTTGCCGGTTGGTATCGCGCTCGGCTTCAAGTGCGGTCAGGCGGTGACGGGCCTGGGCCAATTCCGCCTCCGCCGAAGCGGAGCGGACCACGAGTTCGGCGCAGCGTTCTTCATTGTGCCGGCGGCGGGCGCTCGCGCGATCGATTTCCAAATCGATCTGGCTGAGGCGCTCGCGATTCTCGCGCAGCTCGGCCTCGATGGCATAGCCGCGCTCGGTGCCTTCTGCATGCTCGGAGTCGAGTTGCCGGACCGATTCGGCGCGGTGCTGCATGTCTTCCGCGAGGGCATTGAGTTGGGCGTCGAGTTGAGCACTCTCGTGTTCAATCGCCGCAAACTTACTCGCCAACACCACGCGCAACTGGGCTCGCATCTCGTCGCGCAGCTTGGCGTAGCGCTCGGCCTTGGACGCCTGGCGCTTCAGAGAATTCATCTGGCGCGTGACTTCGTCGAAAATATCGTTCACGCGGGCAAGGTTCAGCTTGGCATCTTCGAGGCGAGCTTCGGCAAGGCGCTTCTTCGTCTTGAATTTCGTGATTCCCGCGGCCTCTTCGAGAATTGCCCGGCGATCCGTCGGCCGGCTGCTGAGAATCTGGCCGATGCGTCCTTGCTCGATCAGGGCATAGGTTTCCGGTCCAAGGCCGGTGCCCATGAAGAGCTCCTGAATGTCGCGCAGGCGGCAGTGCTTGCCATTGAGCAGGTATTCGCTGTCGCCCGAGCGGAACAGGCGGCGCGTGACTACGATTTCTCCGGCGCGGAATTGTTGTTGGTTGAACTTCCTGCGGCGGATCTTCAGCACGACTTGGGTTGCGCCGGTTACTGCGGCCGAAGTCGCGATCGGCACGATCGCGTGGACCGGTAGCGCGAAGGCAGGTTCGTCGTCGGGGAAGGCGACTGCCAGCGTGTCTACTTTCGATCGTAGAACCGCTACTTCTTCAGTTTTGCCGGGCTGAGCGTCTTCGACGGCGCGCTCGGTTTCTTCGGCTGCGCGAGTGCGGACGGCGGCTTCATCCCAGTCCTCGGCTGGACGTCGGGACACTTCAGCGCTTACCGGTAATTCATCTTGAATATCAATTTCGGTCGGTGCGCCGGCGTCGGCGCCGGGATACTCTTCGGGATCGATCAGGGTGAGCGAAACCTCAGCCATGCCTGTCGGCTTGCGGTCGCGGGTGCCGGCGAAGATCACATCTTCCATGCGCGAACCGCGAAGCGTCTTGGCCGACTGCTCGCCGAGCACCCACGAGATGGCGTCGGCAATATTCGACTTGCCGCAGCCATTAGGGCCAATGATGGCGGCGATGCCGTCCCCGTGGAACTTTAGGTCGGTGCGGTCGCAAAACGATTTGAACCCGAGAATCTGAAGCCGCTTCAGTTTAAGCAACGTGAACTCCTTGGAGAAGCAGTGGCCAGTGGCCAGTTGTCAGTGGCTGGTCTTTCGCTTTGCTGCTCGCCGGCCTGTTTACCAGACTGATACCCCCAGCGTAGAAATGATGCTTGCGCAAACCTCTGTTGTCCCGGGCTGGACCGGGTAGGCACAAATTGGAACTACTGTAACGGTGAAATTGGGGTGGGGTCAAGCAATATAACACCATATATTGTATGGCCTTAAGAGCGAGCGCGTTGGGTTGCACATGCATTGCAGCAGATCGATGGTTTACGGGTGAGGGAATGACGAGGTGAGAGAACCGCGAGAGCAACATTATGGTAGCGCAACCGGCGATCTAAGACAACGATTCAGGACTGACACCGCGAGATGCGCCTCGCTGCGCTTGGCGGGACAGCCGAGGCGGATGTTCCCTACACAGGCAGTGTCGCTCTTTACTTTGCTCCCAGCTTTTCGAAGAACAGGCAAATGGTTTCTATGCCGTGGTGGAAGTTGGGAATGTGGAATTTTTCGTTGGGGGCGTGAAGGTTGTCGTCGGGCAGGCCGAAGCCCATCATCACGCTGGGGATTTTTAAAGCTTGATAGATATCGTTGACGATGGGGATCGATCCGCCGCTGCGAATGAACACGGTTTCCTTCTTGAAGGTGTCCTGCAGCGCTTCAGTCGCCGCTTTGATGTAGGGATTGTCGGTACCAACCACGCTGGCCGGGCCTTTGCTCCACACTTTAATTTTGGTTTCGATACCTTTGGGTGTGAGCTTCTTCACGAAGGCGGTATAGCGCTTGAGGATGTCGTCGGGATCTTGGTTGGGCACGAGGCGCATGGAAACTTTGGCTGCTGCTTTGGCTGGGATGACAGTCTTGGCGCCGGCGGCGGTGAACCCTCCGGGCATCCCGTGGACTTCGAGCGTTGGGCGCGCCCAGGTGCGGTAGAGAACTGAATAGCCCGGCTCGCCAGTTAGAACCTTGGAGCCGACTTCAGTTTTTCTGTAATGCTCCTCGTTGAAAGGAAGGCGCTTCCAGGCTTTCAGTTCGTCTTTGCTCGGGGCCTTCACCTTCTTGTAGAAGCCAGGGATGAGGATTTTGCCTTTGGCGTCTTTCAATTTGGAAATGATTTCGATCAACGCGAAAAAGGGATTAGGTGCGGCTCCGCCGTACATGCCGGAGTGCAGATCGATTTTGGCGCCGACGGCTTCGATTTCGGTGTAGACCAGGCCGCGTAGTCCTACGCAGAGCGTGGGAAGGTTCGGCGCGAAAAGTTCAGTGTCGCAAACCAGGGCGAAATCGGCCTTCAGCTTGGCTTTCTGCTTGTGGAGGTACTCGGTGATGGATTCGCCGCCTACTTCTTCTTCGCCTTCAAAAATTACTTTGACGTTGATGGGCAGTTTGCCGCCGCCGGACTTCATCAGCGATTCCAGAGCCTTCACCTCCATCCAGAGCTGGCCTTTATCGTCGACTGCGCCGCGGGCGTAGATATTGTTGTTGCGCTCGGTGGGATCGAAGGGCGGAGTCACCCACTCGTCGATTGGATCGGGCGGTTGCACGTCGTAGTGGGCATAGCAGAGCGCCGTGGGCTTGCCGGGAGCGTGCAGCCAGTCGGCGTAGATCAGAGGATGGCCTTCAGTCGGAATGACTTCGACGTTTTCCATACCAATGCGGCGGAGTTCGTTGGCTACGAAGTCGGCGGCCTTTTGTACGTCGGGTTTGTGTTCTTCCAGCGTGCTGACGCTCGGGATGCGGAGGAGGTCCTTGAGTTCGCTCAGAAAGCGCTGCTGATTATTGCGGGCAAAATCTATCGCGGGCGAGGCCATCGGTTGATCCTTTCCTATAGGGCTAAGCTTTCAGGTTGTGGGACCGAAACGCATCAGTATAGCGCCGCCTGGCAACGGGAAGCGATCTCATGGCTTGCGCAAACCAATCGACAGCTATTGAGGCTTGGTTGTGGAGTCAACCAATTCCATTTTTCCATTTCGAAGTTCGAAGGAGCTCACTGTGACCGTGCCGTTATCCCTGTCCCACGTCGAGACCTCCCTGTGGATCAAGGTGTATCGACCATCATCCTCGTATCGATAGGTCTCGTTTTGCCAATCTGCGACACTGCCGTTTGAACTCGTCGTTACCTGCTTCTTTGCCTCATCAAACGAAGGACTCGCGAGGCCGCTCAGAAAATCGTTATGAACAAATTGGCTCGTCTTCGGGTCGTACAAGTGAAAATCGTACGAACAATTACCTGTCCCTCCGCACTGGCTCAGTAGCTGTAGATCCTTGTAACCATCGAAATTGGCGTCTACCGTAGTAAGCACACTCAGGGCCTTCGCCGGGGCGATTGCGTTGGGATCGGTCGTGTTGTCGATGGTTTGAATTACTTCCGAGCTGGTTCCCGTGGTGATGTCGAGGTCGCCGAACGTATTGTCCTCCTGGCCGGCAAAATGGAAAGTGAAAAGTGGAAGCTTGGAATTGATGCGGAATCTGCAAGTCATGCCGCCCCGAAAATCTTCGTCGCCAGCAGAGTAATATTGCAAGTGAGTGAGCGGAATTGTACCGGTGTAGGTGCCAAGCTTGCATCCTTCACTAGGCTGCGGCGAGCTTGAGCCGGGGACGGCTGGCGTTGGGCTCGATGCTCCAGAAACCTGGCTGCTCGTTGAAACTGGGGGATCCTGCGCTAAACCCAAAGGCACACCAGCTGGAGAAAGAAACACTAGGAGCGGCAAAGTGAAGATTACTGCGACCGCCTTTTGCTGCATGCACATAAGTTTAGCAGGGCTATTTACAAGCGCTCGAAGAACCCGTCGAAAAGCGGGACGGAGAGAAGGCGCCAAGATCAAACGCGGCCTCTTTGCCTGTAATTACGTCCGACATTACTTGCGCTGTGATCGGCGCGAGGAGAATTCCGTCGCGGAAATGGCCGGTGGCAACGTAGTAGCCGGGGGTGGCGGTTGCGCCGAGAATGGGCAGTGAATCGGGAGTTCCCGGGCGCAGCCCCGCCCAGTCTTCAAGGATCTTCGCATTGCGCAGTTCGGGCACGATGGCGATCGCGGCGCGGTGTAGGCGCTGAATCGTCTCGACGTTGGTGCGCTTGTCGAATCCGGCTTCTTCTACGGTGGCCCCAACCAGAATTCTCCCGTCGCTGCGCGGGATTAGATAAACCTCTGGGGCACGGATAACATGCTTGAGAAGATTGCGCGAGGGTGAGAGCAGGCAGAGCATTTGTCCCTTCACCGGCCGCGTGGGAAAAGCGTAGGGGGTGATCTGGCCCGACCATGCTCCTGCGCAGTTGACGACCTTCGTCGAGTGGAATGAGGTTTTGGTCGTGATGACGCCAGCGGCGCGTCCGCTGGAAAGATTGATGGCTGTTACTTCTTCGCCCGATGAGATATCCACCCCGAGGCGTTTTGTCGCTTGCAGTGCGGCGGCGGTAAGGGCGCGCGGGTCAACGCTGCGCTCGCGTAGATAGAAGGCAGGTTGGTTGAGAACAGCGAGAGGTGGCTCGAGTTCAGCCAGAGGCGCAGGAAGCTTGGCTTGTTTCAAGCATCGAGAAGAAAGATGCTCGGCCGAAGGGAAGAGAATCGTGCCCTGGTCGCGCAGGTCAACTTTCATGCCTGATTCCACTTCCAGTTCGCGGGCGAATTCCGGATACATGTGCGCGCTGGCTGTGGCTAGCGGTTGCAGAGCGGCGGGCGTTTCAAGCGGACAATCGACCAGCATGCCGCCCGCGGCATGCGAGGCTTCGCGGCCGGGTTCTCCGCGCTCGACTACAAGTACTTTCGCGCCTCTTCGCCGGAGTTCAATCGACAGCGAGAGACCGATGATGCCGCCGCCGATTACGATTACATCCCAATTCCTCACCTTTGCATTGTAGAAGACTCTGTTACTTTCGTTACCCGTGTGGTTACCCTTCTGCCCCCTATAATCCGATCAAACCTACTGCATCACAATGGCTAAATATAAGCCCAACACGAGCGAGGGAACTGCTTCGGCATCACCGTGGATTTATGGTCCCTGGCTCGATCTTATCGTCGGATGCGGAGCATGGTCGGCTCCCCTGTTGCTGATCTCTTACTTCTCGATTGCTTCGAGCGCCCGTGCCTGGGCGGTCGCCTTCTACGTCCTGGCGTTGTTTTTCAATTATCCGCATTACATGGCGACCATCTATCGGGCCTACCACCGCGAAGAAGACTTCCACAAATACCGAATCTTCACGGTGCATATCACGGCACTGATCGTGCTGACGCTGGTGCTGGCGCATTCCTGGGTTCGAGTTCTGCCTTGGATCTTTACCATCTACTTGACCTGGAGCCCCTGGCATTACAGTGGGCAAAACTACGGCTTGTTTATGATGTTCGCGCGCCGCGCGGGAGCAAAGCCCAGCGAGGCGGTACGCCGCGCGCTCTACGGTGCGTTCATCGCGTCGTATCTGATTCTGTTTCTGGGCTTCCATACCGGGGCTTCGGCCGACCCGCTTTTCATTTCTCTGGGAATTCCTGCCATCGTAAGCTGGTGGGAGCAGATTCTGCTGGCCGTGGCGTTCGTTGCGCTCGCGGGGTTTGGGCTGTCGGGCCTGGCGCGGGAGACGGGCTGGCGGAAGCTGTTGCCGTCGCTAACTCTATTCTCTTCGCAGTTCCTGTGGTTCGTGTTGCCGGCAGGTATTTCGCTGATTAAAGGTTGGGAAATTCCGCAAAGCCGTTACAGCACGGGTGTGTTGGCGGTGATGCACTCTGCGCAATACTTGTGGATCACAAGTTACTACGCCCGCCGCGAGGCTGCTGGCCAGGGCAAGTGTCTTTGGCGGGCGTGGGGATATTTCGCTGTTTTGATTGCTGGGGGCATTGCATTGTTCGTTCCTGGACCCTGGCTTGCGAGCCGCGTGTTCCATCACGACTTCACGAGTAGCTTCCTGATCTTCACCGCACTAGTGAACATTCACCACTTTCTTCTGGACGGCGCCATCTGGAAGCTGCGCGATGGGAAGATTGCAGCACTCTTGTTGAGTTCGCGAGAGCGCATTTCCGATGCTGCTTCGGGAGCCGGAAGCCGGCTGTCTCAGGCGTGGAGCTGGCTTACCGGCGCGACCGCGGGCGCCCGCCAGTTGCGGGTCGGCGCTGCGTTGGTTCTGTTGTTGTGGGGAACGGTAGATCAGGCACGATACTATCTGTCGCTGCGTTCCGATAATCTGCGGGACTTGCAGCGCGCGGCCGCAATGGATTCTTTCGACACCTCGGTGCAGATGCGTCTGGCCCGGCGAGAGCTGGACGAAGGCCAGGCGCGACTCGCGGAAGCGGCGTGGCGAAAGGCCATTCAAGTCGACCCCGCTGACCTCGCTCCGCGGCAGGCGCTGCTGCGATTCCTTATCGGGCAAGGGCGCATTGATGAGGCTTTGAGTCTGACCGATGCTTCGCTGAAGTACTCTCCCAAAGATGCGAATCTCTTGGTGGATCGTGGTCTGCTGGCTTTGCGCTTGGGCCAACCCGATCAAGCTGTAGAAAGCTGGGAGCGGGCGATTTCTGTCGATCCAGGCCAGATGGCCGCGCACCTTTACCTGGCGAACGAACTCGATCATGAAGGCAAGGCGCATGCCGCGGCCGCGCATTACGAAGTGTTTCTTAACGCAGTTGCGCGGCAGCCGCTGGGACAACGTCCGGCGCCAGAGAAAGTGATTGCGATTGCGCTTCGCATGGCAGATTGCCAGCGGCGCGCGTCTGAGAAAACGCTCGCGATTCAGTCTTACGAATTAGCGGCAACCATTGCAGATCAGACCAAGCAGCCTAAGCTTGAAAGCGTCGCCAACGTGAATGAGGCGGCGCTGCAGGCGGATGACGGAAAACTGGGCCAGGCCCTTCAGCTTTACAAGCACGCGCTGCAGTTGGATGATTCGATTGCCGACAAGGAGTCGAGCGCCGAAGACTGGCTGGCTTATGGACGCTTCCTTGATAACTCTGGGTTTCCGGCTCGACTGGCCTTCGCTTGCTTTGTGAAATCCGGGCTTGAGAATGCTCTCCCCGACGCGTCGCAAAAGCAGTTTCTCGCCAATGCCAGCAAGCGCGCCGAAGGCCGGGTCGGGTCTGAGGCAGCTGCGATCCGGCGCAATCCCGACCCCGTTCTTCAGGAAGCGTTGGCGCTTCGCCGCTAACCTTGCCCGGTTCGTGGTACTCCTTCAGAATTTCGCCAGCGTGTTCTGTGCGTTTGAGAAATTCCGCGACCCGTTTGACACTGCGGCGCTTGTGCTAAACAATTGAGTGGACCACGCTGTCAAAGCGGTTAATCCTCGGAGGAACTACATGCCGGACGAAGGCGAACAGATACAGGTTGAACAGCAGTCGACTGCAGGGAAGTGGATTTTGGTGATCCTGGCAATTCTTTTTGTCGCGGGTTCGGTGTATGGGTATGTGACCACGCAACAGCACGTACAGAAGCTGACCACGGACCTCAGCGCGAGCCAGGCGCAGGTTGCGGAGCTGCAAAAGAGAGTGCAATCCTCGGAAGCTCAGGAAGAGACGATCGCCCAAAAGCTGGGCATGACCAAGAAAGAACTGATGGAGCGCGCCGCCGCGCTGCAAGCGCAACAGAAGGTGGATGAGTCCCGGCTGGCGCAGCAAGAGAAGGACGCGAAAGAACAAATTGGGCAGGTAAGCGGGGAAGTGGCCGGGGTGAAGACTGACGTAGGCGGGGTGAAGACCGACGTGGCTTCCACCAAAGCCGATCTGGAAGCCACGAAAGCGAAGCTGCAGAGCGCCGTGGGCGACCTGGGAGTGCAGAGCGGCCTGATCGCCAATACGCGCAGCGATTTGGAAATTCTCAAGCATAGGGGCGACCGCAATTATTATGAATTCACCTTGCTCAAGGGGGCGAAGCCCCAGCCGGTGGCGACGGTGAGCCTCCAGCTTAAGAAGACTGATCCCAAACACGGCAAGTTCACGGTCAATGTGACTTCTGACGACAGAACGATCGAGAAGCAGGATCGCAATACCTCCGAGCCGATTCAGTTCTATTCGGGACGCGATCACTTGCTGTTTGAGCTGGTGGTGTGGACGGTGGACAAGAAGAAAGCAACGGGCTATCTGAGCACTCCGAAGGCCGCGCCCGTGCCGGTGACGGCCAATTGAATAGCAGCTTAGTCGATCGGCACGAATTTCACGCAGACCGGCTCTGAAACGTCGAGAACTTTGCCAGTCGGCGTGAGGCGGCCGGTTTTGGCGTCGATGCTGAAGACGACAATGTTGTTTGACTTTTCGTTAGCCGCGAACAGCAGCAAACCGCCTGGGGCAATCTCAAAGCTGCGCGGAGTTTTGCCTTTGGTCGATGCGTACTCGATCAAGGTCAGCGTCCCTTTATCTGGGTCGATGGCGAATACGGCGATGCTGTCATGGCCGCGGTTCGAGGCATAGAGGAATTTGCCGGAGGGATGAATCTGAATCTCGGCATCGTCGTTGTGCGCGGAGAAGTCTTTTGGATACGTCGAGATCGTCTGCAACCGACGCAAGACTCCGGCAGAGCTGTCATAGCTGAAGACGGAAACTGTGGACTGGATTTCATTGACCACATAGCCGAACTTGCCGTTGGGACTAAACGCGAAGTGCCTGGGACCAGCCCCGGGATCGGCCTTGGCGAGCGTCGTGTAAATCTGCGGATTATTCAGAGTGAGCGAACCCTTGGCCCGGTCGAATCTGTACACCAGCGTTTCGTCGAGGCCAAGATCGTCCACGATGGCGAAGCGTTCGTCGGGCGACAGATCGATCGAGTGAGCGTGCGGTCCTTCTTGACGCTCGGGATCGGCGCCGTGGCCGGTGTGCTGGATAAAGGCTGTGGCTTCGCCTAGTCGTCCATCCTCAAGCACCGGGAATACCGCGACGCTGCCTCCGGTGTAGTTGGCCACCAGAACGTATTTTCCAGTTTTATCTACCGTGATGTAGCAAGGGTCTGCGCCTTTGGAGGCGACTTCATTCAACAGCGTTAGTTTGCCGGTTGCGTGATCAATCGAAAAGGCGCTGACCGCTCCGCTTTTCTGGCCTTGATAGTTTCCGGTTTCATTCACCGCATAAAGGAACCGGTGGTTGGGATGCACGGCCAGAAACGACGGATTGGTGGTCTCGGCAGCTACGCCGATGGAGCTCAGCTCGCCCGTCTCCGAATCGAAACGATAGCCGTAGATGCCCTTGCTGGTGCTGCCGGCCTCGGCGGTATAGGTGCCAACATATGCGAAATACTTTTTGTGCGACGCAGGTGCTGCGTCCGCGGAAAGAATCGATAAAGCGAAGATGAGGAGGGCCGCGAAGCCGCGGGGAGTGTGCCGAGTTAGTTTCATGGTTCTATGGAATCGCATTCGGACCTTTCGCGCAAGTGCGCGTACTTTTTTACTTCTGCGCGGTCACTTCGTAAGAGTGACCGGTACTGGTTGATCGTAAGGCTGGATGACTACACTTACGGCCCGCCGCTGGTTAAAATTTTCCAGGGTCACAGGGAAGCTGACAATCACGGTTCGCTTGACCTCCTCACCGGGCTGCAGCTTATCTTCCGGAGATAGAGCCGGCTGGGTATTCGCTTTCAGGGCCGGAAAGGCCTGATAGTAGCGATCGAAATCGACAGCCGAAACTGCATCGCTACTTGCTATTCCGCCTGATGTTACAAGCTTTCCTTGAATGTCATGTACCCAGAGCGGCTTCTTGCCGGAGTTACGCAAGGTGAATGTGAGGGCGACGAGCGATGCGTTCTGCCCCGGCAATTCCACCGCGGTTACGGTGTCGAGCGATCCGGCGCCTTGCGGCTTGGCGCGTTGGAAAAACGATACGATGGCGACGATGATGAGTATCACTGCTGTCGTCAGTACGAGCGGTTTGAGAGGGGGCAGGTTGCGCTTGGCTGTGCCGAATTCGTCAGCGATGTTGATCGTGGGACCACGTTGCGGGCCGGTGGCCGCAGCGTCTGTTGGTGCGCCCGGCGCGGGCGGAGGAGGGGGAGCAGGATTCTGCGTTTGATCGGGCATGAGTGGTTCGCGCCTTCGGATTGTACTCCTAGCTTCGGAATTCAACTCCACTGATGCTTCATCGCCTTGGCGAATTGTTGAGCGGTCAGCGTGTTCAGTACGTCGTCCCTGGTGAGCCACGCGCGCCGCGCTTGCAGGATGCCATAACGGATTTTGTCGAGGTGCGAGGTGTGATGCGAATCAGTGTTGATTACGACCTTTACACCTTTCTGTTTCGCCTGGCGCAGGTGCACGTCGTTGAGATCGAGGCGGTCGGGGTAGGAGTTTAACTCCATTGCAACTTTGTGTTTCGCAGCCGAGTTCAGCACTGCATCCATGTCGAAGTGGTAGGCGTCGCGGCGAAGCTGCAGGCGGCCCGTGGGATGACCGATGATGGATGTGTTCCGATTCGCGATCGCTTTGAGCAGGCGGTCGGTCATCTTGGCCGGCTCCTGATTGAAGACGGAATGCACGCTGGCGATTACGAGATCCATCTGGGCGAGGACGTCGTCGGAAAGATCGAGGTCGCCGTCGGCCAGGATATCGACTTCGATTCCGGCGAAGATCTTGATGCCATCAATCTTCTCATTGGCGGCGCGAGTTCGCTGGATGTGAGCGATGGCGCGCTTGTCGTCAAGACCATTGGCGAAGGCCAGGTTTTTCGAGTGATCAGTGATGGCCATGTATTTGTAACCGCGCGCCTTGGCGGCTTCAGCCATTTCTTCGATGGTGTTCTTGCCGTCGGTTTCGACGGTGTGCATGTGCACGTCGCCTTGAAGGTCGTCCAGCGCAATCAGAATCGGTAAAGCATGATTTGCAGCGGCATCGATCTCGCCCAGATTTTCGCGCAACTCGGGCGGGATGTAATCGAGCTTGAGTCTGGAGTAGATTTCTTCCTCGGTTTTGCCTGCGACCGGCTTTTCTGTTTTGAGGTCGGCGAGGCTGTATTCGTTTAGCGTGTAACCCATCTTGAGGGCGCGCTGGCGCAGGGCAACGTTGTGAGCTTTTGATCCCGTGAAGTACTGCATCGCTGCCCCGAATGACGCCGGAGGTAGCAGGCGAACATCGACCTGCATATCGCTGCGCAGGCGGAAGCTGATCTTGTTGTCGCCCTTTGCGATCACATCCATGAGAGGTGGATATTTGGCCACGTATTCGATGGCGCCTGCACGTTGCTCATCGTCGCAACAGGCCGTGCCGGTCACCAGAATATCCAGATCGCCCACGGTTTCGCGACCGCGCCGCAGGGAACCGGCGGGAGTGATTCGGTCGATGCCGGGAAACTTGGCGAGATATTCAGTCAGCTTATTGGCCTCGACCTCGGCGGCGTCGATTAAGAATCGGCCGGAGATGCGGCGGTAGTCTTCGATGGCCTTCAACAGCTTTTGCTCGTGCTTCTCGCCCATTCGCGGCAGCTCGCGGATCTTGCCTTCACGTGCAAGTTTCTCCACGCCGTCGACGTCACAGACTTTGTGGGCGCTCCAGATCAGCGCAATCGTCTTTGGTCCGAGGCCCTGAATCTTCAGCAACTGCAGCATCGACGGGTGATATTTCTTCAGCAGGTCGGCCTGCACGCTGAGGCTGCCGTCTTTGAACAGTTCCTGCAGGTTGATCAGCATTCCTTTGCCGATGCCCGGAATTGCCAGCACTTTCTTAGGTTCGGCGATGATGTCTTTGATCTGCTCGGTATTATTTTCGATGGCCTGGGCGGCATTGCGGTAGGAACGGATGCGGAAGGAATCCTGGCCGTCAATCTCGAGCAGGTCGGCGGTTTCGTACAAGATGTTGGCGATGGATTTGTTGTCCACGGATTAAAGATTAAACAAGATTGGAATGGAGTGCCAGAGGCACAGAGATTAAAGAGGGAAGCGACGGAAAATAGAATTACCCATTCGGCCGTGAGGCTGCTGAACGGCCGTGCGGCGCTGGAAAGGCAGATCAACTGCGAGGTCAGGCGCTCTTGCTAACGTTCGCGGCCTGTGGCCCCTTCTGTCCTTCGGTAATTTCGAACTCCACCGTATCGCCTTCCTGCAGGCTTTTGTAGCCCTCGGAAGTGATGGCGCTGTAATGAACAAAAACGTCGGGACCATCCGCGCGCCCGATGAACCCGTAGCCTTTCGCGTTATTGAACCACTTGACGGTGCCTTTCAGACGTTCCACGTACACCCCCGCTTTCCGCACGTCCTGCACTGGGGGGCCCCAGACGTGCCCGCATAGAAAGCATTTTGGAGCGATTGGGTTTGGGGTGTCAAGACGAAACGGCGGTTTAG
>JBAWCJ010000142.1:0-2856 GCA_049590215.1 Candidatus Sulfotelmatobacter sp. | reverse complement strand
GATCCGGTTTTCATGCTCGATGAAATCGACAAGGTCGGACGCGATTTCCGCGGAGACCCTGCTTCGGCATTACTCGAAGCGCTTGATCCCGAACAGAATTCGACTTTCCGCGACAACTATCTCGACGTCACTTTTGATTTGTCGAAAGTTCTCTTCATCACGACCGCGAACATGCTTGACCCCATCGCCGAGCCGCTGCGCGACCGCATGGAGATCATCGAACTGCAGGGCTACAGCGAGGAAGAGAAGCTGCACATCGCGCGGCGTTATCTGGTTCCGCGTCAGGTGGAAGAGAACGGCATTACCGCTGAGCAGATCGAGTTTCCCGACGACGCGTTGCGTTATGTGATTCGTCACTATACGCGCGAGGCGGGCGTTCGCAGTCTCGAGCGCACCATCGGAACCATCTGCCGCAAACAGGCGCGGCGGCTGGCGGAAGGTAAGACCGAGAAGCTTGTGGTGACGCAGGAAATCATCCAGGAATTTCTGGGCGGCATCAAGATCCGCGTGGAAGGTGAGATCGAGGAGCGGACGGAGCGTCCCGGAGTGGCTGTGGGTTTGGCCTGGACTCCCTCGGGCGGCGACGTGCTCTTCGTCGAAGCCAATGCCATGAAAGGCAAAGGTGGATTCACCATGACCGGGCAGATCGGCCAGGTAATGCAGGAATCCATGCAGGCGGCGCTGACCTGGGTGCGCTCGAACGCAGCACAGCTGGGCATTGCAGAAAGTTTCTTTGCCGACCATGACATTCACATGCATGTGCCGGCTGGAGCGATCCCGAAGGATGGCCCGTCGGCGGGCGTGACCATGGCGACTACTTTGGTCTCGTTGCTGTCGGGGCACCGCATCCGTCCTCTCACCGCGATGACCGGCGAGATCACGCTCAGCGGCAATGTGCTTCCGGTGGGAGGTATTAAAGAAAAGGTGCTGGCCGCGAAACGCGCGGGAGTCACGACGATCATTCTCCCGGCGGAAAACAAGATGAATGTTGAGGAGGATCTCACGCCTGAACAGGTTGAGAACCTGAGCATTCACTACGTGAAGACCATCGAAGAGGCGTTGCGCGTTTCGCTGCCGGTAGTGGCGGAAGCGCTGGCTGCGAAGGTTTTCCTGGAGTCGGAGACGAACGATTCCAAGGTGGAAAGTAAGACAGCTAAGCCTCTCCAGGCGCCGGTGGTGACTCACGATAAGGTTGTCACCTGGCAGTCTTGAAGCAGTAGCCAGTGGTCAGTTGCACGCCGCCAGTTCCTGACTGGCGGCTTTTCTTTGGGCGCGGAATCGCTTGAATGTTCCAGTCGGAACATATAGACAGTTTTGCTGGAACACTCTGGATATCTCGGAAAACTCGGAAAAACACCTTAAAGCTATAGTTTGTTGGCGGCAAGTGGCTGAGGGGGATAGGGTTGGGCGGGTGCCGAAATATCGGCACGAAAAGTGTGGGGCGAAGGGAAGGCGTTGAAAACCTGGTCTCGAGACTGGCAGGCGTGGGTCGGGAGTGCTAATTACATAGACTTGCGGGGATAGGGGGACGTCCCCGTCTGCCCCCGGATTCGCGTCCCCGGATTCGTCGTCCCCGGACTCCCGCCGTCAAGCCCCCCGCACGTTCTGTCAGCGCTTTGCTTTGGAGTTGGCTATGTTCCTCCACACGATGCTGAGCAGCATAAGCTCCTCGATCAGTAGGGCAATCATCCACATGAGCTTCGGAACCCCGAGGCCGAGGTATGCCGTTACTTCGAGTGCGGTTACTGACATCGGAACACCAGTGGCCGACCTAATACTGTATTTCAAAGCTGTACTACCTGCGGCTACTCCAAGACCGAGATGCGCTGCTGCGTCTGCGCTGTTTTTCCGTCCCGTGGGAGTCGAGAGACGACGTCGAAGTGCGGGAAGTTGCTCGCTGCTCCTCCAGATCACTGCGCGCCGGCCCAAACTCTTCGGCAACTTGTGAGGGCTCGCGTTAGACTAGCAACCGACTCTGGCGACGGTTCCCATGCGGGTGCGTGTCCTCTTTTTCGGAGGGTTAAAAGATCTGGCGGGCAAATCCAACGATTTGCTGGATCTGCCAGAGGGGGCGTTGGTGCGCGATGTGCTGGCTCACTACTTGTCGGAGGTTCCGCGGATGAAGGAATCTTTGGCTTCGCTGGCTGTGGCGGTGAATCAGGAATATGCCGGGGCTGAGACTGGGTTGAAGTCCGGCGACGAGGTGGCGTTGCTGCCGCCGGTTAGTGGCGGGTCGGGGCACGCCTTGATTATCCGCGATCCCATCGACACGCAGGGTGTGCTTGCTGGCATGAAGCAGGGTGGGGACGGGGCTGCCGTTGTCTTCGAGGGCGTGGTGCGCAACCAGACGCGTGGGCGCCGGACGCTCTACCTCGATTACGAGGCTTATGAGGAGATGGCTCTGCGGCAGATGGAGAGCTTGGCCGAGCAGGCGCTTAAACAATTTCAGGTGCGCGAGGTTCGGTTGGTGCACCGGCTGGGGCGGCTGGAGATCGGCGAAACCAGTGTGTTGATCATGGTCGCGTCGGCACATCGCGCGGCGGCTTTCGATGCTTGCCGCTGGCTGATTGATACACTCAAGCGCACTGTACCCATCTGGAAGAAAGAATACTTCGAGGATGGAGCGGTGTGGGCGGACGGCGAGGCTTTTCCGGAGGAAATTCCGCGTTGAAATTGGTCGTCAAGGCAGCCCCGCAGGGGAAGACGCATCTAAGTGAGCGGCTGAGGCTGCGGGTGCAAGTCAGAAGGTGCAAATCCCGGGCGTGAAGAAATGCCTTGCCGCGCAGGAGACAGCGCCGGCGGGGTAGGGATCCCTTCGGCAAGCTCAGGGCAGACTCTTCGACTGCGGTTGTGCTT
>JBAWCJ010000141.1:0-2768 GCA_049590215.1 Candidatus Sulfotelmatobacter sp. | reverse complement strand
TCGAGCGGCGCGATGACGGGCTGACCGGGAGTTTCTTTTGCGTCGTTGGCTTCCTCGGCGAACGTCCTGCCGGTCACCGTCAGCGTGGAGCCGTCGGCGCACTTGGCGTCCAGCAGGCGTTTTGCGATGACGGGGATGCCGCCAGCTTTGTCGACGTCGGCGGCAACGTATTTTCCCGAAGGCTTGAGGTCGGCGAGCAGAGGCGTGCGCTCGCTGATTCGCTGGAAGTCATCAATCTCGAGCGCAACGCCAGCCTCGCGCGAGATCGCCAGCAGATGCAGCACGGCGTTGGTCGAGCCGCCGGTCGCGGCTACAGACGCGATCGCATTTTCAAAAGCTGCGCGGGTGAGAATGCGGCGTGGCAAAATGCCGGTTTTCAGAAGATTCAGTACGACTTCGCCACAGCGGAATGCCACTTCGTCCTTGCGCGCGTCCATCGCGGGGACGCTGTTGAAGCCCATGGGAGACAGCCCGATCATCTCCATCACGGTCGACATGGTGTTTGCTGTGTATTGGCCGCCGCAGGCTCCGGCGCCCGGGCAGGCCACGTTTTCGAGATCGTGCAATTCCTGGTCAGTAATTTTTCCCGCAGCGTTGGCGCCCACGGCTTCAAACACATCCTGGATGGTGACGTCCTTGCCGCGATAGCTGCCCGGCGCGATGGTGCCGCCGTAGAGTACGAGCCCGGGAAGATCCAAGCGCGCGAGCGCCATGGCCGCGGCTGGTATGGTCTTATCGCAACCCACCACGCACACCACGGCGTCGAACAATTGGCCGCGGCATACCAGTTCAATCGAATCGGCGATCAACTCGCGGCTCACCAGCGATGCCCGCATGCCTTCCGTCCCCATAGTTTCGCCGTCGGAGATGGCGATGGTGTTGAACTCCATGGGAGTGCCGCCGGCGGCGCGAATGCCTTCTTTCACTTTGGCAGAGAGCCGCCGCAGGTGAAAGTTGCAAGGCATGGTTTCGATCCAGGTGTTGGCTACGCCGATCAGCGGCTTGCGCAAGTCGGCGTCGGTGAAGCCAATGGCTTTGAACATGGAGCGCGCCGGAGCCCGGTCGCGCCCGTCGGTAATTCCGCGGCTGCGATGTTTAAGATCCATGATTGCTATCCGTCAGGAAAGATTAAAACATGAGTTGTCGTCCCGAGCGAAGCGAGGGATCTTGGTCTCTGCCCGCAGCGGTGACACGCGTGGTGCAGGCAAGAACCAGGATTCCTCGCTTTGCTCGGGATGACAAGTTGAGGGTTGGGCAGAAAAAACTCGAAACCACAACTTAAGCGAGCGCCGCGCGCGACGACTGCTCCGTGATGCTCTCCGACGCCGGCGGATGCGCTCCCCACGCCGGGACTTCCTGCTCGTGCAAAACCGCTCGCGACCGCACTTCGATGACATCGACAATGGAATACCACTCGCGGTAAAGCTGGCCGATCTGCTTGGGGTTGACTTCGAGCAGCATGGTGACCGCGTAATCCTGCCCCGCACCTTCAGCGTGCACGGTTGTGAGATCGAGCCCGCGGCGCGAAACTGCGTTCAGGATGCGCATCAGCGTGCCCTGCGTGTTGCGATAGCGAATGTGAAAAACCTGCATATTGAAACCCTCAAACGAAATTTGTAATTTCGTAATTTTAAAATCTGTAATCTGAAAACCGCGGAGACGGCCGTCGAGCTTTTCCAATTACAAAATTACCCAATTTCCAAATTACTCAATCTCTCTTACTCGTCCCCGTAAACCATCTCGGACAACGCCGCGCCTGCCGGAACCATGGGATAGACGTTCGCTTCGGGAGCGCAATCGAACACCAGCAACTCCGGCCCCGGCGAGCGCAGAAAATTGTCGATGAGATCTCCCGTCTCGGCCGACACCGGGAACTCCACCATGGCAGCCTCGTTCAGCCGCCATCCGTGAATTTTGTAAGCCTTGGCAATCTCGACGAAATCCGGATTGTCGCTCAAATCCGTTTCGGCATAGTTGCGCTCGTAGAAGAGCTGCTGCCACTGCCGCACCATGCCGAGATATTTGTTGTCGACGATCACCATCTTTATAGGAAGCCCGAGCCGGTGCACCGTCGCCAGCTCTTGGATGTTCATCTGGAAACCGCCGTCACCGGAAACGCAAAGCACGCAAGTATCCGGCTTCGCCAGTTGTACGCCCACGGCTGCGGGCAGGGCGAAACCCATCGCTCCCAGGCCGCCCGAAGTAATAAACCCGCGCGGCGACGAAGAACGGTAACGCTGCGCCGCCCACATCTGATGCTGGCCCACGTCGGCGATGATCACGTTATCTTGGGGCAGGCGGCTGAAAAGCTCGTCGAGAAAACGAATGGTCGGCTGCGCCAGCCCTCGCGGATCAAGCTCCGCGCGCTCCGCTCCGCAGGCCACGGCGCGCCAGGTGCTCCAATCGGGCAGGGAAGCCTTGCGTGCTTCCGCGTGGAATGTGGGAATCGTGTCGGCCAGGTTGCCTATTACCGGCAAGTCGCAGGCTCGCACTCGGTCAAGCTGCGCCGGATCAATCTCAAAGTGGATGATTTTTGCGTTGGGGGCAAATCGCGTTGGATCGCCAGTGACCCGATCATCGAGGCGTGCCCCGAAAACCATCAGTAAGTCGGTTTCATGCAAGGCGGTGTTTGCCGCGCGCGTTCCATGCATGCCGACCATGCCCAGGTAATAAGGCGATTGCGGAGGAACGGCGCCGAGTCCGTGCACCGTAGCAAAGGTAGGGACATTCAAATCGTCGAGCAGCCGCCGCAATTCCGGAATCGCTCC
>JBAWCJ010000140.1:0-3349 GCA_049590215.1 Candidatus Sulfotelmatobacter sp. | reverse complement strand
AGTGCCGGAGCGCGGAAGATCCAATTTCCATCCTCGTCGTAAATTTGCAGAAAATCGCCGGAGTGTTCCAGATCGTATGCCTCGGAGGCTTCTTCCCGAAGCTTGGGAACGTTCATGTTTTTCTTTTTTTGCGATTTCAGGAAATTTGTGAGGTCTTCGATTTGAGCTTTCAATGCATCGTCTGCGACCGTATAAAGCTGTTGCCGGAGAGCAACCCACATGGCGATGCCGAACAAAAGCTGCGCCGCAGCAAAGATTGCCAGGTACCACAACGTGAGTCGAGAACCAATGGAAAGTTTTTTCACGATTGCCACTCCAGATCGAGGACGTAGCCGACGCCGCGCACGGTGTGAATCAGCTTTTGGCGGTGATCACAGTCGATTTTGTGGCGCAGCAACCGCATGAACGCATCCAAAGAATTGCTTCCCATTTCACGCCCAGAAGCGGCAATCAGCATTTCCCGGGGAACGACTTCGCCAGCGTGGAGCATGAGCCTCTCCAGTAACTGATATTCGGTGCGCGTCAGGCTGATGTGCTTGCCGTCACGATTAGCCTTGCGGGTTGAGATATCCAGGAACAAATCACCCATCTGGAGCTGTGTTTTTCGCGGAGCAGCCGCGGCCCTGCGCACTGCCCGCAAGCGCAGCAGCAGCTCGGCGAAGGAGAACGGCTTGGTCATGTAGTCATCGGCGCCGAGGTCCAGGCCATGCACGATGTCGGGAACGGAATCTCTTGCAGTCAACATCAATACAGGAGTGCGATTGTTCTCGACTCGCATGCTCCTCGCCAGCTCGAATCCGTCCATCTTGGGCATCATCACGTCGAGAATGACCAGATCGAAATCCTGGTCTCGCACCATCCGCAGTCCTTCACTGCCGTCAGCAGCACAGGAAACAGTGTGACCTTCTTCGCTTAGTCCCCTGCGAAGCAATTCCAGCATTCTCCGTTCATCTTCTACGACCAGCAGGTTCATATCTGGTTTTGTTGGATAGTGCCAACCGACATAAGGGTAAACCGTGAACGCGCAGAGTGCATTGAATCTGAAAAAACTTTAACCGTCCTTTAATAATGGCTTCATACCGGAAAACTACGATCGGTTTTCATTTCAATTGATTGGAGTGTCTTTTGCGGAGAGCGGATTTCTGGAGTGAGGTTCCGGAAATGCCGCTCCGCCGATCTCGAACCGAACATGGTTGTAAAGGAGCCAAAAGCATGAAGCGAAAGCAATCTCACTTCACTCTTTCCTCTTTCTTGAGTATCGCAGCGTGCCTGATGATTTGTGCAGCCTTCGCAAACCCGTCGATCGCTCAGTCGGGGAGGGGCACCATTACGGGCCGCGCTACCGACGCCACCGGCGCCTTGCTGCCAGGGGCAAGAGTGCGAGTGGAGCCCGGCGGTGTGGCCGCTGCTACGAATCAAATTGGAGAATTCACGGTGATCAGTCTGGCGCCGGGGGAGTACAAGGTCACAATTGCCTATGTTGGCTTCCTGCCATACACCGCGGACGTCAAAGTGGTTGCCGGCCAAGCCACTCGTGTGGATGCCGTGCTGAAGGTCGAGGCCAAAGGGGAACAGGTAAATGTGGTTGCGGACGAGCTTGGTGTGGCGCAAGACATTAATGTCCAGCGCACTTCCGACAATATTCTTGATGTGATGTCGGAAGGCGTCATTCAGAGCCTGCCGAACGAGAACATAGCGGATGTTGTAGGCCGGATGCCGGGCGTAAGTCTGGAACGCGACGAAGGCGAAGGCAAGTACGTGCAGATCCGGGGCACAGAACCGCGCCTGAACAATACAACGGTCGACGGGGTTGAACTTCCTGCGCCGGAGGACAACGTGCGCCAGTTCAAGCTGGACACCATCCCTTCGGACATCGTCGAGTCGGTCGAAGTGAACAAGACTCTGGCTGCCAATCAGGACGCCGATGCCATTGGTGGGACAGTGAATCTGGTGACCAAGAAAGCGGGCGATGTGCCGACGCTGAAATTGGAGGGGATCGGCGGCTTCACTCCCATAGAAAACACTCGTTACATCGGGCTCGTGATGGGCACGGTGGGCAAGCGTTTTGGTCATGACAAGCGTTTCGGCGCGCTGTTCACCGGCAGCTACGATTACAACGGGCGCGGCATTGACGACATCGAGCCGACTCCGAATGACACGGCCGTCCCCAGCTACAACAGCATGGACATCAGGGAGTACAGATATCAACGCAAACGTTACGGCTTCGGCGGTTCGCTGGATTACAAGCTGAAAGACCCAGCCTCTGGCCTCTACCTGCATTATTTCGATTCCGACTTTAAGGACTACGGGAACAAGTGGGTCTACTCGCTGAACGATGCGGGAAATCCAAAATTCAGTACCTCCCAGCGCGCGCCCGACTACGGAGCAGCCAGCATTGCGATCGGCGGAAAGCATGTCTTCGCCAATTCCTGGTTAAGCTGGGAGCTTTCGGCGGCGCGGTCGCGCGAGTTAGCAGCAGCAGGAAATCCGGGGGCCACGTTCAAGACAGTACCCGGCAGCGCAGCGGACAACCTCACGAGTTGTGTCAACATTCCGGCGCCTGATTCCCATCTGCCGCAGTGGGACCCATCTTGCTTCGGCGCTCCCACCTACGATCCGACGCAATACTATTTGAATGAATACGATGGCACTTCTGGAACCACCTCGCAGGTGAACCTGCAGGGAGCCCTCTCGATGGCCAAGAACTACCACCTGGGTTCGCATTTCTCCACTTTTGAGTTTGGCTTCAAGGTCCGCAATGCGCACAAGGGCCAGGATGCCTATTCGCCCGTCTATGACGAACCGGGCGCCAACTGTTTCGATGCGCAGGGAAATGCCGTGCCCGAATGCTCGATGGCATCTTACTTGAGCGGATTCACCAATCCGCACTACTATTTCAACGCCTACCCGCTCGGTCCAGTCACGAACTACAACACGATCGCGAACAACTTGAACAACCTCGTTAGCCAGGGATACAACACGCTCGACGCGCCCGCCACGGCCTTCGGTTCCGATGCCAGCAACTTCGATCTGACTGAACGGGTTTCGGCCGCTTACGCGATGAATACCTTGGAATTCGGACGCTTCCGGCTGCAGACGGGCCTGCGCGTCGAGGCCACGCAACTGAACATCCTCGGTTTCTACATCCCGAATGATGGGGTGACGATTTACGCTACTCCAGAACCAGCCAGCACGTGGTATTGGGATCCCTTACCCAGCGTGCAACTTCGCTACCGGATCACCGAAGACTCTGACATTCGGGCCGTTTACGCACGCGCCATCTCTCGTCCAAATCCATACGACATGGTCCCCTACGTAACGCAAGATCCCACTACCGCCCCCACAACCA
>JBAWCJ010000139.1:0-16600 GCA_049590215.1 Candidatus Sulfotelmatobacter sp. | reverse complement strand
CAGGACTCGCCCCAACCGCCATCCGGGTTCTGCATCATGCGCAACCACTCGGCCGCCTGCTGAATGAAAGGCTCGTGGTTGTCCATGCCAATCGCTTCCAGGCCGCGCAGCACCAGAAATGTGCCGTAAATGTAATTCACGCCCCAGCGCCCGAACCAGCTTCCGTCCGCTTCTTGCTCGTCGCGGAGAAACTGGATCGCTTTTTTCACCGCGGGATGGTTTTTGTCGTATCCGTAGGCTGCCATCATTTCGAGAGTGCGGCCTGTGATGTCAACCGTCGCCGGGTCGAGCATGGCGTTGTGATCGGCGAAAGGCACATGCTGAAATACCATTCGGTCGTTGTCCTTATCGAACGACGCCCAGCCGCCGTTCTTGCACTGCATCGATAAGACCCAATCGATTGCGCGCTGCACCGACTCCCGCTGGTAGCGTCCGTTGGGATGTTCTACCCGGCTCAGCGCCAGGCAAACCATGGCAGTGTCATCGACATCCGGGTAAAACTCGTTGTTGAACTCGAAGTACCAGCCGCCGGGCTTGCCTGTCTTGTTCTTGATTTGCCAGTCGCCCGGATTCCGTACCTGCTTCTGCAGAATCCAGTCGGCGCACTTCACCATGCGCGGATCATTCGCCGGCACTCCCGCTTCGGCGAGGGCGAACATGGCGTAAGCCGTATCCCACACCGGGGACATGCAGGGCTGCATACGGAAGGTGTCGTCATCTTCGATCCCTAACTTCTCGAATTCATCCAGGGCGCGGATCACCTGGGGATCGTCGACTGAATAACCCAGGCAACGCATGGCAATGGTGGAGTTCATGATCGAGGGATAGATTCCCGCGAGCCCGTCGCTCATCTCGAAACGCTCGAGCATCCACTTCTCCGCGGTCTTTAGTGCAATCGAGCGCAGGGGCCGAATGTGAACGCGCTCAAACCAGTGCGTCATGCGGTCGAGACAAAGAAAGAAATTTCGCCAGGACACGAGCTTTTTCGACCAGCGCAGGTGCATGCGAGACTTTTGCATACCGCCGACAAACAGTTCTTCGATGCCCATCTCCCGTGGAATTTTCTTGAACGGCTTCTTGGCGTAGCAGATGGAGAGCGGCACCAGGATGGCCCGCGACCACGATGAAATCTCGTACAGGTTGAACCAGAACCAGTTGGGAAACAGAACGATCTCGGGCGGAATCGCCGGCACTGCGTCGTAGTCATACTGCCCGAAGAAACACAGATAGATCTTGACGAATGTGTTGACCTCGGTAACACCGCCGAGTGCCAGGATTTTCTTGCGGGCCCGTTGGAGCGCGGGATGATCCGCCGGGTATCCCGCAAGCTTCAATCCGAAATACGCCTTGACTGAAACGCTGATATTCGACGGCCCCGTTGGGTAAATGCTCCAGCCCCCGTCTTCATTCTGATGCTGAATGATCCAATTGGCAGCCTTTTGGAAGCGTACAGGATCGACCGTTCCCAGCAAAGTGTGGAGCACAAGGTAGTCTGACTCGAGGGTGGTGTCAGCTTCCAGTTCGCCGCACCAATAGCCTTCCTCGTGCTGAGCCGAAAAAAGAAGCTTGCGGGCGGCGTCCATGGCCGCGCCGACGCGGCTGGCCAGTCCATCGATCTTGCCGAAGCGAAGTTGGGGTGCGGAAGTAGTATGGGGATCGGGGGAGTTAGTGTCCATCTCCATCAATAAGCGGCTCCGTTAATCCGCGGTGGCGCTGGCCGGAGCGGCGGCGATGGCTTCAACAATCTCCGGCGGCAGCCCGAAGCGGACGTTTTCCGGCATCACTTCCAGTTCCTGCACGTTGTCGAAACCTTTGGTGGCCAGAAACTTCATCGTTTCCTCCACCAGGCACTCTGGCGCGGAAGCTCCAGCTGTGAGTGCGATGGTTTTCACGTCGCGTAACCACTCGGCCTCAATATCTTTGTAGCTGTCGATGAGATGCGCGTTCGTTCCCAGATTGCGCGCCACCTCGACCAGACGATTCGAATTGGAGCTGTTCTCGGAGCCAACGACCAGCAACAGATCAGATTCCGAGGCCACTTCCTTCACGGCTACCTGCCGGTTTTCCGTGGCATAGCAAATATCCTGTGCCGCTGGGCCTTTGATGTTAGGAAATTTCTTCTTGAGCGCCGCGATAATGTCTTTGGTTTCATCCAGGCTAAGTGTGGTCTGGGTTAAATAAGCCACGTGATCGGGATCGGGCACGCTCAGGGATTTCACCTGCTCGGGATTTCCCACTACCTGCGTCACCAGAGGAGCTTCGCCCAGCGTTCCGATTACCTCGTCGTGATCATGGTGTCCGATCAGGATGAGCGAATAGCCTTCTTTGGCAAACTTCACCGCTTCGACGTGCACCTTGGTGACCAGCGGGCACGTCGCATCGATTACGCGCAGACCGCGCCGGGCGCTGTGTTCGCGCACCTCGGGCGAAACTCCGTGCGCGCTGTAGATGACGCGCTCGCCATTGGGGACTTCATCTTCGCTGTCGACGAAGATTGCGCCCTTGCCGCGCAACTCATCCACCACAAAGCTATTGTGAACGATTTCCTTGCGCACGTAAATGGGCGGCCCGAAGGCCTCGAGCGCGATACGAACCACGTCGATCGCCCGCACCACCCCGGCGCAGAACCCCCGCGGCTTGAGCAACAACAACGTCTTTCCCTGGCTATTTGGCACTATCAAGCTCCCGTTCTTGTGATCGTCTCGACTGATCTTCCCCAAACCGTCTAAGATGCAAAATCTGGGCCTGAAACCAGTACGATCAGGGTACACGAACCGCATTGAGGCGATGTTAATAAACTACCGGAAAGTACCCTTCTGGTCAACGTAAGCCACAGAAACGGCGGGGATTAGCAGTGAAGGGGGGATTTCGTGCAGTGAACGGATTGCGCTTGGAGGGCTCTCTAACCGTTCGCCTTAATCATCTGCTCGGCGTGCTTGCGCGAGGTATCGGTTAGCTTGGCGCCGCTCAGCATGCGAGCCACTTCCTCGGTGCGCTCTTCGCCGACGACGGGGCGAATGCTGGTGCGGGTGCGACCGTTGCGATCTTTCTTTTCGATCACGTAATGCTGATCGGCAAACGTGGCGATCTGCGGCAGGTGAGTGACGCATAGAACCTGATTGGAGCGGGCCAGCGCTTTCAGCTTCTTTCCCACCGCTTCGGCGGCACGGCCGCCGATGCCAGTGTCGATTTCGTCGAAGACCATGGTGCGCTGGGCAGATGGACGAGGGTTGCCGGCTTTAGCGGGCGAGGGCGCCCGCGCCACATGAGTCGATGCCACGCTCAGCTTCAACGCCAGCATTACCCGCGACAATTCGCCTCCCGATGCGATGTGCTCCAACTGGCGCATGGGCTCGCCGGGATTTGTCGCAATCATATAAACGACCTCATCGATCCCCGCCGCTGCCCAGTTCCCTTCTTCTTCGCTGGTCGTCATCCAAATGCGGAACGTCGATTTCATGGCCAGATCGTTGATCTCGGCCTCGACCAGCTTCTCCAGCTTTCGCGCCGCGTCCTGCCGGGATTTCGACAGAGCCCGCGCCGCCCGCAGATACTCCGCGCCGGTCTTCGCCAGATCGGAGCGCAATTCGCGCAGGATCTCGTCTTTGTTCTCGATCTCCGAAAGTTTGCGCGCAACGTCTGCTCCGAAGGTGATCACGTCTTCGAGCGTTGGACCATACTTGCGCTTCAGGCGGTCGAGCACGGCGAGCCGGTCTTCGATCTCCGCCAGATGTTCGGGGGAGGCGTGGATTCCGCCGGCGTAATCCCTTACCGTAGCTCCTACATCTTCGACGCTGATACGCGCGGTCTCGAGCGCGGCCAGCGCCTCTTGAAACCTGGGCTCATATCGCGCGAGTTCCTCGATCTGCTTCTGCGCGGCCCGCATCGACGCGGTGGTAGAACCGTCGCCCTCATACAGCAGATCGAAAGCCTGCATGGCGGCGCTGTAAATCCTCTCCGCGTTAGCCAGAACGCGCTTCTCGGTTTCGAGGCGCTCGTCTTCGCCCGCTTGCAGCCTGGCCTCTTCGATCTCGCGCTTCTGAAACATCCACAAATCCACTAAGCGCAGGCGGTCCTGCTCGCCGCGCTCGAGATCGTCGATGCGGGCGCGAATTCCCTTCCATGTTTCGAATGCAGCCGCGACTTGCTCGTGCTGGCTTCCGGCGAACGCGTCGAGTAATGCCAGGCGCGCCGGGGCATCGAACGACAGGATCGATTCATTCTGCGCATGAATCGTCGCCAGATGCGGCGCCAGTTGCCGCAGCACCGCAACTGTGGCCGGTTGATTGTTCACGAACACGCGTCCTTTGCCTCCGGCGGCAATTTCCCGGCGCACGATCAGCGAGCCGTCGTCTGATTCGTCCAGACCGTTGCGCTCCAGCACTTTTTCGATTGCGTCTCCGGCGCGGCCTTCGCACGTGAAGACCGCCGACACCAGCGCGCGCTCCGCGCCGGTTCGAATCACCTCACTCGACGCCTTTTCCCCGAGCAGCAGGGCCAGCGCATCAATCAATATGGATTTTCCGGCGCCGGTTTCTCCCGTCAGCAAGTTAAGCCCAGAAGCAAACTCCACCGCCGCGTTGTCGATGACCGCGTAGTTCTCCAGCCGCAATTCAACCAGCACAGGCCGCCCTCAGTCGACGATCAGGTCGACGATGTCGAAGTTTTGCGCAGCATAGCATGAAAGGCAGTGTCCAGTGGCCAGTTGTCAGTTTGCGCAGGCACGGGTTTAGCGGTGTGCTCTGGCGAGAATCTTGTCGACGCATCGGTTGCAGTCAGCAAATAGAAAAGCCACGGCCTAAGCCGTGGCTCTATAAAAAGGCCACCTGACTAGCCGGCCTTGCGGTACTTATCTGCGCTCTCCTCTGTAGAACCTGTGGTGATTACTTGCTTGCGACGTTCCCGCAACCTGTCTTGGAATACATCCCAACGTGGCCCGATTCCATTCGCGCTCTGGCTGATTACGACAGAATCAGTGCTGGCGGCGAAGCCGCCCTCGGTAAGTGCCCCCGTATCAGTGTTGTTGGCCGCTGCTAAGTCCGCCGCACGGTTCGCAGCCGAATTCCCCGGCATCTGCTGTGTCGTAGGAGTGACGTTACGGTCGGTTCCCGCGCGGTGCATCACCGGATCCGCTTCCCACTTCGATCGGTAGCGGCCTTCATAGTCCGACCACTGTGCGTCGGATTCCAGGTCGACTTCCTGATAAGGCGGAAAGCTTTCCACCTGCTCCTTGGTAAGAGGGACGCTAAAGTCGTCTTTGTGCTCGGCGGACACGCGAAGCCGGTCCGCGGGGACGATAAACTTCTTGGTCGTCAACCATCCGCCGGTGTCGACCACCACGTAGTGAATGAGTCCGGTGAAGTGATCCAAGATCACATCGTCGATCTTGCCAAGTTTTTCATCGTTGAGCCCATACAATTTGGAGCCTCGAATGTCTTCTGCGGCATCCGTGAAGCGATAGTTTCCCAATAATCCGTGCTTAGCCATGATTTCCCCTCCTTCGAGATCGCTTACTGACTTAAATGCCCCCGTTAGATGTCATCCGCGATGGTTGCGTATATCAGGAAAGCTGCATCAGGAAAATAAATCTGTAGCGGGCGTGCTCCAGGTTCAGACGGACGTTATTCTTAGGATACGTCCTGCAGAGAAGTTCGCTTCGATCATCTATAATCGCCGCAAGGTATCCCAAAACTACGATGCATCTTCCCTACTTTGCAGCTTTCGTCGGCGGCGAAATTGTCGAACTTGTTTCCAGTAGCGGTCCCGTCGCCAAGTTTGTCCTCCTCACCTTGCTGGCATTCAGTTTTATCTCCTGGGCCATCATTCTCACGAAATGGAATCTGCTGCGGCGCGCGCGCTGGCAGAGTGGACGCTTCCTGCGCGCTTTTCGCAAGGCTCAACGCCTGCAGGATATTGCGACCGTGGCGGATCAGTTCCGTCCCAGCCCTCTGGTGGGGGTTTTCGAAGGTGGATTCCAGGAATATAAACGCCAGTTGTCGGCGCACGGAACTGCGCTTCGCAGCCTCACTGCAGTGCAGCGCGGCATGCAGATCGGAGCCTCGGAAGAAATCACGCGCCTCGAGCGCAACGTTCCCTGGCTCGCCATTACGGCGGCCGTGACTCCGTTCATCGGATTGTTTGGCACGGTCTGGGGCATCATTGACGCCTTTCATGGCCTGGGCACGGCCGGCGGCGCCACGCTGCGCGCGGTTGCCCCGGGCATATCGGAAGCTCTCATCACTACCGCCGCTGGACTTGCTACCGCTATCCCTGCTGTCATCGCTTACAACCTGATCGGCAGTTCCATCCGCAATTTCGCCGCCAGCGGCGACGACTTTGGGCTCGAGGTGCTAAATGCCATCGAGAGCATTCAGCCGCAAGCCGTACCAGAAGTGAGGCGCTGATGGCCTTCACTTCCTCCAACGGCCGCACGCAGACGGCTCTTGCCGACATCAACATCACCCCTCTGGTGGATGTGGTTCTCGTGCTGCTGATCATCTTTATGGTGACCGCGCCGGTGCTCGAGTCCGGCATTGAAGTGAACGTGCCCAAAACCCGCACCGTCAAGGAAATCACCGAAGAACGTCTGGTGATCACCATCAACAAGGATCAGCGCGTGTTCCTGGGCAACGAAACCATCAACATCAACCAGATCGCCGCCACGCTGCGCCAGAAGATTCGCGATCCTCGCAACCAGTTCATCTTCGTCCGTGCCGATGAGGATGTCCCATTTGGAGCTTTCGCCACGGTTATGGATGCGGTGAAGCAAGCGGGCATCACCAACATCAGCATTGTCACCCAGCCCCTGGAAGAACATGGCGCAAAACGCTGAGATCTTCTTCGAACACGACAACTGGGGGCGTGCCCTCGGATGGTCGGCGGGGTTCCATGTCGGGGTGACGGCATTGATCGTGCTCTATTCGGCGATTTTTGGTGCATCCAGCGGAGCGAGCTGGGGCGCGGGCGGCGGAGGCAGCGCCATCGGCGTCACTTTAGTCAGCACAGTTCCCTTGCCCGCCAATCCCACGCAAAGCCAAAACGTTGTGGCTAACGAATCCAAGGGCCTTACCCAATCCAAGCCCAAGGTTGAAGAGAAAGCGCCCGACGCGATCGAAATTCAGGGCAAGAATTCCAAGATCAAACCCAAGAAGCCCCCCACTCCGACCAAGGCGAAACCCGAACCGGCCCCTGAGGAAGAAACCAACCAGGTTGCCTACGGCGAAGGGGGTCCGGTCAGCGGCCCTTACGGTACCTTCTCTGCCGGCGGCGCGAAAGGAGGTTTCGGAGTCAACGGTGGAGGGGGCGATTTCGGCAGTCTTTACGCCTATTACGTGCGCGTCATCCAGCAAAAGGTTTCGGAAAACTGGCTGAAGTACGAAGTCGATCCCGGAATTTCTACCGCGCAACGGGTCTATGTAACTTTCGACATCGCGCGGGATGGCCACCCCTTCAACGTGCAGGTGGAGCAATCCAGCGGCGTGCCATCGCTCGACCAATCGGCGGTCCGCGCGGTGCAGCGAATCGATACTTTCGGACCGTTGCCCCAGGATTATTCCGGGAACAAGGTTTCCGTGGAATTTTGGTTTGATTACAGCAAAAAATAAATTTGCCGCCTTAGAACCGTGCCGCGGCATCGATAAAAGCTATGCTGGGACTTATCGTAAGAACGCAGCATCTACCTGAATATTCCTGAAGTCTAAATTTGTAATTATCATGGTTCGTGGTCAATCGTAACTTGCCAATGAGAACATATCGGGGTACGATATTGTCGTATACGGTATCTTTTTGTCCGGGTTCGCGTAACGGCTCCGCACGGATGGACGACACACAAAGACGAGGCTTGGCCCGAACCGCCGCACCGATTCTGAGCGGCTTGCTCATTCTGCTCGCTTCCCTCATTTCTTCCGCCTGGGCTCAGGATTGGGTCCGCACCGGTACTTCTCTGGGTGTCGAAAAGGTCCGCCTTGCCGTACCTGACTTCAAGGCTTCCACCAGCGACCCACAGAACACCGCCCTGCTGAAGACATTCAACGACACGTTCTGGAACGATCTGGATAACTCCGGCGTAGTCGAACTCGTCTCGAAAAGCTTTTACCCTTTGCAGGTTCCCGGACAGCCCGCCGACGTCACCTTCGACCTCTGGAACGTGCCTCCGCCCAACGCCGCCATGCTGGCTTTCGGAAACCTGGGCGCAGCCAGCGGAAAAATTACCGTGCAGGGCTGGTTGTATGACGTGAAGAACACGGGATCTCCGCAGGTGCTGGGCAAGCAATACACGGACGTTGCTACCGACGCCGGCGCTCGCCTCATCGCTCACAAATTCGCCGATGAAATCATCCTGCGCCTGGGCGGCGGCATCCCCGGCATTGCCGAGAGCAAAATCTATTTCGTCAGCGACCGCTCCGGCCACAAGGAAATTTGGGTGATGGATTACGATGGCTCGAATCAGCAGCAACTCACTCATCTTGGATCTATTTCTCTTTCGCCGCGCATCTCGCCGGACGGTTCCCGGCTGGCGTTTAGTTCCATGACCAGGTCGGGCTGGGACATTCTGATGTATTCGATGGATGTCAACCGGCTGGTCAGTTTTCCCCATTTCGGCGGCACGAATCTGTCGCCTGCCTGGTCGCCGGACGGCACCCGCCTGGCATTCTCATCTTCGCGCACCGGGGAAAACGAAATTTATATCTGTGATGCCAACGGAGCCAACCTGCATCGCATGACGGCCAACAAGGGCCCGGATGTTTCGCCGACCTGGAACCGCAAGACCGGTTCCCAGATCGCTTTCGTCAGCGGCCGGACCGGATTGCCTCAGATTTATACCATGGAAGCCGACGGCACCAACCAGCAGCGCATGACCGACCAGGGTTATGCAGTTTCGCCGAACTGGGCGCCCAACGGCCAGTTCCTGACGATGGCATGGACGCGGAAATATGGTCCGGGCGATCCCGGCTCCTCTGACATTTACTTGATGGACATCGCCAGCAAGCAGTGGGTGCAGCTGACTCACGATGGCGGGCGCAACGATTTTCCCTTCTGGGCCCCGGATGGCCGCCACATCGTCTTTCAGTCGAGCCGGTCCGGGAAAGAAGAGATCTGGATGATGCTGGCCGATGGCACCAAGCTCCATCAACTGACTTTTACGGGACGCAATTCGCAACCAGACTGGAGTTGGAAATAAAACGCTTCGTCGCAAGTTGAAATCGATTTTCCGGTCCGCAGGAGGATCTAAACGTGAAGAGGAAGAACATGAAACATCAAAGCTGGAAAGTACTCGCAACCGTCACCGCTCTGGCCGCCATTCTCATGCTAGGTGCTTGCAAGAAGAAAACCGCGCCACCGCCGCCACCGCCGCCACCGCCCCCGGCCTCACCTACTGCTTCCATCTCGGTGAGCCCAGATACGATTGAAGCTGGCCAGTCTTCGACTCTGACCTGGCAAACCTCCAACGCTACCGACGTTTCCATCGATGGCATCGGCGCCGTTCAAGCCAGTGGATCACAGCCCGTCAGCCCTAGCGCCTCCACCACCTATCACCTGGTGGCCAAAGGCGCTGGCGGAACCCAGGAGGCCACGACGCGCCTCACCGTCACCCAGCCGCCTCCGCCGATGGCAGCGACTCCATCGCCGACCGACGAGGATCTGTTCGGCCAGAATGTCAAGGACATCTACTTTGATTACGACAAGTCCAACATTCGCGCCGATCAGGAAGCGTCCATGCAGGGCGACGCGCAGTTCCTCAGCCAGCATCCCAACATCAATTTCACGATTGAGGGACACTGCGACGACCGCGGCTCGACCGAATACAACCTGGCCCTGGGCGACCAGCGAGCCTCGTCAGTCAAAAACGCTCTGGTAGCGGCGGGAGTGAGCGCCAGCCGCATCAAGACCATCAGCTACGGCAAGGAAAAACCGTTCTGCCTGGAAGACAACGAAGCCTGTTGGCAGCAGAACCGCCGCGGCCACTTCGTCTATCAAAAGTAGCCGGAGATTCCCCCACTCAGGGGCGGAGCACTCCTCCGCCCCTGACTTTTCCTGTTCCCAACTAGGTTCCTGAATATCTTCCCAACCTATATTGCCCCCAACCCGTCTAAAATAGACCGCAGGAAACTTACCCTATGACACTACGACGCGGCTCTACTGTTTTCGCTCTGCTGTCTGTGTTTTGGCTGGCTGTTACTCCGGCGTGGGGCGTCAGCAAGGAAATCATTGAACTGCAAACCCAGGTGCAGCAACTGCAGGAGCAGATGACCGCCATGCAGCGCAGCTTCGACGAGCGCATGGGCGTCATGAAAAACCTGGTCGAGCAGGATACGGACGCGATCAACAAAGTCACTGGCTCCATCACCGCTCTGCAAGGCACGTTGCAAAAACAGCAAGGAGATCAAGCCGCACACGTCGACCAACTCTCCGGCCAGCTCCAATCGCTGAATGACACGCTAGACGAACTCAAAGCTCGCTTAGCCAAAGTCAGCAAGCAACTGGAGGATATGCAGTCGTCGCAACAATCCCTCGCCGCGCAGCAGGCCCAGCAACAGGCGCAGGCCCAGGCTTTGGCTCAGGCTCCGCCGCCCGATGTGCTTTACAACAACGCGTTACGGGATTACAACGGCGGCAACAACGATCTGGCTACGCAGGAATTTTCCCAGTACCTCAAGTTTTATCCCAACACCGATCTCGCCGGGAATTGCTACTTCTATCTGGGCGAGATTCAATTCCGCCAGGGAAATTATCAGCAGGCCGCCCAGAGCTACGATCAGGTCGTGCAAAACTATCCGGCAGGAAACAAGACGGCTTCGGCTCAGTTGAAGAAAGGCTTTTCGCTGATCGAACTCGGCAAGCAGGATGACGGAGTCACCGAACTCCGCCGTGTAATCCAGCGCTATCCCAAATCCAACGAAGCCCTGCAGGCTCGCGAACGTCTTCGCAAGCTGGGAGTCGCACCAGCAGGGCGGTCTGGACAGTAGCTTGCTCGGGAACAGGACTAATGATTATGAATAAAATCTCTGAGAACGATCCCGACCGCGCCAAGGGTGCCACGGAAGGCGAAGAACATCATCACGACGGGAACCTCGCGCTCTCCGAACCACTCGGACACCGCGACCAGGATCCGCTGATAAAAGATGCCGACAGCGACTTCCCCGAGCCCGGGAACAGTCCTGAACATACAGGGGAAGCCAGCAAGAAGAAGTGATGTTACTGGCCACTGATCACTGGCCACCGGCCACTGCTTCTAAATCGCCATAGCGCCGACTTCTTTTTCCACTTCAACGATGTCGACCATGACGATGGCGTCCCAGGGGCAGCCGTCGAGGAAACAGCCGTCAGGACCTTTGCTGAGGCACTTCTTGCAGCCGATGCAGAGAATGGGATCGACGGCGATGCGCCCAAACGGCGTGCTGTCTTCATCCGCCACCCAGAACATACAGTCTTCCACCGGACAATATTCCACGCAAGCTGGCGAGCCGGCGCATCCGGTGCAGCACTCGGTAATCACGGCCAGTTCCTTCGGTTTCTTTTTTCGAGGCGTGGTCAGGCCTTTGGACCTGGGTTCAGACTTCATCTCGTCGGGAACCATGCCGACAGCTTTGGTGGCGCCGGGTGCAGGAGGCATGGGGCGATTATAGCGTGCTTTCCCGGTAAGCCAAAATTCACCGCTGGAAGTGACGTGGAAGAGCGGCGCTTCAGCGCCGCGTAAGCCAATCTGAGCTGCTGGGCTTTAGCCCCCGCCTTTCCCAGAACGGACTTCAACGGACAATAAGATCTCCCGCGCCTCCCGCAACCTATTCCTTCCGGTATACTGAACCCCTGCAAAGGAGCTCCCCATGGCTGGAAAAAGTCTGAACCGGGTTCAACTGATCGGTAATCTTGGGAAAGATCCCGAAGTGAAGTACACGCCGCAGGGCACGCCCGTGGCCAAGCTGACCATCGCCACGAACGAACGTTTCAAGGACAAGAGCGGCGACTGGCAGGACCGCACCGAATGGCACAACGTCGTGCTCTGGCAGCGCCTGGCCGAGATTGCGGGCGAGTATCTGAAGAAGGGTGGCAAAGTGTACATCGAAGGCCGCCTGCAAACCCGCTCCTGGGATGACAAGACCAGCGGACAGAAGAAGTACATGACAGAAGTCGTGGCCAGCGACTTGATCCTGCTCGGCGGGCGCGGCGAAGGGGGCGGCGACTTCAAGGAAAGTTCGCGCGGCGCATCAACCGGAGGCGGCAACAACTTCGATCAGCGCACGCCGGAACCCGAGCACGCAACGGCGGGCTCTGGGCCGATCACGGATGAGGATATTCCGTTCTAGCATTGGACGGAGCCTTCCATGACCGAACAACTAGCTGACAAGAAATGCGTCCCCTGCCGTGGCGGCGTGCCTCCGCTCAAAGGCAAGGAACTCGACGCGCTGCACAAAATCGTCCCCAAGTGGAATGTGGTCAACCAGCACCACCTGACTCGCGCGTTCGCCTTCCAAGATTTCAAACAGGCGCTCGATTTCGTGAATCGCGTAGGCGCTCTGGCCGAGGAGCAAGGCCATCATCCCGACATTCTGCTGGCGTGGGGTAAAGCCGAGATCACAATGTGGACGCACAAGATCGACGGCCTGACCGAGAGCGACTTCATCATGGCCGCGAAGATTGACCGGCTCGCGGGATAGCCGCGAGGGCTAAAGCCCACATCACTTCACGCTCGCAATACGCTCACTACCCACCCGCATCGCCAGCGCCCACAACGCCGCAGGAACCAGCATGACCAGTCCAGTCCAAGTCGCAACCGTGCGGGCGGCAACACCGGCGTCGAGCAGGCGTCCGCAGAAGTAAGCGCCCGCGGCGATGGTCAGCATCGAAAAGCCCAGGTCGGCCGAAAAAACGCGGCCACGGAAGCGGTCTTCCGTATGCAGCTGCAAAAGCGTGGTCGAGAAAACCCAGACCGTCGATCCTCCGGCATGGGCCAACATCGCGCAGGCGCTGGCCACCCAAACCGTGCGGCTGATCCCGAGCGCTCCGTATCCAACGGCGATGATGAGATAGCCAAAGAGAATTCCAAGTTGCAGCCGGCGGTCGCTGCGTCCCGCCCAGCGCGCCGAGACGAGCGGGCCCGCCAGCGCACCCAGTCCGCGCCCGCCAAGCAGGATGCTCATGCCGAGCATCGCTCCGCGCGCCGTGTCGATGTTGTGCCAATGCACGGCAAACTCACGCGCACCCAGCACGGTGAAGATTACCCAGCTCGGCCCAATCATCAGTTCACCGGCTTTGGCAAAAACGGTCGGAAGCAGCGTGCGATGATTACGCACGTAGCGAATGCCTTCCAGCACGGGAGAAAAGTCAACCAGATCGCGCGGGCGCAGCGGTGCCGCAGACTCGGCGTGCGGCTCGGCAAAATGCATTCCGCCAATTAGGAGAGCCGATGCCAAAAACGACAGCGCGTTGAGAATGAAAACGGCGTCTCGTCCGAAAAAGGCCGCGACCACTCCGCCCACCGAAGCGCCAATCAACAGATTCACTGACCACGTGGCCGAAGACAGCGTGTTTGCGATCAGCACTTCTCCGCGCGCAGCAATGTTTGGGATCACCGAGTTACGAGCAGGCTCGAAGAACGCGGCCATGACGGTCTCAGCCAGCAGCAGCGGATAGACGAGCCAAACCGTGGAGCGCGAGCGCACCAGCAGCATGGCCAGCACCACCACGACGCGGACCAGGTCGGCTGCAATCATCACATGCTTGCGGCGCAAGCGGTCATTCACCACACCTGCCGTCGGGCCCACGAAAGTCTGGGGCAATACTTGAAGCACAAGAGCCAGCGCCACAGAACTGGCACGCCCAGTCAACTGCAGCAGCAATGTGTAGATGGAGAGTGTGTAGAACCAGTCGCCAATCTCGCTGACAATCTGCGCCATCCAGAGCCGACGAAAATTGCGATTGCCGCGCACCAGCCTCAGGTAGGATCCGAGCGAAATTGATGGGGCTGCGAGCTCTGGTTGGGTTTGCATGAGAACGGCTAGGTTAACAAATGGCGGGCTTCCGTTTTCGGACTGCGAGCTTCTCCGCTACTTCCCCAAATCATCGGGCAACTGTCTGAGTTGCCGGATGATCTCTCGCATTTCGTCTTTTTCCGCGTCAGTCATACGAATCCACGTTTCGGGCAGGCCGCCAATGCTCATGCTCTTGAGATAATACTCACGAAGCGTAGGATTTCGAATTCCGCGATGTTCGAAGCCATCGACGTCCCATGCGCCGTAGTTGCCGGTGAGCAAGTTTTCGATTTCGTCTGCTAAGGCAGCCGGCGTCGGATCTTTCCTCGTCCGCTCGGCCAATATCACAATTGCTATCCCAATCACCACGAGCGCGAAAAGCCATTTGGCCCGGGGATATAGGATGATCGCCAGCAAGGGGCCCGCGATCGACGCCAAACAACCCAAGCCAGTGACGAATTTCAGAATTTTCTCGCCGTACCGGGTCATCGGTGCTAATGCCTCGCTAGCTCTCCGGCCGCAACTTTCTCTTGAGGTCGTCGGCGATCTGCTTGCCGTGGAAGCGGCCGTTCTCGATGAAGATTTCGTTGGTGCTGGAGCCGGCGACAATCACTCCGGCCACGTAGATACCGGGCACATTGCTCTCGAGCGTCACGGGATCGCAGACCGGACGGCATTGCTCCTCAGACAGCTCGATGCCCATGCTGCGCAGGAAGTCGTAGTCGGGATGGTAGCCAATCAAGGCCAGCACGAAGTCATTCTTCAGTCGGATTGGGCCGCGCGGCGTGACGATGACGACGTGGTCGACGCCGATCTCCTGCACACGGCTGTCGAAATAGGCGACGATATCTCCGTTCTTGATGCGATTCTCGATGTCGGGCTTGATCCAGTATTTGACGTGGCGGTGCAGTTGGCTTCCGCGATAGACCAACGTCACGCGGGCGCCGTGACGCCAGAGATCAAGAGCGGCAATCGCCGCAGAGTTCTTGCCGCCGATCACCAGCACATCCGTGTCGTAGTAGGGATGAGCTTCGGCGTAATAGTGCGAGACCTTGGGGAGGTCTTCTCCGGGCAGGCCGAGTTGATTGGCCAGATCGTAGTATCCGGTCGAGGCGATCACCTTGCGGGCGCGGTAGTCGTGGGGCCGGCCGGCGCGGTCGGTGGCCGTGATGCTGAAGTTTCCGTCTTCACCCATCACCGTTTTCACCCACTCGTACTGGCGAATGTCGAGGTGGTAATGCTCGGTGACTTTGCGGTAATACTCGAGCGCTTCTTCGCGAGTGGGCTTTTGCAGCGCGGTCGTAAAAGGGATGTCGCCAATCTCGAGCAGTTCGGGAGTGGTAAAAAAAGTCATTCCCGCGGGATAGTGAAACAGTGAATTGACCAGACAGCCCTTGTCGAGGACGATGACTTTGAGACCGATCTTCTGCGCCTCAATGGCGCAGGCCAGGCCAGTGGGCCCTGATCCGATGACCAGGACATCGGTGCGCATCTCGGGAAGCGAACGGAGTTGGGCCTTGGGTTGAGTTTCAACTTCCGCGGCGGCGAGAAAGTGAGGCATGAAGTCCGTGGCGCGTTGCATCGGCCATCGAGGTACGGGTAGAAGCCGATGATTTTAGCATGCGCCGAAGCTCACTTTCTTACAGACGGGTTAAACGGAAGCACGGCAAAGGCGGATGCTCGGTCCGCGCTATAATTTCCGGTTGCTTCATCCATCGCGCTTGATCAGGACCTTATGGCAATCTCCGCAGAACCGGCGGCTCGCACACGCACTGAATCCGACAGCATGGGGCAGATCGAGGTCCCGGCCAACGTCTACTGGGGAGCGCAGACCCAGCGCTCGCTGCTGCACTTCAACATTGGGCGCGACACAATGCCTCCGGAGATGATCCGCGCGTTTGGCGTCCTCAAAAAGGCGTGCGCTCTGGTGAACCAAGATCTCGGCAAACTGCCGCCCGAAAAAGCCAAGCTGATCGTGCAGGCTGCTGACGAAGTAATTGCGGGCAAGCTGATGGACCAGTTTCCGCTGCGCATCTGGCAGACGGGCAGCGGCACGCAAACCAACATGAACGTGAATGAAGTCATCTCAAACCGCGCCATTGAGATTGCTGGTGGCGTGATGGGATCGAAGAAGCCGATCCATCCCAATGATGATGTGAATATGTCGCAATCGTCGAACGACACGTTTCCGGCAGCGATGCACATTGCGGCGGCATCGCAGGTGAAGAACGTGCTGATTCCCGCGGTCAAGAATGTGCATGATGCAATCGCAGCCAAGGCGCGGGAATTCAATGACGTTGTCAAGATCGGACGCACTCATTTGCAGGATGCTGTGCCGTTGACCTTCGGCCAGGAGTTTGGCGGCTGGGCGAGTTTGCTGGAGCGCGACATTAAGCGGCTGGAAGAGGTGCTGGAAGGTCTCTACGATCTCGCCATCGGTGGAACTGCCGTTGGAACTGGGCTGAATACTCATCCTGAATTTGCGGAGCGAGCTGCCAAGAAGATTGCCGAGCTTACGGGACTTCCCTTCCGCTCGCATGGCAACAAGTTCGCCGCGCTTTCGGCGCATGATGAAATCGTGTTCGCGCAGGGCGCGATGGAAACGCTGGCGGCCTCGCTGATGAAGATTT
>JBAWCJ010000138.1:0-7264 GCA_049590215.1 Candidatus Sulfotelmatobacter sp. | reverse complement strand
CTCACTTTCTTTCGACGTGCGGGCGCTTTGCTCTTCAAGTTGACCTGATTGTAAAGAATGGCGGCGCGGACCAGATTTTTTAGAGCGCGATCGTTGATCTTATCTCCTTCGAAAAGATCGATGGCTCGCCACTGGTTGCCTTTGAGGCCGGCGTTGAAGAGCTTGTCGGGATCGGGGAGGTTCGCGCCGTGGGAAAAAGTGAGCTTCACTTTATCTTTGTGAGCGTTGCCGACGGCGATCATTCCGTCGCGAGACCATACGGGGCTTCCCATCCACTTCCATTCTTCGATGATGTCGCGGTCGGCGTCGAGGATGGTCTTGCGGATGGCGGCTAGCGTTTTGCCGCGCCAGTCTGCGAGTTTTGCGATTAGGTGGTCAATGCGTTCTGAGGGATTCATTGGATCTTTATGCCTCCAATTCTTGTCGAGTGTTGGTGCGAGTAGTTTTATTGGGTGAGCTTATCAGTCGTCGAACGACATGGCCTTTCCACATCCACAATCCTGAAAGGAGCAATACAGGAAGAAACACGTAGCGAATCGTGGGTGCATAGTGTGGGGTGTTCGAAGGTGAATCATAGATATAACCGATGATCGGAATGCCAAAGATGATGTGAATCCAGCGAAAAATTCTGCGTTTGGTAGCCTCTTTCATGATTGATTGTCCTCCTTTTCCCGGCGATGACTGGGTCATTTTCGATTCATGAGTTTTGAGCCGCTTTAGGCGGCCAGTTGGGCGGTTCGATACCGAACTGCTTTGCGTACTCGGCGTGCAGGCGCTGCCAGCCGAACTTCATGGCGTCGGGGCCGACGATGCGGCCGAGGGGAGTTCCGCTGAGCAGGTGATCGAGAACGTCGAAACAAATGTGCCAGCCCGCAGCACCCATGGCGATGAAGCGGTGGCCGATGTTGGTCCACAGCGTCAGGCGCGTACCGTGGTCGGTGGATTCGAGTTCCCATCGCATATCGTGGTCGCCCCAGTTGTACTCAAGGACGTTGGGAGCGTCGGCTCGCGTCACTCTGGCTTCGGAGACGGTCAGCTTGGGCGCGGCGACTGTGGTGAGCTTCACGGCGTTTCCAACCGTGCCGAGACTAGCATCGGCGTCGAAAGGAGCCCACTCGCGAAGCTGCGCCGGGTCGGTGAGCGCCTGCCAGACTTTTTCTGGGGAGTGGCGGAGTTCGCGGACGAGGACGAGGGTCCACTTCTCTTCTCCGTTTTGTCCTTGGTCTTTCTGTATCCGCGCCAAGTTGGCGGGACCCGGTGCGTACTGCGCGCGATCGAGCATCTTGTTCTCCTTGGCTTTCTCCTCAGCGTGACCAGTTTGCGAGCTGGGTGAGCTGGATCAGGTTGCCGCAAGTGTCGTTCAGCATGGCGATGGTTGAGCCGGTCACGTCGGTGGGCGGCATGGTGAACTCGGCGCCGCGGGATTTGATGCGCTCGTAGTCGGCCTTTAGGTCGTCAGTAAAAAAATTGGCCGCGGGCTGGCGCTGTTGAAAAATCGCCTGCTGATAGGTTTTGGCTGCGGGATTGTTGTTGAGGGCAAGCTGCAGCTCAGTGCCGTTGGGCTCCTCGGGCGAGGCCACGGTCAGCCAGCGATATGGTCCCTGGCTGAAATCGGTCTTCTTGGTGAAACCCAAGACCTCCGTGTAGAAGCGCAGGGCTTTGTCCTGCTCGTCGACGTATAGGGTGGTCACTTTGATTTTCATTTCGATTCTCCTTGGTTACGTTCGCGGTTTGGATCGGGTTGTCTTCTGCTTATTTTTTCTTTTCGTTGGTGTTGATTGATTCGGTTTAGGTTGCCCCGGTTTAGTGCTGTCGTGATTCATTCGATCGAGGTGGCGTTCGAGAGCATCTACGTGAGCGGACCAGAAGCGGCGGAACTGAGCCAGCCAGGCGTCCAGCTGCTGAAGAGGTTCGGGATTCAGGCGGTAGAGACGGCGCTGTGCGTCGACTGTGGATTCTACGAAACCGGCCTCGCGCAGGACTCGCAGGTGCTTGGATACGGTCGGCTGGGACATACGAAGCTGGCGCTCGATCTCTCCCACCGACTGTTCTGACGAGACCAGGAGGCTTAATATCGCGCGGCGGCTCGGTTCTGCAATGACTTCGAAAACAGATTCCATTGTTTTGATATACTCCATCAGGCATATACTTGTCAAGGTATATTCAATGAGGTCACCTTTTTAATCTCTGGCCGGTGCTTCGGGCTCATCCTGGGTGTATGTTTTTCGAGCGGAGCGAAGTGTCTCCGGCCTGCCGTTTTCAAAGGGGAGATCCCTCGTATGGCAATAAATTCACACGGAAAGCCGCTACGCGCGAAGCGGGCGCGTTATCCACTTTCATCCTCAGCTTTTCCACAACCGTCGCGGTGGAAGAATCTGAGGCAGCCGACGCGGAACGCTTCCTTACTCAATAGGATAGAGACTTCCTTCCATCATGTGATCTCTGTCGTTGACAAAAATTTCTGAGGGGCTAAAATACGCCTCGCTCCTTGCCCTGCTAAATTTAAAACATGACTCCTAAACTTCTCGATCCCGTGGTGCTGCAGACCGATTTCCCCGACCTTAAACTTCACGCCAGCGGCAAGGTACGCGACGTTTATCAGCTGGATAATGAGCGCCTGCTGTTCGTCGCTACCGACCGCATCTCGGCTTTCGACTACGTGCTGGCGACCGGCATCCCGCAAAAAGGGCGCGTGCTGACTCAGATTTCTTTGTTCTGGTTTGATTTTCTTTCCGACATCGTTCCAAACCATTTAATTGCAGCGGACGTCGAGCAGTATCCGCAGGCGCTGCAGAAGTATGCTGATGTGCTGCGCGGACGGTCGATGATTGTGCAGCGGGCGGAGATGTTTCCGGTGGAGTGCGTGGTGCGGGGATACATTTCAGGATCGGCCTGGAAGGAATACAAGGCTAGCGGCAAGGTATGCGGAATCGAACTGCCGACGGGGTTGCGCGAGTCGGAGGCGTTTCCGGAGCCGATTTTTACGCCGGCGACGAAGGAAGTGAGCGGGCATGATGAAAACATTTCATTCGCCCGGATGTGCGAAATTCTTGGTACGGAAACTTCCAGTACGCTGCGCGACCTGACTTTGCGCGTCTACAAGAAAGCTGCCGCGTATGCCCGGCAGAGAGGTATCATCATCGCCGACACGAAGTTTGAGTTTGGACGAACGGCGAAGGGCATCACGCTGGCGGATGAAGTGCTCACGCCAGACTCGTCGCGCTTCTGGCCAGCCGACAAGTACGCGCCCGGCCGCGGACAAGAATCGTACGACAAGCAGTACGTTCGCGATTACCTGGAAGAAATTCACTGGAATAAGCAGCCGCCTGCGCCGGCATTGCCGGATGAGGTGGCGCGCCACACCAGTGAAAAGTATCTCGATGCCTATTTCCAGATCACGGGACACAGGCTGGATGTGTAGGAGTGAGGCATGACCGCGGCGGACTGGCTGATTGTCGCGGTTATACTGCTGAACATTATTTCGGCGGCGGTGCAGGGCTTCTTTGCTGAGGCTCTAAGCATGGCTGGGCTGGTGGTGGGCTACATTGTCGCCGCGTGGAAGTATCCTGGGTTGTCGGATTGGTTCATGACCTTTTTGAAGAACGCGTGGCTGGCGGATATTTTCAGTTTCCTGATTATCTTTTTTGTGATCCTGCTGGTGTTCAACGTAGCGGCTCGGGTTGCGCGCAAGTTGATGAAGGCAGCCGGGCTGAGCGGGTTTGACCGTTTTATGGGAGCGTTGCTCGGTGTGGTAAAGGGGGTTTTGGTTGTGACCGTGGTGCTGATGGGTATGACCGCGTTCACGCCTACCTCAACCATGCTGAAGAGTTCGGTGTTGGCACCGTATTTCCTGGTGGTGGGCCGGGCTGCGATGTGGGTGGCGCCGGCGGAGTTGCGGGCGCGGTTCAACGATGGGTTGGAGTTTCTGCATCGGGCGCCGCAGGATTTGACCGGGGCTCCGGCCGCGAAGCCGAAATAGGTGCGAGGGGTAGAAAGTTAAAAAACGACATTAAGAAAAAAGAGAGAGACCTACCGTGAAAGATCAACTGGAAGCACTCATTCTGCAAATGTATAAGAGCAACATCCTGTATTCGGAGGGTGTGCGCGAATTCAAGAAACGTTTTATCCTCACTGTTCTCCAGGAAAACAAGGGCAATCAATGCCGCGCCGCGCGCGAGTTGGGGATGCACCGCAACACGCTGAGCCGGACCATTGATGAGTTGAAGATTGACGTGCGCCAGCTTCGGGATGGAGCGAAGCGTCCCCCGCGGAGCGCAAGGCCGGTGTCTTTGGATCGGGAGAAGAAAGCGGTGCGGTAATGCGAGAGGACCTTGTGTCGTCACGGTTTTGCGCGTAGGCATAGAAAGTAAAAGCTCTTCACCGCAAACGTCGCCACGAACATCCGCGAAGACCACGAAGAAGCGCACTGTTTTAGTGCACTACGCTGGGCGCGCCATCTTCTGGTTCCCACGGCTCAAAAGCTAAGGCAGCCCTTGCGGGCTGCCTTTTTGTTCGAAACAGACGGCAATCAGTTCGAAGCGGGTTTGTGATGCACCGGAGCGGTCTTCGGCTTGGGCAGCAGGCCTTTTTCCATGGTCATCATGAACGGGCTTGAGGTGTAGGAGGCGGGGTTGCCCTGGAAATCTAAGCTGGCGCCTGCTTTGGGGATTAGTCGCAGAGGAACTTTCTCTTCGAAGGTTAGCGTGAGGTCGGCTTTCTTGGCGACGATGTCATCTTCGCTGGCGGCTATATCGAATTCAGTCGACGTGGCGCTGATGACGGTGCCGTTCATGTAGACGGGCTTGCCTTTGATGGCGTTCCAGACGACGTCCTGATCAGCCTGGGCGCCGTTAGAGAGTACGAACTCCCAGGTGGCGAAGTCCATTTTCTCGGGCGGCGTTGCTACCACCATATTGTGCGCTTGTTCTGCCGGAGTGGGAGCGGGTTTGATGGTGAAACCGGCGGGCTGCGTGGGGTTGGCTTTGGCTTGCGCCAGAACATCTGTCCAGCCGTCCTCTCCGGCGTGATACTTCACGTAGAGTGATCTGGCATATTTCTCAATCCCCGCCTGGGCCTGCGGGGGAGCAATGGCGGAAGCGCGCGCGGCGTACCAGATCGCGTTGATGGGATCGGGCGTTAGCTTGGGGTCAGGCGGAGTGGGTCCAGCATAGGCCAGCGCCAAGGGCCACACCACGGTAAAATCCTTCTGGAAGTCGGGGCTGCTGTCAACGGCTGTGCGCAAGTCCTTTCTTGCAGTGTCGTAGTCCTTGTCGGTGAGGGCAGAGAGACCGAGGGCAGCGCTGAAGACTCCGGTCATCTGATCTTTCATTTTCTGGAAGTCAGCGTCTGACATGCCATCGGGCTTGGTGAATTTTGGCAGGCCATCTAGTCCCATCTGGCCGTACTTTTTGGCATCCGCGAGATCCTGCGTGGCATTGGCGTCGCCGCCTTGTGCCTTCACGCGATCAAAATAAGCGAGCAAGAACATGGCGCGCTCGTTGGTGGGGTCGGCGGCTAGCAGCTTGGTGGCCATTTCAATGGTCTTAGCAGTGTTCCCCGCCTGCTGGTAGTCCTGCATGAGAGTCTGCAGGGCCGGAACTTTCATAATGCTGTTGGGATACTGGGTGAGAAAAGCTTCGAGGCCGCTGATCTGGGCGGCATCCTTCTGCCCGATTGCGCCGACGTAGGCGTTGTACTCGGCTGGGTCTTTAATAACGGGCGCCGCAGTGGGCTGCGACTGCGCGGGCTGGGCGGCTGCCGTTGACGGTTGTGACGGTGCCGGCTGAGCGCCCTGGGCGGCCGCAAGCGCGGCAGCTCCAAGCACAACCGTGACCAGAATCTTTTTCATCAGTGTAGCTCCTTGGAATTTAGGGGATCGACGATTTCCCATCTGCGTGAGACGTATAGCGACCGACCCATCATTCGGGTTTCGCCGGATTATAAGTACGTCTTCTTCTGAAGGCAAGCAACTTCCTAGTTTGCCCCCCGAAGTATTGTATAAGATGCACAAATCGAGGCTCGCGCACAGGCTGAGATTCTACTGTGCGAGGCGAAACTGGACGGGAAGGCTCTTCTCATGGATGCGGGTGGAAACGAGGTTGCTCGGATGGATGCGGCGCACCCGCTGGCTGCGCAGGTGGCCGTGGTTACCGGGGCTGGCCGGGGTATTGGCCTCGCTATTGCGAAGGAGTTGGCGAGCCTGGGCGCAACCGCCGTGCTGTGCGGGCGCACTCGCGCAGCTTTGGAATCGGCGGCACAAGCCATCACGCGGGCAGGTGGGATGGCCGAAGTCGTCTCTTGTGATGTGACTAGTCTGGAGTCGGTTGAGGCGGCGGCTGGGCGCGTCGAACGTTTGTTTGGGCGTGTCGACATTCTGGTGAACAACGCTGGCATCGGCGGGTTTGGTGGGCCGCTGCACGAACTTGCTCCCGACGCCTGGGACCAGATTTTGAACACGAACCTTCGGGGCGTTTACTACGCGGTACGCGCGTTCGCGCCGCTGATGATTCGGGCGCGATCCGGGCACATCATCAACATTTCGTCGCTCGCGGGAAAGAATGCGCTGCCGAACGGCGCGGCTTATGCGGCGTCGAAATGGGGTTTGAATGGACTTAGCTACTCTGTGGCGGAAGAGCTGCGCGGCTACAAAATCCGCGTGGCCGTGATCTGTCCGGGATCGACTAACACTGAGCTTAGTCCGCATGCGGGCAAGGATCCGGCAAAGATGTTGCAGCCGGAAGACGTGGCGCATGCTGTGGCGATGCTGGTGACGCAGAGTCCGCAGTCGTTTGTGAGCGAGATTTTGTTGCGGCCCACGCAGAAACCTTGAGTCGGCTCGATTGCCAGAGTCTATTTCTTGAACAGGTTTTCGAACGCCTGGCGGGCGTCGTTGGGGCGCAGGCTGGCGGGCGTGGAGGTTTCCTTTTCGCGGGTCACGCGGATTTCGAAGAACGTGCAATCGTTGCGAGCATCTTTTTTGGCGATGCGCTCTTTGATGGGCTGCATGCACTCGAAGCGGCTGCCGGGATCGAAATACATGCACTGCTTGCAGGAATGCAGTTCGAATCCGCACTTGGGGCAGAGACCGGTTGGCGGAATTGCCTGCAGCACGGTGCCGCACTGGGCGCAGCGGGAAACGGCGCGGGTGCCGGGCATGTTCACGGGCTTGGGGCCCATGCTGTAGTCGCGTCTGGCGGGCGGTACGGGGCCGGGCTTTTCCCTCGCTTTTTCTTGGAACTCCGAACGCGGCTTTGGTTCGCGGTCG
>JBAWCJ010000137.1:0-1749 GCA_049590215.1 Candidatus Sulfotelmatobacter sp. | reverse complement strand
GGGAGCAGGAGGTGAGCAGGATCGCGAATGCGATCACGAGAGCGGTGATGGGCGGCTTCCGCATTTACGAGAAGGAATCTCAGGAGGTGCTGTTGGCACTTAGCGCGTGTCGGTGCGCGGGAGATCCTTCGCTCCGCCTGAAGAACGGCTACGCTCAGGATGACGCCGAAGGAATTATAGCCGACCGAGTTTCGAGGAGTGACGCCGAGCTAGCGACTTTCGATGGTAAACAATGGCGTGTGCTTGCGTGGCAGGAAAGGGCGGGAGGTGATCTGGCCTTCGAAGCTGGCGGACCAGCGGCCGGGGATTGCTGCGGCGCAGTTGGGGCAGTGGCCGTCTGGCGTGAGTCGATAGTCTTTGATCAGGTAGCCATAGCGCTTGATCAGAGTTTGATTGCAATTTGGGCAACGGGTGTCTTCCCATTCGCCGACTGCGCCGGGGAGATTGCCGGCGTAGATGTAGCGCAGGCCTGACTGGCGGCCGATTTCGACGGCGCGCAAGAGGTCTTCGGAGTTGGTGTCGCGGGGGCTGATCATTTTGTAATCGCCGTGAAATGCGGTTACGTGCCAGGGAATGTCTGGAGAGATTCCTGCGAGGAAGTCAGTCAGGCGGCGTAGTTCGTCGGTATCGTCGTTGAAGCCGGGGATTAGAAGCGTGACGATTTCGAGCCAGAGTCCCGACGCGTGGATGCGGCGGATGCTGTCGAGGATGGGAGCGATGCGGCCGCCGAGTTCGTGATAGTGACGGTCGTCGAAACTCTTGAGATCGACTTTGTACAGATCGAGCCAGGGGCGCAGGTATTCGAGAACCTGCGGAGTGGCGTTGCCGTTCGAGACGAAGCCGGTGATCAGTCCGGCGGCTTTGGCTTGTTTGAAGACGGCTACTGCCCATTCGCTGGTGATCAGCGGCTCGTTGTAGGTGCTGACTAGAATTTTTGCGCCTTGCGCGATGGCGTCGCGGACCAGAAGTTCGGGCGAGGCTTCGAGCGGCGGCGATACGGCGGTGGGATCGCGCAGAGCTTGCGACGTTACCCAGTTTTGACAATAGGCGCAGTGCAAGTCGCAACCCAGCATGCCGAAGCTGTAGGCGAGCGCTCCGGGATGGGCGTGGAAGAATGGTTTCTTTTCGACTGGGTCGCACTGGGTTCCAGCGGTGTATCCCCAGGGGACGTAGAGCGTGCCGCCGCGATTGTAACGGACTTTGCAGACTCCGGGCTGGCCTTCGGGGATGGGACAGCAATGTCCGCAAGCGAAGCAGCGCACGCGGTTGTTGTCGAGCTTCTCGAAGAGCGCGGGATCGGCCTCGCGGACTTGCTGGTCGAGAACGGTGCGGAGGGTGGGCACGGGGGGCACGGGGAACTCTAGTTCTATTCTAACGCTGCGGGTGCAGCGTTCGTGGTGGAAACGCCTTGCGGGGCTTGTGGTGGCACGGGCGGCTATGGGGTCCCCTCGGCTTCGCTCGGGGCAGGCTCTTCGACTGCGGCGATGCTTCGCTTTCGCTAAGCATCGCCTTCGCTCAGGATGACAGCGTCGTTACTCACGATGACAGTGTGGCGGCGCCTTAGCGGCCGGGGGCGGGTTTGGCGGTTGGTTCGTGTTGCTCGTACCAGATTTCGGCTTTTTGTTCGATGGCTACGGCTTGGGCGTGGGTCATGCGGGAGGCCAGGATCTCGGCAAACATCTTGCTGTTGGGGTCTCCGGCGGCGCGGGCCAGGACGGTCCAGAAGTAGGCTTGGGTCAGACTGGCGGG
>JBAWCJ010000136.1:0-24823 GCA_049590215.1 Candidatus Sulfotelmatobacter sp. | reverse complement strand
TCTGGATCAGCACCGTTGTTTGGCGAGGTTTCGATGATTGCGTTGGTGACTTTAGATTTCGGAGTAGCCATAAGAGTCAGGTACTAGGATAACGGATGCTTGAGGGGTTCAAGGGATTCTAGCGCGTGCCAGAAAACAAATCCGGCCAGGAATGTTTTCCTGGCCGGTGTGAGGCTAACCATCTCCTCTTGATAGATCTCCTCGATCTTTCTCGGGAAGATCAATAGGGGAAATGGAATGAGTCAAACAAGTCACTCAGTGCGGGTCCGTTAAGAGGAACGTAGGGGTTGCCCGGTTTCGTTATCGGGTTCGGGAAGTTGTCCCGGCTGCGGTAAGAAATGGTACCGATGTTCCAGTTCCTCTCAATGAATTTGACGATGGAAACGTGGTCCGAATACGAGTGGGAGATATGGCCCCCCCTGGAATAGGCAGAGACCACGATTAGCGGGATGCGTGTGCCGTCGCCGAAGAAATCGAGCGGCTGAACGTAACCGGAGTCGTAGTATCCGCCGCCTTCATCTTCGGTGATAAAGATCGCGGTATTGTCCCAATAGGGAGAGTTCTCAACCATATTCACGATCTTCTGCGTGAAGCCCTCGAAAAGATTGAGCTTCGACGACGCGGGATGGCCATCGACATAGCCGCTGGGCTTGACGACGGAAACGGCAGGCAACGTTCCCTCAGAAATATCCGAGTACAGGTCGAGCGTATCCTTCATGTGTGCTTCGACCTGATCCGGATGCGACATGATGGACGTGTCGTACTGGAACGGGTTGCAGATGTTGCAATATTCGTCGGCGTTCGGCCCGTTGGTTCCGTAATTGAGCTGGTACGGGTCGTTGACGTAGTTGTTCCATTGATCGCCGTAGTACTTCCAGGAAATACCGTTGGCGTTGAGGTCGTCGCCGATGCTGGGCGTCGAGGACGGCGGAATCGTAAACGGCGTATTGGAGGGATTCTGGTCGATGTAGGCGTTCTTGCCATTGCCGAACCAGCCCGGGTTGTAATTGTTCAGCAGATAGTAGTGGCCTGGTTCGCAACGTGGGTCGATGCCGAGGGACTTGAGGTAACTCACGATCGGACCGACGCCGGGCTGCGAGGGATCGGAGCAATCGCTGTAGGATCCGCCGCCATTAACCGGCGAAACGGTGTAGGGCGGTGGGTAGCCTGCGTTGTAGCTGTTGCCGTAGCCGTCTTCGCTGTACCAGTTGTTGGTACCGGAGGCTGGGTTGGGGTTCTCGACTTGATCGACGGTTCCTTCGTCTGGGTTGGGGCCGCCATTATATTTGTCGGTAAATACTAGCTTGTTGTTCGGTGGTTCGGCAGGAGCCCCGAGCGAGTTGCTGAACCAGATCGCGTCGGCGTGGCCGAACATGATGTGATTGGCGCCGGTGCCTCCGTTGACCGATTGATGGAAGTTATCGCTCATGGTGTAGGTGTCTGCGAGGCTCTTGAAGTAAGGAGCATCGCCTTGCTGCACGTTGTAAAAGGCGAGGGAGGTGGATCCTTCACCCGTAGTTTGTGCATCGGGAACGCTGGAGAGGTAATTGGTGGTGAAGCAGGGAAGCGAGCCATCGTTTGAAGAGCAGAGTGGCGGCTGGGTTGCCCCATTCGTGCCCGCCCCGACGGTCACTTCAACCCAAGAGAACAGCTTGGCGTTGCAACCGGAAGGATTGTTCTGGCTGGCCTGGGATAAGCTGCAATTCAACTGCTGCCACATCTGATAGAAACGATGGACAGGGCTCGCCGCATAGTCGTTGTATTGGAAGGTGCTGCCGTTCGTAATCTGGAATGGTCCAGCGGGCAACTTCTCGACGTTGGTAATGCGGCTATCGGGCGTATATTTCGTAAGTCCAGTGCCGCCGCTGGCGAGATCCTGATAGTACTGCTGAGTCGGCAGTCCGGATTCGGAGAGCTCCGCGCACTTGACCGCTGAAATCGCCGGGCTGGTTCCGCAGGGGTTGCTGCCGGAAAAATAACCGGCTGCACCACCAGGACCGCCCACTAGCGGCGCCGGCAGTGTGTTGTTGGGAAATTGTTGCTTCGGCGGGGAGAGCAGGAAGGTATCGGTATCGGTCGCCGACAGTTGTTGAGCCTTTGAGAAGTTGGGACCGGGAATCGCATTCTTGTTGGCGTCCAACTTGATGATGCCTTCGGAAAGCAGGTTGTTTACGGTCTCGCCATTTTTCGGTACGTAGGTGGCGAAGACGTGATCGAAGCTGCGGTTTTCTCCGATGATCACGATGACGTGCTTGATGGGGGTGACCGTTCCATAATCTCGTGGTTTCTGTGGTTTGGGAGCCGCGTTGGCGAAGGGTGCGCCGACGGTAAGCGGGACCATGGCAAGGCCCGCCATGCCGATGCGCAAATAATGTATCCCTTGGGACGTGATTGATTTGAAAGTCATTTTTCGTCTTCTCCTGTTCGTTGGGTTGAACTCGTTGGGTTTGAGCTGCTGGTTAAGCTGGATAAAAAGGTCCAGCCGTTTTTCCGAACCACGGGCAACATAAAGTCGTTTGTTTTTCGAGTTGTGGTCTGAGTGGAGACCGGTTTGCCCCCAAACCTGCTTCACCCGCTTAAGGCTCTACGCGAATCAGCCCCATCATTCCTCCGTCTTCATGCTCTAAAAGGTGGCAGTGGTACACGAAGTCGCCCACCGTGTTCGGATCGCGAAAGTCCATGCGCAATCGGACGCTGGGATAAGCGAGAGTTTTACCGGTGTAGTAAGGGACGTTTACGGTATCGCGAAGAAACGGCTCGTTCACCGGCGTGCCGCCGTAATCCAGCAGCATGAAATGCAGTTGATGAATGTGGAAGGCGTGAAGCTCGCTGGAGCGGTTTTCGATGATCCAATCTTCGACTGTTCCCTGCTTGGCAATGATGTTCGGGACTCCCGACCTGGGATCGAACTGAGCCGGTGTTTGACCGTCTACGGTGATATAAAACTCAGTCGCGCTGTTGGGGTCGTTTGGATCGAGCAGCTTCTCGGAAAAGTAGAGTCTTCGAACGCGCACGGGAACTACGCTTCCCAGCCACGGCAATTGCGAAGCGGGAAGCGGTCGGGGCGAGGTGGCGAGTGCGGAGCGTGGCTCCGGTGCATCTTTGGAGGCTGTAATTATGGCGATCGCGCGGTTGGGATCGTTCTCCCCGCTCGGTCCGGTGTCAACAGTTTTGGTGACGAGAAGTCCCGAGGTGTGTTCCGGAGGGCCCTTCACGATGAATTCCACGCGAGCGCCGGGCGGTACGGCGAGATGAGTTTGCCAGTCCACGAAATCCGGCGGCAGGCCGTTTTCGTTGAGGGGAACTCCGTCGATCGCCACTAGGCCGAGTGGCTGCGGCGTATGCCCGAATAGAACTTCCATGTTGAGGTAGGTGATTGCCGACGCATTGACCACGCGCCAAAGTTGCTGCTCCTCTGGCTTCATCTCGATTACGGCGGGCCGATAGTCCGGATAGGGCACGGGCACAAAATTGATCGAGAGATCCTTGGCGGGTTTGCCGAATCCCGTGCCGGTATTGGCTGCATCCCCATCGCGATCGAACAGCATCTTCGGGACTACGGGCTCCCACTTCGAGGGTGGAGCATTCGGGTTCAGCAGGTCCTGGTCGCGAATAACCAAGACCCGTTCCGGCAATCCTGCAACCGCTTTGTCGGCTCGCTCGATTCCCTCGACGATGATCGCGCCCGACGCCCCGCCGAGCACCTGCTCTTTGGTAAATCCATGGATGTGCGGGTGGTACCAATACAATCCGGTGGGTTCGTTTTCGGGGATGCGAAATCGGTACTCGAATGGCGGACTACCGGGCTGAATCAACGTGTGTAAGACGTCGTCCTGGTGACAGACCGGAGGGATCGTCAGACCATGGAAATGGAGATTGGTGGATTCCCGGGTCATTAAGTCGCTGGCGCAGGAGTCTCCGCTTTTGTCGGTGTCCATGTGCATTTGTTGGTGGCCGATCGGCGTTGCGTCGGGGCCGAAAGTCGTCAAATCATTTTTTAGGGTCAGGATGACAAGATCGCCGGGATTCGCGCGCAGAGTGGGCGATTCTGCGCCATTGTCATCGAGGTAGCAATAACGAGTGGATCCGTCGCTTTGCTTTGTGTTGTGAACTGTCAGCTCAACTTTCAGCACACCGTTGCGGCTGCGCAGATCCTCCGGTTCAGCGACGACGCTGCCTGGCAAGGGACGCGGGCAAGCTTCCGGCATACTCTGCGCATGGAGAAGCGCATGCGGCTGACTCAGGCACAAACACAGGAGCACGGGCGTGAGGAGGTTCTTGAACATCAATTGGTTTCCAAGATTCGTAACCAAGATTCGTAACCAGATAAGTGCCGAGACCGTGTTATGCCGCGCCGCCAGTGAATGGTTCTCGCTGAGAGAAGCGTGTGATGCGACATGAAGACATGAATTTCCTCCGGGCGTAGTGCTTGATGCCAAGGTAGTCGGGGTGCCGTTGCACGCAGGTGAAACGGGGATGAATTCCTGATGAAAAAAAATCCACAAGGATGAAGGTGTGCCAGGCCAAAATGCTGTGAATTGCAGACAAATTGGCGGATTCTGAGAGAAACGTAAAGCCCAGGTTAAAGAGTTTCCACAGAGCCGCCAATCCCCTACAGTGTTTGCCCTACCACGACAAGCCTGTGAAGGCTGTGGAATAATGCTGCGGTCGTCATCCTGTCTTTATGGGAGAAGATGTGGTTGAGGATTCCAACCGGGCCCGCGATCACCTGGCCAACGAGCGGACATTTCTGGCCTGGGTGCGAACCAGCGTGGCGATTGTGGTGTTTGGATTCGCGATCGGACGGTTTGCGATCGCCATGCGACAGTTAACCGAGTTTCAGGGTCATGGGTCGAAAGCCACCGGGTTTTCTGTGTGGATGGGGATGAGCGCGATTCTGGCGGGAGTGGCGCTGATGATAGCGGGATTGGCGCGATACAGAAAAACGCGGGCGCAACTGGATGAGGGGAAATTTGAAGCCGCGGGATTTATTGTGGATGTGGTGGCCATTGTGACTGTTTTGTTCGGATTGGCGCTGGCTGGATATTTGATTTACGTGCAGAAGAGCTTGGGGTGAAGGAGCGGCGTAGCTGGTGGTGTCCTTAGTTGGCGGGTCTCTTTAAGAAGCCGCCTCGCTTCGCTCGGCGTGACGGTCCCTTCGACTCCGCTCAGGGCGGGCTCGGGGCGGCCGTCCCACACGAGTTCCTCTGCGCGAATGATTTCTCAATATCTGAAGACTTTATGGCGAATGATCAGGAGAAGGAAGCAGCTGCGCGTGCGAGCTTGCAGTTCGTGAAGAATGGTCAAGTGGTTGGTCTGGGAACGGGATCGACGGCAGCGTACTTCATTGAATTGCTTGGAGAGCAGGTGAGGAACGGTCTGAAGATCCGCGGCATACCCAGCTCTGACCGTTCGCGAGAGCAGGCGGCGGGACTGGGAATTCCGCTTACGACGCTCGATGAATGCCCGGAGATCGATGTGACCGTGGACGGCGCGGACGAAGTTGATCCGCAATTGCGGCTGATTAAAGGCGGGGGCGGGGCGTTGCTGCGGGAAAAGATTGTGGCGTCGGCTACCAAATACTACGTGATTGTGGCAGATGCGACGAAGAGAGTTCCGGTCCTGGGAAAATTTCCTCTGCCGGTCGAAGTCATCAAGTTCGCGCAGACGGTGGTACGGAAAAAGATTGAGGCGCTTGGCGCGGCGGTCGATCTGCGGAGGGCAGCGGATGGGAATCCGTACCTGACCGACGAGAATAATCACATTTTGGATTGCAGGTTCGGGCAGATTCCGGATGCGGATGGGCTGGCCCGGCGATTGAACGATATGCCGGGAGTGGTGGAGCACGGATTGTTCATTGGCATGGCGAGCGTGGTACTGGTGGCGAATGGAAGCGAGATCGTGGAGCTGCGGCAAGGACGTTAAGGTCAAAACAAAAACGGTTTCACGACAGAGTCACCGAGACGCAGAGAAAAGCTGAAAAGAGTTTTCTCTGCGTCTCTGCGACTCTGTGGTGGATTAGCATCTTCCCATCCCAAGGCACAGCAGAGGCGATTGAATGGCAACAGGGGCACAGGCACCGGGGCGGGATCAGCCTTCGCGGCGGCGTTGGCTGCGATACCGCGTGCAGGCGCTACTCGATGTGAAGGTGGTGCGTTCGGGGATTCCGGATATTCTGCCGGGGCGTTCGGTCAATCTGGGCGAGGGTGGAGTGTCCGCGATACTCGCGGGAGAGCTATTGCCGGGTGAGGCTGTAGGAGTGGAGATTCAGCTGCCGCGAGTGGCCGATCCACTGCGAGCGCGGGCGCTGGTGCGGCATCAAGACAAATTGCGCTCAGGGCTGGAGTTTGTTGGACTGTCGGCGGAACAGCAGGCGGCCATTCGCGATTGGGCGGGTGACGCGAAGGCTGAGCTGGAACCGGGAGTTCGCGGAAAGATTCCGCGCGAAGCGGGGAAAGGTTCGGAGAGCGGGGGCTCGGGCGTCTCTCAGCCCCTTACACGGAAGAGCCTGGACCGGAGATGGATATTCTTCGCGGCCGCAGTGGCAATTTTGCTGATGGCGTTGTGGTGGCGCTGGAATCGCGGGTGGGAAGATATAGAGGGTGGTCTGCGGAAGAACGAGAAGGCCACCGAGGCGCTGCAGCCGCAGGCGAGTGTTCCCGCCGAAGTGATGGAGAAGCTTGTGACTCACCGCGTGGATCCCGATTATCCGCTGGAGGCACGGCAGGCGAAGCTGCAGGGCGTGATTGAGCTCGACGTAGTTGTGGGACGCGATGGATCGGTGGTGGATGTGCGGGCGCGGAATGGTCCCGCGGTGTTAGCACAGGCTGCGATGGACGCTATGCGCTGGTGGCGGTTCGAGCCTTACCGGATCGACGGAAAGGCAGTGGTCGTCCAGACCACCGTTGCCATGGAGTTCAAGCCGTAGGCTGCGGCCTCTTCGGATTCAGACACTCAACGTCACGATCCGGTCGTTTACGTCCGAGCGCAGTTTTAGCGCGGAACGGGAAGATTGCTGCTCCAGCAATCAGCCACGATCAGCCACGCACCCAGGCGGCGCCACGCCTTAACGTACTTACCGCGGTCGGCCATGATTGTGCCATCGGGCTTGCGGATACCGACACTATACCGGCCGATTTCCATCGCCAGATCGCCGGAGGCTTCGACGCGGATGGTTTCGAGGCGTAGATCCTCGTATCCAGATTCGGCGAACTGGCGGAGCAGGCGTTCGACGGCCTTTGGGCCGTAGGCTGGGTCGTGGTGCGGCGCCATGAATGCGCCGTCCTGTGCGAAAAGAGCCGCTACCTGGTCGTAGTTGCCGGTATTGAAGGAAGTGACGAAATCCTGGTCAAGGTTGCGGATCAAAGAATCGACGTTCAAGAACGGACGAGAGTCCGCCAAGGAGCTGGAATAGGGCCGATACATCTACTACCTCCTGGGGGAAGGCCGAGAGCGCTCCGTGGCCGCACGGAAGCCACTCTCAATGCACCGGCATTCTAGCGCAAAAAGGTCTGTGGATACAGGAAAGATTTATGAAGGACTGTGAACGGAGAGATTCCAGTGGTGAAGCGGCTTTTCCGGCTTCAGCGGCAGACAGGAAGATGGATTTCCACTTGTGCGCGGGGGCGCGTGGCGATATGTTGCGCGAATGAACCAGAGCGGAAAGGAACTGGTTGAAGAAAATCGAGGTAAAGCGGAACTGATGGACGCGAAGCCCGGGCACCCCGAGCGGTTTTGCCCTAACTGCTCGGCGGATTTGAAAGAGAACCGGTGCAAGTTGAGCTGTCCTGTGTGCGGATTCTATTTGAGTTGCTCGGATTTTTATTGACTGTGAAAGATTGTGCAGGGGGCGCACCTGACATGCCGGGTAATGTCCGTCTACAATGGCCGGGGATTTAATTTTCTTTTCATGATCAGGAGAAGACGATGGAACGCAAGGCTAGCGCAGTGTGGAAGGGCGGTTTGAAGGATGGCAAAGGGACAATTTCGGCGCCGGGTGGAGTGTTGAAAGACACGCAATATTCATTTATCTCGCGATTTGAGAACGGGCCTGGGACGAATCCGGAGGAATTGATTGCGGCGGCGCACGCGGCGTGCTTTTCGATGGCGCTGTCGGCGCAACTGGGCGGGGCGAATCTGACGCCGGAGAGCATCAGCACGAACGTGACGCTGACCATGGAGAAACTGGACTCCGGTTGGACGATTACATCGAGCCACATTGATGTGGTGGGGAAGGTTCCAGGGGCGGATGCGGCTGCGTTTCAGAAATATGCGGAGGCGGCGGAGAAGGGCTGTCCGGTGTCGAAGGTGCTGAACGCGAAGATTTCGATCACGGCGAAGCTCGGTTAGGCCAAGCCTCGGGCTTCGGCTTCCGGGCTTCGGCAACCGCGCCGGTGTTTGACAGCGTGGTGGCGGGCTGCAAAAATAGAAAAGTTGATCTTCCTGACACGGCGGCCTTGTGGCCGCCGCTGCATTGCAATTCAGATTGCCATCGTGGCGGAATTGGCAGACGCGCATGGTTCAGGTCCATGTACCGGCAACGGTGTGGGGGTTCGAGTCCCTTCGATGGCACCAATAAATCAGAAGCTGAAAAAGCGTGCGCGAGCGCCTCGCTGCGGTAGGCTGGACCCTCGTCTTCGCTCGGGGCAGGCTCTCGAGGCAGCAGTCCCTACAAGAGTCCGCGTGTACTGCGAGCGTTCATCCGCCAGAAGAAGTAAACTCCTTCTCATGAGAAACCTGCTTTGGGTGATCGGCTTGAAGAATGTCCTGCTGTTTGTCTTTTTCCTTTGTCTGTCAGGGTTTTGCGTTGCGCAGAAGCTGGCCATCACGATGGATGACTTGCCGGCGAACGGTGCGCTGCCGCCAGGAGTTACGCAGGCGGAGACCGCTAAGAATGTACTGGCGATTCTGAAGAAGCGGCACGTGCCTCCGGTATACGGATTTATCAATGCCAAGAAGCTGGAGGGAAACGCCGACGGGGCCGAGGCGCTGAAGTTGTGGGCTGCAGCTGAGCCGGTAGGAAACCACACCTATTCGCACATGGATCTGGAACAGAACCCGGCGGAAGCATTCGAGCGCGAGATCGCAGAGAACGAGCCGGCGCTGGAGTTACTTGCGCGGAAGGCGGGGCCGGGCAGTGACTGGCACTGGTTTCGCTATCCGTACCTGCATGAGGGAGACACGGTGGAAAAACGGCGCGCGATTCGGGCCTATTTGAAGGCGCACGGTTACAGGATCGCGCAGGTGACTCTCGATTGGGAAGACTACTTGTGGAATGCGGCTTACGCGCGATGCGTGGCTAAGGGAGATAAGACGTCGAATGAGTGGTTGCGGGCAAGCTATTTGAACACAGCTTCGGAGTTTCTTGACTTGGGGCGGGAGCAGGCGAAGCTGATTTACGGGCACGAGATCAACTACGTGCTGTTGATGCACCTGGGAGCGTTCAGCAGCACGATTCTGCCGGACGCGCTGGATCTGCTGAAGAAGAAAGGATTCAAGCTGGTGACGCTGGAGGAAGCGGAGAGCGATGCGGCGTATGACGGGGATCCGGATGTGGGTTTGCACGATGCCGGAACGCTGCTCGACCAGTGGATGCAAGTGAAACAGATCAAATATCCGGAGCATGCCGAGAAGCCTTATAAGGAAATCGAGAACGTCTGTCGCTGATCGCCTTCTGATTGGCTGATCATTCCTTTGGCCGACCATTCCTTCCCGTATAATTCAGGCACTCGCTATGCCTGTTTTCCTTGACCGGATCGTCGACTCCACGCGCCGGAAAGTCTTCGAGACTAAACGAACGGCGGATTTGCGGGACTTGGGGCAGCGGGCGGAACAGCATGCGCCGCGCGGGTTTCGGCGGACGCTAGAGGAGAAAAGCAGGGCTGGCGTGGCGGTGATTGCAGAGTTGAAGAAGGCTTCGCCGTCTAAGGGATTGATCCGGGCGGAGTTTTGCGTGGAGGAACTGGCGCGGGAATTAGAGACGGCGGGAGCCGCGGCGCTTTCTGTGTTGACCGACAAGGAGTTCTTCCAAGGTTCGCTGGAGAATTTGCGGCTGGCTTCCAGCGCAGTGAAGATACCCTGTTTGCGGAAAGACTTTATTGTGGATGAATTTCAACTATTGGAGGCTCGTGCGAATTCGGCTGACGCTGTGCTGCTGATTGTTGCGGCTTTAACGAACGCGGAATTGAACAGGCTATTGCTGGGCGCGGGTTTGCACGGCCTGGACGTTTTGTGCGAAGTGCATGATGAGGAAGAATTGCAGCGGGCTCTGGATGCCGGATGCGATTTGATTGGAGTCAACACGCGCAATCTACGGACGTTCGAGGTGGATGCGGAAACGGCGTTCCGGCTGGCGGAGAAGCATCCTAAGAATGTGGTGCGGGTGGCGGAGAGCGGGATTCGGTCGGGAGAGGATATCGCGCGGTTGCGGGCGGCCGGGTACCAGGCGTTTTTGATTGGAGAATCGTTGATGCGGGCGGAGCGGCCGGGAGCGGCGCTGCGGGCTTTAGTCGCTCGCACTGAGTCGCGAGTGCCTAGCGGGCGGTGAACGGATTCTGCGCGAAGTTTTTACCTTTTGCGGACAACTGTGCGTATGACCTGGGTGAAGATTTGTGGGATGACGAATTTGGAGGATGCACTCACCGCAGTTGAAGCCGGGGCGGATGCGGTGGGCTTTGTGTTTTATGAGAAGAGTCCACGGAATATCAGCGTCGAGGCGGCGCGGGAGATTGTGGGGAAACTGCCGGAGAGCGTGGAGAAGGTTGGAGTGTTTGTAATCGGCAGCGGACCCGACCCGCTGGAGGTTCTACTTCGTGCTCAATTGACTGGAACTCAGAATTACTTTACGGCAGAACAAGATGCTGGACGAGTCGGAAGTACTAAGGCCAGTGGCATGTCCGCTTTTTCCAGGCCTCCGAGATTTTTGATGGCGCTGCCCGTCAAGATATTCGCGGGCGACGAAGAACAAATGCAGAGAACGATTTCCGACTTAGCGCGGTGGGAGAAGAATGTTTCGGGCGGCTTTTCACCTCCAGAAGGGATGATGGACACGTTCGTGCTGGACTCAGGAGACCTGCGCACGCCCGGCGGGACGGGCAAGACTTTTGAATGGAAGAAGGCTACACCAATTGCAGAGGCGATACGACAGGGCGGCCTGAGGCTGGTCGTTGCGGGTGGGTTGACTCCGCAAAACGTGGGTGAAGCGATGAAGACTCTGAGGCCGTGGGGGGTCGATGTGGCTTCGGGAGTGGAGGCGAGGCCCGGGAAGAAAGATCCGGAGAAGGTGCGTGCGTTTGTTAAAGCTGTGCGCGACGCGGATCGGAAGACTGGTTAGAAATGGCCACTGTTCCAGAAACAATCAAAGTCAAAATCCCCGCCCTCTCTCAAAGAACGCGAGAAGGACGGGGCACCCGGCGCGCTGCTGTCCCCGCGAACCAACCCGGGCGGTTTGGGGTTTATGGCGGGCGGTATGTGCCGGAGACTTTGATGGCGGCGTTGGAGCAGTTGGAGCGCGAGTACGAGAAGGCGAAGCGCGATCCGAAGTTTCAGCGGCGGCTGGATGAGTTGCTGCGCACTTATGCGGGGCGTCCTACGGCACTTTCTTTTGCGCAGCGGCTTACGCAGAAATTGGGTGGGGCGAAGATTTATTTGAAGCGCGAAGATTTGCTGCACACCGGGGCGCACAAGATTAATAACTGTCTGGGGCAGGCGCTGCTGGTCGAGCGCATGGGCAAGCGGCGGGTAATTGCGGAAACTGGCGCGGGGCAGCATGGCGTGGCTACGGCGACAGTTTGCGCGCTGCTGGGATTCGAGTGTGTCGTATACATGGGGACCGAAGACATGCGGCGGCAGGAATTGAATGTGTTCCGCATGCGGTTGCTCGGAGCTGAGGTGCGCGGGGTGGAATCGGGGTCGCGGACTTTGAAGGATGCGATTAACGAGGCGATGCGCGACTGGGTCACGAATGTTCGGACTACTCATTACTTATTGGGCAGCGTGCTGGGCGCGCATCCTTATCCGACGATGGTTCGCGATTTTCATCGCGTGATTGGGCGCGAGGCGCGGGCGCAGATTTTGAAGGCTGAAGGGAAGTTGCCGGCGGCGGTGATCGCTTGCGTGGGTGGGGGATCGAACGCGATTGGGATTTTCACCGAGTTCCTCAAAGATAAGAAGGTTCGCTTGATTGGAGTGGAAGCGGGCGGACGGGGTGAGGGACTGGGCGAACATGCGGCTCGATTTCGCGGTGGTTCGCCGGGAGTTTTGCAGGGGACTTACTCTTACGTGCTGCAGGATTCGGCGGGGCAGATTGCCCGCACGCACTCGGTCTCGGCCGGGCTGGATTATCCCTCGATCGGCCCAGAGCATGCGGCATTAAGGGATTCGGGGCGGGCAGAATATGTTGCGGCGTCTGATGCGGAGGCGCTGGAGGCTACTACTTTGCTGGCGCGGACGGAGGGAATTATTCCGGCGCTCGAGTCGGCGCATGCTGTGGCGGAAGTGGTGAAGCGTGCGTCTAAGATGAAGAAATCTGATGTACTGATTGTGAATGTTTCGGGGCGTGGGGATAAAGATATTGGGATTATGCGGGAATCACTTTCGCTGGAATAAAACTTCGAAAACCTTCGCCACCGGGGTCACAGGGGTTCTCAGGGTAAATCCTAGGTTCGTTGATTTCTACTATGCCTTTATCGTTCTACAGGAAGCCGGCGCTGGTCGTGTATGTGACATGCGGGGATCCGGATCTCGCCATTACGCGGGACGTGGTGCTGGCGGCGATTGCGGCCGGGGCGGATGTGATTGAGTTGGGCGTGCCGTTCAGCGATCCGGTGGCGGATGGGCCGGTGATTCAGCGGGCGAGTGAGCGGGCGCTCAAGCATGGAACATGCCTTGCCCAGGTGTTGACGCTGGCGGCCGAGGTGCGGCAGCACGCGCAGTCTACTGGGCTGATTGTGTTTTCGTATTTGAATCCGATCTTGCGGATGGGAATGGAGAAGTTCTGCATGGTCGCACGGCACGCGGGAGTGGATGGGGTGCTGGTGACGGATTTGCCGGTGGAGGAAGCGGACGAATATCTGCGTGCTATGCGCGAGCATGATTTGGCGGCGGTTTTTCTGGCGGCACCGACCAGTCCGGATGAGCGTTTGAAGCGGATTGCGGCGGCTTCGCGGGGATTTGTTTATGCGGTGTCTCGGACCGGAGTGACGGGAGCGCGGCAGAAGTTGGCGGATGATGCCCAGAAGCTTGTGCGGCGGTTGAGGCGTGTCACCAAGTTGCCCGTCGCAGTTGGGTTTGGGATTTCAAATGCGGAGCAGTTTGCGGAAGTCGGGAAGTTTGCCGACGCCGTTGTGGTGGGAAGCGCGATTGTCGAGACGATTGAGCGGAATCCGGAACGGGAAGCAGCGGCTGTGGGAGAATTTGTTGGGAAGTTGACGGCTGATCCGCTTTAGCGGGTTTGCACGAGTCCCAAGCCACAACAGAGCAATCGAGGAACGCCTTGCGAGGCCACTGGCGACGCAAGCATGCCAGGGATCCTTCGACTGCAGTTGTGCTTCGCTTTCGCGAAGCACAATCCTCGCTCAGGATGACAGGTTTGGAGTCGGGCCCGAGAAATCTCATGGATATCGCGGATTGGCGGGAGAAGATCGATGAGCTTGACCGGCGACTGGTGGAGTTGCTGAGCGAGCGGGCGCACGCTGCAGTTGAGATTGGGCGCTTGAAGCGGGACACGAATTTACCGATTTATGAACCGGACCGGGAACGGATTGTGTTTGAAAATGTGCAACGGATGAATCAAGGTCCCCTGCCGAGTCGGGATCTGGTGCGGATTTTTGAGCGGATCATGGATGTGATGCGGAATATCCAGAAGGCAGGAATTGGGATCAAAGCGGATGGGGTGAAGGGTGGAGAGACCGAGTTGGATTCGGACGTGAACGATTGACGTGCGGCGTCCGTGTAGTCGACGAGAGAGCAGATTCCTCGCGTTGCTCGGAATGACAAGGACGTTTAATGGCTACAAGGTGACCTCAGAGATTTTTTTATGATTGTGGCGATGCAGGAAGTGGCGGATGAAGGGCAGATTCAGCAGGTGATTGAGCACCTGGTGAAGATGGGGTTTGAGGTGCACCGGTCGACTGGGGCGCGGCAAACCGTGCTGGGCGCGGTGGGAGCGGGCATTGATTTTGACATCCGCATCCTGGAGTTGCTGCCGGGGGTGCAGGAAGTCCATCGCATCAGTTCACCGTACAAGCTGGCGGGGAAGAGTTTTCGTCCCGAAGGGACGATCGTCAAGCTGGCGAATGGAATTGAAATCGGCGGGAACGAAGTGGTGGTGATGGCTGGGCCTTGCTCGGTGGAATCGCGGGAACAGCTTTTTGCTACGGCTGAGGCTGTCGCGAAAGCAGGGGCGCGGGTGTTGCGCGGGGGCGCGTTCAAGCCGCGGAGTTCTCCTTACTCGTTTCAGGGGCACGGAGAAGATGCACTGAAGTTGCTGCGCGAGGCGGGAGAGAAATTCAAGCTGCTGGTGATCAGCGAGGTGATGGAAATCTCGCAGATTCCGATGATGCTCCCTTATGTGGATATTCTGCAGCTGGGAGCCCGCAACATGCAGAACTTTAATCTGCTGCGGGAGCTGGGAAAAGTGAGAAAACCGGTGCTGGTGAAGCGCGGTATCGCGGCGACTTTCGAGGAATTGCTGCTCTCGGCGGAATACATTATGGCGGGCGGCAATTATGAAGTGATTTTGTGCGAGCGCGGGATCCGGACGTTTGAGACTTACACGCGGAACACGATGGATATTTCGGCGATTCCGATTATTCACAAGCTGTCGCATCTGCCGATGACGGCTGACCCGTCGCATGGAACGGGGCGACGCGATAAAGTTGCGCCGATGGCGCGGGCGTCGGTAGCCGCCGGAGCCGATGCGCTGCTGATCGAAGTGCATTGCGATCCGAACAATGCGTGGTCTGATGGGGCGCAGTCATTGTTTCCGGAGCAGTTTGCAAAGCTGATGGATGAGTTGCGGATGATCGCTCCGGCGGTGGGAAGAACTATTGGGTAATTGGGTGATCGGGCCTTCGGGCGATTGTGCGGCGCCTTTCTGAGAGTCTGCTCCTCGATTGTTTTTGCTTTTCAAAATCGCACAATCACAAAATCGCACGATCGCTCAATTCGCTTATGCCGATTCGGCAAATCACGATTGTCGGGACAGGGCTTATTGGCGGGTCGTTTGCGCTGGCGCTGCGGAAGCGGAAGTTCGCCGGAATGATTGTGGGCTGCGACCGCGAGTCGGCACTGAAAAAAGCAAAACAGTGCGGCGCGATTGAAAAGGGATTTGTCGAGCCTGCGGACGCGGTGCGGGGCAGTCAGTTGGTGTTGCTGGCTACGCCGGTGCTGGCGATTGTGGATCTGATCGGACGACTGGGGCCGTCGCTGCCCGCTTCGACTTTACTGACGGACGTGGGAAGTACGAAGGCGGCGGTCGTCGAGCGGGCACGGAAAGTGTTTGGCAAGAACGCGGGGAAGCGATTTCTGGCGGGGCATCCCATGGCGGGGAAGGAACATAGCGGTGTGGAGTATGCGGACGCGGATTTGTTCCAGAATGCGGTCTGGTTTTTGACTCCGCTGCCCGGACAGAACCTGAATGAAGGAATCTTCGCCGAGTTTGCGGGATGGATCGATCAGATTGGAGCGCGCATTGCCATGCTGCCAGCGGAGGATCACGACCGGCTGTGTGGGTGGATCAGCCACTTGCCACAAATGATTTCGACGGCGCTGGCGGCCGCTCTGGTGGAGGAATTCGGAGAAGAAGCACCACTGCTTCCGGCGGGTGGGAGGGCGTTGAAGGAAATGACGCGGATTTCGGCGAGTCCGTATTCGATGTGGAGGGATATTGCCATCAGCAACAAGAAGAATATTGAGGATGCGTTGTTCAAGGTGGAGCAACGGCTGGCGCACATCCGGGAGAACCTGGCTACTCGGGCACTGGCAGAGGAATTTGAGTTGGCGCATGGGTTGAAGAAAAGTACGGGGAAGAGAACGTAAGTTTTTCGTTTAGAAATCGGACGCTATGAATAAGGTTGTAGGCAGCGCGGATGAGGCGATTCGAGATGTGGGGGACGGCTCGGTCATTATGATCGGCGGATTTGGACTGTGCGGGATTCCGGAGAATCTGATTCGAGCGCTGGTGCGGAAGGGATCGAAGAATCTGACAACCATCAGCAATAACGTTGGCGTTGATGGGTTGGGAAACGGGCTGCTTCTGGCGGCGGGGCAGATTCGGCGGCATATTGGAACTTATGTTGGGGAGAACAAGCTGCTGGAATCGATGGTGCTGGCGGGGAAGGTGGAGCTTGATCTGGTGCCACAGGGAACGTTTTCGGAGCGCATTCGCGCGGAGGGAGCGGGGATTCCGGCGTTCTTTACTCCCACCGGCGTGGGGACCATCGTTGCTGAGGGAAAAGAAACGCGTGAGTTCGATGGCCGCACTTATGTGATGGAGCGCTGGTTGAAGGCGGATTTCGCGTTTGTGAAAGCGTGGAAGGGCGACCGGATGGGCAATCTGGTTTACCGGAAGACGGCGCGGAATTTTAATCCCATCATGGCGATGGCGGCGAAGGTTACGATTGCGGAAGTTGAACAGCTGGTTGATGCTGGAGAGCTGGACGGGGATTCGATTCACACGCCTTCGGTTTATGTGAAGCGGATCTTTCAGGGCGAGATGTACGAGCGGCGGATTGAGAAGCGGACGGTGAGGAAAGCTGGTTGACGGTACCGCGTACCGAGAGAATTCCCAGATGAGCTAACGGTTGCGTCGAGCTGCTAGGGATCCTTCGACTTCGCAGATGGCTCGCTTCGCGAACCATCTGCTACGCTCAGGATGACAGAGAGATGAACAAGCCGGGCAAAGATGTCGACAAGCGGGAGCGCATCGTGAAGCGCATTGCGCTGGAGTTGCGGGATGGGTTTTATGTGAACCTGGGCATTGGTATGCCTACGTTGATTGCAAATTATGTTCCGGCGGGGATGGAAGTGATTCTTCAATCCGAGAATGGGATGCTGGGGATTGGGCCCTATCCCATCGAGGGCGAGGAAGATGCCGACTTGATCAATGCGGGCAAGGAGACGGTGAGCGAGATGGCTGGGACGTCGTATTTTTCGAGCGCCGATTCGTTTGCCATGATCCGCGGAGGGCACGTTGATTTGAGCGTGCTGGGCGCGATGGAAGTGGATGAAGCGGGAAACCTGGCGAACTGGATGATTCCGGGGAAAATGGTGAAGGGGATGGGCGGGGCGATGGACCTGGTGGCCGGGGCGCGGCGTGTAGTGGTGGCGATGGAGCATACGACTCGCGAGGGTGCGCCGAAGATTTTGACGAAGTGCACGCTGCCGCTTACCGGGGTGAAGGTGGTGGATACGATTGTGACGGAGATGGCTTACATCCGGGTGACGGAGCGGGGGCTGGTGCTGGAGGAAGTGGCTCCGGGATTGACGGCGGAGGATGTGCAGCGGGCGACGGAGGCGAGGCTGGTGGTGAGTTCGAGTTTGAAGGTCATGCAGAGCTAGTGGCGACTTTCAGGGGCTAAATCCCGTTTTTCTAGGTAGCGCTTTACGCGGCGTTGAAACGCCGCTCTTCCACGGTATCCCACGCATCCGAACCGTCGGTGATCTGTTTAGACGCGGAACGGTGCAGCCAGCAGTCGGAATGGAAGTGTAATCGCGAGGTAGATGATCTCGAGAACTCCATGTACGGCTACGCCTACGATGCGGAACGGAAGTATCAGCAGCCATACGAACGGGTAGGCTATGAGCGCCAGCAACGCTAACGGCCAGCAGAGTACGAAGAGGATGCACCACAGGAGGAAAGTGAACATGATTTGGCCTCCTTCTTTTGTCTTCCTGCTTTAATTGTACGGCGGCTGCCGAAAAAAGTTCCACGTCGGAAAGCGTTGGAAGGAACACCTTTCGGAGCCAATCGCACGGGATGGCGAAAGGGATCCTTCGACTGCGGTTGTGCTTCGCTTCACGAAGCACAACCTTCGCTCAGGATGACAGACTCTTGCTGTTATTCGTAACGCAGCGCTTCGGCGGGCAGGGTTTTGCCGGCGGACCATGAGGGGTAGAGCGTTGCCACAAACGAAATTCCTACGGCCACAAGCACGACCCATAGTCCATCTTTCAAGCGCGGCGCGAAGGGGACGTAGTCGATGGAGTAGACCTCAGGAGAGAGTGAGATCAAATGATAGTGGCCGCCCGCGTAGGAGATGGCATACCCCAACAGCAGGCCGATCGCCGTGCCGATCACGCCAATCAGCACACCTTGGGCAATGAAGATGTTCCGCACCTGCGTCTTGCGGGTGCCCATCGACATGAGCACGGCAATGTCTTTGGTTTTTTCCATGACCATCATGATCAGAGAAATCAGAATGTTCAGCGCAGCGACGAAGACGATCAAGCCGACCGTGATATAGGTGACCAGGCGCTCCATGTTCAACGCATGAAATAACGCCTTGTTCTGCTCTTTCCAGTTGGTTGTCATGAAGCCGGGACCGACCGCTTCTTCGAGTTGCCGCGCAACCTGGTCGGCCGTATAAATGTCGTCGACCTTGAACTCGATCACTGAGATCAGGTCGCCCAGGCCGAACAGGCGCTGTGCGTCGGAGAGCCGCGTAAAGGCCCAGGACGAATCGTAATCGTAGAAGCCGGAGTTGAAAATTCCGGCCACGCGAAAGCGGCTGTATTTGGGCACCATGCCGAAGGGCGTCAATTCGCCCTGTGGGCTGGTGACCAGGACAACCGAGCCGACGGTCGCACCCAGATTGTCGGCCATGTCTTTGCCGAGGATGATTGGGGGCATGGCGGCTACGCGCTCGTGGATGGTGGCCAGGGAATCTGGAAGGTCCTCGGTCGGTGGCGCTCCCTGGACGGCGGAGGCGGGTGTCCCCACATGATTTTTTTCTGGCTCGGGGGTGGCTTCTTCCAGGGCGGCTGCTGAACCTTCTTTTACGGTGCTGAGTAAATCGCCGACCTTGCGCTCATACGCTGGAATCATTCCTTTGAGGACGGCGCCGCGGGCGCGGGGCCCACGGGAAATCAGGACCTGTTCGAAGATTGCAGGAGCGGCGGCGACCACATGCGGTTGTTTGGAAAGGCGTTCGAGGAGCGGCGGCCAATCTTTGATGCCATCGTCGGCTATGCGCAGCAGGCTAATGTGGGAGCTTGACCCGATGAGGCGATCCTGCAAATCCTGGCGAAATCCGTTGTTGATGGCTAGCGCGACGATGAGCGAGGCTACGCCCGCGGCCACTCCGGCAATCGAGATGCCCGTAATGATGCCGATGAACGCCTGGCGGCGTTTTGCGCGCAGGTAGCGGGTCGCGATGAAGAGTTCGAAGCGCATGGGCAGGTATCAGCTTTCAGCTTTCGGCCAAGTCGGATTATAGTTTGTCTTCGGCAGAAGCGCGGGCACCCTCAACCGATACTGACGATATTCTTCTCCGAAACGGTTCTCCAGTTCGTTGTCTTCCATCTTTATCATCACTGAGCCAGTCACGACCGCGAACGCTGTCAGCGCCCAGCAGACCGCCAGGCCTGTGCCGATGCTCCAGGCCAGCATCTCGCAGAGATGAGCTAGGTAAACCGGATGACGCACGCGGGCGCGGATGCCCGTTGCCACTAGGCGCTGCTGGCGATGACCGGGCAGAACCTCGGGCAGGCCGCCAAGTTGCGCGGGGCTGAAGCCGACGCCAGAAAGTTTGTAGAGCACGAGTCCGGAGCTAAACAGCGCCGCTGCCGGAATCCAGCACCACGCGCGATGATAGAGAGTCAGGTCACGCCAGTGCTCGGTCAGAGCAGCCAGTAGTACCCACATCGCGATCCACGCTGGCAACAGGATTCGATACGGGGAGCGTGGTCGCGAACGCCAGTACTCCACCCGAGGATGAATCAGCAGCCAGAAGCTGGGAATCGTCGAATAGATAACGCAGGCGATCCAGCCCGCGTTCCGCAGTGTCTGCTCCACACCTCGATTCTACTGGGGAGGGAGTCGCGTTTCTCAACAGACGGGTCGGCGTTTTGCGCTGCCGCAGAAGTTCAGCGTCTTTCGTTTCTCGCTGGTGATCTTGTGAAGATTCTCAGAAACCGCCAACATCCGGACAGGGCATGGTGTTATGAAGATTTTGCTAGTCGAAGATTCCTACATTGAACGACACAAGGTGGGCGGTTACCTGGCCGACTGGGGACTCGACTATCAGGCGGTTGGAAGCGGCACCGAGGCAGTCAAGCTGCTCGAAGGCGCAGAGCCTCCGAACATGGCTCTGCTGGACTGGATGCTGCCGGGCCTAGATGGGATCGATGTGTGCCGCCGCATCAGAAAATTGGGAACGCGAGCACCTTACATCTATACCGTGATGCTGACGGCCAAGAATCGAAAGCAGGATCTGCTGCTGGCGATGGAAGCGGGTGCGGATGACTATCTGGCCAAGCCCGTCGATCCGTCGGAGTTGCGCGCGAGAATCATGGCGGGCAAGAGAATTCTGGAACTGCAGCAGTCTCTAAGTTTCGCCGCCACGCACGATTTTCTGACGAATCTGCTGAACCGCGCGGAAATTCTGGCAGCCGTAGAGAAAGAGTTTTCGCGCAGCGGGCGCGAAGGCAAACCAGCTACGCTGATCATGGCCGATATCGACCACTTCAAACGCATCAACGATTCCCTTGGCCACGCCGCGGGCGATGAGGTTCTGAAGGAAGTCGCGCGCCGGTTGAAGGTGGACTTGCGTCCCTACGACGTCGTGGGCCGCTACGGCGGCGAAGAATTTCTGATCATTCTACCGGGGTGCGATTTGACTGCCGGCGCGCGCCGTGCCGATGAGGTGCGCAACCTGGTGGCGAAGGATCCAATCGTTACTCCGTTCGGCACGGCTTCCGCCACGGTCAGTATGGGCGTGGCTGTGACCTCCGCGGTACGCGATCACTCGGTGGCCGACCTGCTGCACGAGGCGGATGTCAGCCTGTATGCCGCCAAGAAGAACGGAAGGAACCGCGTCGAACTTTTCTCTGCTACGGCGCGGCAGACTGGCGCCGGCCAAATCTAGCCCGAGCAGAGGCCACAGGAACCATCGCCCGCGCTGTCGTTCTGGCACCGTGCGCATTCTCGTTGTCTGTGGCACATTAGAACTTCATGTCCGCACATGATGACCCCAGAGCTGGACGCGTCGCATTTACGCATCCGGATTTTGTGCTGTTTCAGATTGCCCGCTTCCTGATCGTAGCCGCCGTCGAAATGCAGGCCGTCGCTGTGGGATGGCAGGTTTATGACATCACCAAGCGCGCCCTCGACCTGGGGCTGGTCGGCTTGGCGCAGTTTCTTCCGGGCATACTGCTGTTTCTGGTTTCCGGGCACGCGTCTGACCGCTTCGAACGACGCAAGGTGTTGGGCGCCTGCTATTCGGGATACGCGCTCTGCTCATGCCTTCTGCTGATTATCGCGGTGCGCGGCGGGCATTCGGTTCGGTCCATCTATGCCGTTTTGATTCTGCTGGGCGTGGTGCGATCGTTCAACGGAACGGCCAGCCGCTCGATTCTGCCGCAATTGGTTCCCGAGGAACATTTCGCCAATGCCGTGGCGTGGAACGCGACGACCTTTCAAGCTGCGACGATTCTTGGACCTTCTCTCGGTGGAATTCTTTACGCGGCTTTCCGCGGGCCGTCCGCGGTTTATGCGGCTGCCATGCTTACAGCGGTGGGTGCGCTGCTATCGATGTTCCGCATCGAAACGCGTCCGCAAACGCGACGGCGCGAACCTACGACCTTGAAGACTGTTTTCGCGGGATTGCACTTCATCTGGCGCGAGAAGCTGATTCTGGGCGCGATTTCACTCGACCTGTTCGCAGTGCTGCTGGGCGGGGCGGTTGCTCTGCTCCCGGTTTACGCGCGTGAGATCCTTCACACCGGGCCGTGGGGACTGGGATTGCTACGGACTGCACCCGGAGTGGGCGCTGCCGTAATGGCAGTGGCGCTGGCGCATCGTCCGCTGCGGGGGCGCGCGGGGCCGACACTGTTGTGGTCAGTGGCTGGATTCGGAATCTGCACCATACTGTTTGGCGTCTCGACCAGCCTCGTGCTGTCGTTGATTTCGTTAATTTTCCTGGGTGCGGCTGACATGGTTAGTGTCATCATTCGCGCGACGCTCGTACAGTTGCGCACCCCTGATGAGATGCGGGGACGCGTGATGGCAGTCGATATGGTTTTCATCGGGACTTCGAATGAACTCGGGCAGTTTGAGTCTGGATTGACGGCGCAATGGTTTGGCACGGTTCCCGCCGTGTTGCTGGGCGGAGTGGGGACGCTGGTCGTGATTGCGCTCTGGGCCTGGAAGTTTCCGGAGTTGCGCCGCGCGGGAGAACTCAGCGGCATGAAGAGCGTGTCGGAGGAGGCTTCAGAGGAAGCGTCGGAGAGAATGCACTAACGATTTCCCAGGTTGGTCGAGAAGCTCACTACTTCCCACGCACCAATATCTTGGCGGCACCCATGTTGTCGTAACGATCGTAGACGCGCACCACCACCACGTGCTCTGAAGAAGCCCCGCCATCTTTTGCAGCTTCCGGCGTGACCTTGAAATCGTAGTTCTCGGTCCTGGCGTCAGAGAGTTGGCCGACCGGCTCTACATATTTCCAGTCGCTGGCATCGACAGAATATTCCGCACGCTTGATCGGAGAGAAACCGTCGACCGCACGGAACGTGACATGAATCTCTCTGGCCTCGAGGGACGCAGCCAGAGCTTCAATGTGCGGCGGAGTCGTGTCCACTTCAAACCGGCGGCTTTCTTTGGATACCGTCAACGCTTCTCCGGGTGAGTGCGACGGCGCATCGGAAGCAACCACCTTTACCGTGTAGCCTCCATCCGGCAGCAGGCTGGCGTCGAACGAATATGCCTTGTCAGTAAGATTGTCTTTGAGCAGCAGCCAGCGCGTCTCGCCGTCGCCGCGGTAGTAGAGGGAGTATACGAGCTGGTCGTCGTTGTCATCGTGCGCGCTCCACTTCACGCCAATCGAGTCGCGATCGTGCGAACCGGGCGGCGGAGCTTCGAAATGCTGGCCCGATCCGCCGAAGGACGATCCGCCGAAAGAGGATCCGCTGGAATCCGAGCCCATGGTGTTGCCCGATATTTTCGGCATGGGCTGATACTTCACGCCGACCTGCACAGTTACGTCATCGATTTCAGGAGCGGCGTTCTTGGGCAGATAGTTCAGCGCGACGCTGTCCACTCCCGGGGCCGCGGTTCCCGCGTGCAGCACCGCTTTCCACTGGGCGTAGCGCGCCGCGGGGATTCCGGTTTCAGAGTTCGCAGCCAGGTCGATCCTCTTCCACGGACTCCAGTTGCGATCGGGATTGTCTACATTGCCGCTGCGCGCATAAAGATCCACGCTGCCTGCGCCGCGAAACTCCGCCCGCCCCCAGCGCGAGAAAATTTTGGCATCGAATACGTCGCTCTCGTAGGTGCCTTCCGCCTCGGGACCCGGCCCCAGCACAAAAACTTTTCCCAGATTACTAGTCGCGGCATACAAGCTTCCACCCGGAGCCTTGGCAAATCTGGTGACCTGCGACGCCGTCGCTTTCAGCAGATCGGAAAAATCATCCTGGCCGGTGATGGCAAAAATGTGTCCGCGATTGCCCGTGCCAGCCAGCAAGCGCCCTTGAGAATCAAATGCCAGGGCGTACACAATGTCTTCGTGGGACGACCAGACTCTTGTGGGGGAACCATCCGGCGCAATGCGATACACATCGGACCCGCTACTGACCCCGCCTCCCGGGAATGGAAACGGACCTGCCATCTGCGGCGTGCTAGGCGTGGGCGTCACGGTGATGCCTGGGGTTTGCGGGGCCGTGCCTGCTGTGGTTGGGTTGGCGCTCAGGTTCAGAAGAGCTGCGGCCAGGGCGCCGCCGCCCAGCCCTCCATTGCTGCGTTTTTCGCCGACTGCCGCCGCGTAGATGTTCCCCGCATGATCCAGCGCCAGGGCGGTGATCTCTTTCTTGGGAGCGCTGTAGAGCACGAATCCCTCGCCCGCGGGAGAGATACGATAGATCAGCCCGCTGCCGTCTGAACCTGCGATAAGATTCTCCTGCGCATCGAAGGCAAGGACGCGAATGTGCGTTTCATCGCTCTTAAAAAAGACCGAGTGCTCACCTTTCGGCGTGACGCGGTAGATTTCTCCGTGATCGCCGGTGGCTATGTAGAGATTGCCGACCTTGTCCAACGCCAGGTCCCAGATGTATTTCGTACCTGGTTCGAAATAGGTAGACGAACTCCACGAGGGATCGATGGCGGGTGTGGCCGCGTCTTTGTCGTCGGCAGCTCTGTCTTTTTTGTCGGAAGCAGTTCCCCGATGGGAGTCCACTTGCGACTTGGTTTCAGGCTTGTGTTCGAGCTTGTATACCTTGCCATCGGGAGCGGTAGCTGCATAGATGGCGCCTCCGGGAGCCGTTTGCAGCGCCTGCACCTGGAGTTCCTTGGGGTCGAAAATGATTGTCGCCTTGCCCTCGGGCGTTATGCGGTACACGCGCGCGGGGGCGCCTGCTGCCACATAGACGTTGCCAGCATCGTCAGATGCAATCGACCAGATATAGGTGGAGGGCGTGGCATACAAGCTCTTGAAGGTGGGGGCGAGTTCCAGGCCGCCCTCGCTCCGAATGGCTACGCCCGTAGCCGTGCCCTTGGTCAGTTCGTCAAATTTCGACTGCTCCCAGGTGCGCGTGCCCTCGGCCAACGCGGTCGAAACCAGGTTCAGGACGCTTATGTTTGTGAGAAAGAGACCGGCCAGAATAAAGAAAA
>JBAWCJ010000135.1:0-2880 GCA_049590215.1 Candidatus Sulfotelmatobacter sp. | reverse complement strand
GTTCTACCCTTAACCAACTCGTAATCAGGCTTTTATCCGGGTTGCATCCGTGATATAACCTGCCCTGAGCAACAAAAGTGGCTGATCCGCCTGCCAGTGGCGTATTCTGGTGGGGTTGGCTGGGCTTGGCGAGGGTGTGAAGATTGAGCCACGAAATAGGAGGCACTGTGTCCGAAGCACGGACCGGAAAACGGTTTCCGCTGGAGTTGCCGATCAAGATTCATGATGAGCATGCCAGCGGTGACACTAAAGGGCTTACAGGAAATCTGAGCGCGGCGGGAGTTTACATTCGCGCCGACGCGTCGCTGGAGATTGGTTCGCCGGTGGAGTTTGAGATCACGCTGCCGCCGGACGTCACCGGAGGGCAGGAGAATGTGGTGATCCAGTGCAAGGGGCGCGTGGTGCGCGCTGACCCTACCGGAACCAGCGAAGAGGGCCGCGGCGTGGCCTGCGTGATCGATTCGTATGAGTTCGTCAGGAACTCGTAGTTGGAGTGAGGCTTTTTAGTGACAGAGTTTGAATAAGGAAGCGAGCCAAACGCGCTGGTATTGCGTCGCCAAAAACGCGACGCTTCGCGCGGCTCGCCTGGATCCTTCGGCGGGCAGGAAACGCCCGCCTCAGGATGACAATACAAGTTTTGGGGTATCGATAACATGCTCAAACTGATTCTGGCCGATAACCAGGCAATCTTCCGCGCCGGCATTGCCAAGGTGCTCGCGGTGGAAGACGAGATGCGGATTGTGGCGCAAGCCCAGACGCAAGAGCAGATGTTCATGGCTCTGGACAAATTCCGTGCTGCGGTGCTGGTCGTGGCCGCGGGCTTTCACAACGACTTCGCGGCGATCGTGCAGTCGGCGAACCGGGCCAAGACCCGGGTGGTGGTGCTGGCCGATACGGGCGAGAGCGCGCAGCGGCACATGACGAACGGGGCGCATGGCGTGGTCTACCGCAATGTGACCAGCGCGGCTCTGGTGGACTGTGTGCGCAAAGTGGCGCGCGGCGAGACCTGGGTGCAGGATGTCGCGGTGCCGAGCGAGCTTACCGAAAACGATATGGTCGGGTTGCGAGTGCGCGACCGGCTGACGGCGAAGGAGCTGCGCATTGTGGCGCTGATTGTGCAGGGCTACAAGAACAAAGAAATTGCCACGCAGCTGGGGACTACCGAGCAAGTCATCAAGAATTATCTGCGGAACGTGTATGACAAGATCGGGGTATCGGACCGGCTGGAGCTGGCGCTGTTCACGATTCATCACCGGATTTTGAATGAAGCGGCAGCCGCTACTACTGCGGGGCCGGCTCCGCAGCCTCCGGCTGGAGTTATGCCTTAACTAGTTTGAATTTCATTCGACAAGGCCGCCTTTGCAGGCGGCTTTTTTGTTTCCGCGTCGGCACAGAGCGGCTCCCTCAGCGGCTAAAGCCGGAGTCTTTCACATCCCCAACGGCACGACTGAAGTCGTGCCCTTCCCGATCTGTGCTCCTCCTTGAATTCAGCGCCCCATGAAGCAGTTTGAGAACTGCTCTTTGAGCGCATCGTTCGGATTGGGGATGCATCTATTGCTCATGGAATTTCGAACGTTGGGACGCTCTGGATTGAAGGTACCCGCTTTGAGTTTTGGGACGGGGACGTTTGGCGGGTCGACGGAATTTTTTCGCGCCTGGGGCGCTAGCGATGTGGCCGAGGCAACTCGGCTGGTCGACGTTTGCCTCGAAGCGGGCGTCAACCTTTTCGATACCGCGGACGTTTATTCGGACGGGCTCTCGGAAACGATTCTGGGGAGGGCGGTCGCGGCACGGCGCGGCGATGTATTGATCTCGACCAAGGCGACGTTCCGCATGGGGCCGGGTCCGAACGATCTGGGGTCGTCGCGCTATCACCTGATCAAAGCTTGCGAGGCCAGCTTGCGGCGGCTGGGCACCGATTACATCGATATCTATCATCTGCATGGATTTGATGCGCTGACTCCGGTGGAGGAAGTGCTTAGCACGCTGAATCAACTGGTGGTGAGCGGGAAGGTTCGATACATTGCGTGCTCGAATTTTTCCGGATGGCATTTGATGAAGTCGCTTGATGTCGCGGATAAGTTTGGCTGGGCGCGCTACTCCGGCCATCAAGTTTATTACTCGCTGATTGGGCGGGAGTATGAATGGGAGTTGATGCCGCTGGCTTTGGACCAGGGAGTGGGAGCGCTAGTGTGGAGTCCGCTGGGATGGGGACGGTTGACGGGGAAGATCCGGCGCGGTCAGCCTTTGCCGGCTGAGAGCAGGCTGCACAAGACCGGCGATCTCGGTCCGCAGGTTTCCGATGAGCATCTGTACAAAGTGGTGGACGCGCTGGATGCGGTTGCCGCGGAGACTGGAAAGAGCGTGCCGCAGGTGGCGTTGAACTGGCTGCTGCAGCGGCCGTCGATTTCGACGGTGATTTTTGGGGCACGGAATGAGGAGCAGTTGCGGCAGAACCTGGGGGCTGCGGGATGGAATCTGACAGCGGCGCAGGTTGCGAAATTGGATAAGGCTAGTGATGTGACGCCGGTCTATCCGTATTGGCATCAGCGGCAGTTTTTGGAGAGGAATCCCGCGCCGGTGGCTGTGGCGGAGAAAACTGACTAGCAGATCGCCCTAAGGGTTTGTTATCCCGAGCGCAACGAGAGACCTTGGTTCTTGCCTTCTTCAATCTGGGTTGCCGGTGCAAGCAGAAACCAAGATCCCTCGCTTCGCTCGGGATGACAACGACTAATGCTTCGTCCCGTCTACACTTTCTCCGCTACCGACTTGGCTTGCGTAAACAAGTACAAGTAATCCGGGCCGCCGGATTTAGAGTCGGTGCCGGACATGTTGAAGCCGCCGAAGGGGTGGGCGCCGACCATGGCTCCGGTGCATTTG
>JBAWCJ010000134.1:0-21140 GCA_049590215.1 Candidatus Sulfotelmatobacter sp. | reverse complement strand
GGTAGAGGCCAGAGGCTGGATCTTTCAGCTTGTAATCCAGCGAACCGCCGAAGCCGTAACGTTTGCGTTGATATCTGTATTCCCTGATGTCCATGCTGTTGTAGCTGGGGACGGCCGTGTCATTCGGAGTCGGCTCGATGTCGTCAATGCCGCGCCCGTTGTAATCGTAGCTGCCGGTGAACAGCGCGCCGAAACGCTTGTCATGTCCAAAACGCTTGCCCACCGTGCCCATCACGAGCCCGATGTAACGAGTGTTTTCTATGGGAGTGAAGCCGCCGATCCCCTCTAACTTGAAGGTCGGTACGTCACCAGCCTTCTTGGTAACCAGATTTACTGTCCCACCAATGGCGTCGGCGTCCTGATTGGCAGCCAGAGTCTTGTTCACTTCGACCGACTCGACGATGTCGGAAGGGATGGTGTCCAGCTTGAACTGGCGCACGTTGTCCTCCGGCGCAGGAAGCTCGACTCCGTCGACCGTTGTATTGTTCAGGCGCGGCTCGGTGCCTCGAATCTGCACGTATTTGCCTTCGCCCTCGTCGCGCTCCAGGCTTACGCCCGGCATCCGGCCCACCACATCGGCGATGTTCTCGTTCGGCAGGCTCTGAATGACGCCCTCCGACATCACGTCCAGAATATTGTCAGAAGTGCGCTGGACGTTGATGTCTTGCGCCACACCAAGCTCGTCCGCAACCACATTTACCTGTTCTCCTTTGGCCTCGACCTTCAGCACGACATTCACGCGAGTGGCTTGGTCGGCAACCACCTTAACGTCCGCGGTGTATGGCAGGAAGCCAACATAGGAAACTGTGACCTTGTACTCGCCCGGGGCCAGGCTGATTATCGTGAATTCTCCAATTTGATTCGTAGCAACGGCTGCGCCGCCGGGCTCCACTCGCACTCTCGCCCCCGGCAGTAAGGCGCCGGTAGTATCGGTAGCGCGGCCCGTAATTGTGCCTTTCCCCGACTGAGCCATCGCCGGGTTTGTGAAGCCTGCACAAAAAATCAGGAACGCTGCGGTTCTCAGGACACAGGAAAGAGTGAAGTGAGATTGCTTTAGCTTCATGCTTTTTGCTCCTTTACAACCACGTCACGGTTCGAGATCGGCGGAGCAGCGCTTCCGGAGGATTCGACGTCACTTGGGAACGCGCTCCCTGCAACGGACATTCCAGTCGATTGAAATGAAAAACGATCGTAGTTTGCGGGTATGAAGCCATTATTAAAGGACGGTTAAAGTTTTTTCAGATTCAATGAACTCAGCGCCTTAACGGTTTACCCTTATGTCGGTTGGCACTATCCAACAGAGCCGGATATGAACCTGCTGGTTGTAGAAGATGAACGAAGAATGCTGGAATTGCTTCGCAGGGGACTGAGTGAAGAAGGTCACACCGTTTCCTGTGCCGCTGACGGCAGCGAAGGACTGCAGATGGTGCGAGACCACGATTTCGATGTGGTCATTCTCGACGTGATGCTGCCCAAGATGGACGGATTCGAGCTGGCCAGGAGCATGCGAGTCGAAAACAATCGCACTCCTGTATTGATGTTGACTGCGAGAGATTCCGTTCCCGACATCGTGCATGGCCTGGACCTCGGCGCCGACGACTACATGACCAAGCCGTTCTCCTTCGCCGAGCTGTTGCTACGCTTGCGGGCAGTGCGCAGGGCTGCGGCCGCTCCGCGACAAACTCAGCTCCAGATAGGTGATTTGTTCCTGGATATCTCCACCCGCAAGGCTAATCGCGACGGGAAACGGATCGACCTGACGCGCACCGAATATCAGTTACTGGAGCGGCTCATGCTCCACGCCGGCGAAGTGGTTCCCCGGGAGATACTGATTGCGGCTTCTGGGCGCGAAATGGGGAGCAATTCTTTGGATGCGTTCATGCGGCTGCTGCGCCACAAGGTCGACTCTGATCGTCGGCAAAAACTGATTCACACTGTGCGTGGCGTCGGCTACGTCCTGGATCTGGAGTGGCAATCGTGAAAAAGCTTTCCATTGGTTCCCGGCTCACGTTGTGGTACTTGGCCATCTTTGCCGCGGCTCAGCTTTTGTTTGGCATCGCCATGTGGGTTGCTCTCCGGCAACGGCTTTATACGGTCGCCGACGATGCATTGAAAGCACAAATCGAAGACATCACTAATTTCCTGAAATCGCAAAAAAAGAAAAACAGGAACGTTCCCAAGCTTCGGGAAGAGGCCTCCGAGGCATACGATCTGGAACACTCCGGCGATTTCCTGCAAATTTACGACGAGGATGGAAATTGGATCTTCCGCGCTCCGGCACTCGTGAAAAACCAGTTTGAGCTGGCAGCACCGGCGACCATAAAACACCGGTCGTTTCGCAACGTTCAACTGGGAAACCAGCCGTTCCGTTTCCTTACGCAAAGAATTGAGGTGAACGGCCGCTTCTACACGGTGCAGACGGGCGTTCCCACGGGTCAGATTATTGCGACGCTATCTCTGTTTAGGCGTTATCTCCTGATGTTCGCTCCTCTCTTGTTACTGGCCGCGGCCTCCGGAGGATACTGGCTCAGCCGCAAGGCATTGTCCCCAGTCGATGCACTCACTCGGACGGCGCGCGGCATCAGCGGCAGCAATTTAGGGGAACGGCTGGAGAAACTTACCACCGGCGACGAACTGCAACGGTTGTCGGACACGTTGAACGAAATGTTGGAGCGCATTGAAAGTGCTTTTCTCCGCGTTTCCCAGTTCACGGCGGATGCTTCACATGAGCTGCGAACGCCTATCTCTCTCATCCGCACCGAAGCAGAAATTGCTCTCCGGAAGTCGAGGGGAGATGCCGAATATCGCGAAGCCTTACGCCATATTCTCCTGGAAGCGGAAAGGACCTCGTCCCTGGTTGAAGAACTCTTATGCCTCGCCCGCGCTGATTCAGGACGCGAGGGCTTGCACCTTGCACCGCTCGATCTGCGTGCAGCTGTCGTGCAAACCGCGGGCGAATGGCGTCAACTGGTCGAGGTCCGCGGTCTGCGGTTTACGCAAATAGTAGCCGATGGCGAGTTGTCAGTCTTGGCAGACCGAACAGCTGTGCAACGATTGCTGGCTATCCTCCTCGATAATGCAGTCAAGTACACGCCGGCTCCGGGAGTCATCGAGCTACGTCTTGAGGCGCGCAATGACAAGGCTTTCATGACTGTGTGCGATTCGGGAATCGGAATCGCGGAGCAGGATCAGACAAGAATCTTCGAACGATTTTACCGTGTGGACAAAGCAAGAAGCCGCGAGCTTGGTGGAGCTGGCATAGGCCTCGCCATTGCCGATTGGATCGTGCGGCAGCATCGAGGATCGCTAGCCGTCCAGAGCTCGATTGGAAGCGGTTCAACCTTTTCCGTTGAGCTGCCGTTGCAATCGAAATTGACAGCTTTGAATCTATCGCAGGAATCAGTTTTCCCGGCGACCCGAACGTGATCCACGGCTCGCAGGGAAAGAATGCTTAAAACCACCCGACAAAGTCAGTTCGGCGTGCCCGAATTGTCCTAGAGTCTGCCAACAGAACAATTCAACACTCAGCATTTTCCTTAAGGCAATTTCTCCGGCTCGCAAACCGCGCCCGCCAGGTCGTTCAGGAACATCGCAGCTCGCGCGCCGTCTACCACGCGGTGATCGCAGGCCAGGGTAAGCGACGCCACGGCCCGGACCGCGGGCTTACCTTCTACGGCCACGACTCGGTCGGCGATGCTGCCCACCGCCAGAATTGCCGCTTGCGGCGGCGTAATGATTGCGCTGAACTGATCCACGTGGTGCATTCCGAGGTTGCTGATCGTGAATGTAGCATTGGTTATGTCAGCGGGGCGCAGTTTCCCGGCCTGTGCGCGCTCGGCCACATCGCGGCGATGCGCGGCGATTTCCGCCAGGCTGGCGGTGTCTGCGTTGGGGATAACGGCCGCTACCACTCCGTCGTTCACCGCGATGGCGACACCCATGTTCACGTGATCGTGAAGACGGATACCTTCCGCAGTCCAGCTTGAATTCAACCGCGGATGCTTCTGCAGCACGCGTGCCGTCAGCGCGATCAGAAGATCCGTGTGCGTGATCCGGACATGGTGCGTGCGCTCGATCTCCGGCGCCCGCCTTTCCCTGAATTCAATGAGCGCCCCGGCCTCGATTTCACGCGTAACGAAGAAATGAGGAACGGAAGTCCAGCTTTGCGTGGTGCGTTCAGCCATGAGTCGCCCGATCGAACTGGGGATCTCAACGCGGTCTGACTTCTTGGGGGCTGCACTGGAAGCAACTTGCGCGGCCGCCTCCACGTCGGATGCAACGATCTCGCCACCGGGCCCGGAACCACGCACCTTACTAATGTCCACGCCCAATTCTTTTGCGAGACGCCGCGCCTTAGGGGAAATCCTAGCACTCTGGACTGCGGAAGATCCGGGAGCGCCGGCTGCAGCCGGAGGAGTATGTGATCCCGTTGTGCCTCGAGCTGCAGGCGCAGCCGTTCCGGACTCATTTTCTGTGGGAGGCTTTTCGCCGGGAGCCAAGATCCAGGCAATGGTCTGACCGACGGGAATATCGGCTCCGGCCGCCGCTTTGATCCCGGCGAGGATGCCGTCGGCGGGCGCCTCCACTTCGAGCACAGCTTTATCGGTTTCGACTTCGAGAAGCGGCTCACCTTTGCTGACACGCTCGCCTTCTTTTTTTCGCCAGGCAATGAGCTTGCCGGTTTCTTGAGCCATCTCGAGAGCGGGCATAACGACACTAAAAGCCATAATGTTCTAGTCGGGGAGGGCTACGTTGTGGCCTTCAGTCCGAGACTCCGACACGCTCAGTTTTTGCGCTGGCTTCGATCATCTCGATGACGCGGTCGCTCGGCGGAGCTTCGGTTTCTCGCGTGGTGGGCAGCGGTCCGTTGACCGTGAAGTAGTGCGCGCCCGCTACCAGCAGTTCTTCCGCCGGGAAACGGGTGATCACTTCATGCCCGGTCGGCGTGACCACGATCTCTTCCTCGATGCGTGCAGCGCTCCATCCGTCGGTCGAGGGCCAGAAAGTTTCGAGCGCGAACACCATGCCAGGCTCAATCGTGACCGGATGCTCAAACGAAACCAGCCGGCTGATCACCGGCTTCTCCCAGATCGCCAGGCCGATGCCATGGCCGTACTGCAGCGCGAAACAAGACTCTTCGTTGGGGAAACCGAATTCTTCCGCTTTCGGCCACACTGCGGCAATCTCGGCGGTGGTCCGCCCGGGGCGAACAAGTTCGATGGCCGCGTCGAGATATTCGCGGCAGCGCTTGTAGGCATCGACCATGGCGTGCGAAGCGTAGCCTACGGTGAAGCAGCGGTAGTAACAGGTGCGGTATCCCATGTAGGAATGCAAAATGTCGTAGTAGACGGGATCCCCGGGCCGCAGCACGCGGTCGGAGAAGACATGTGGATGCGGGTTGCAGCGCTCGCCGGATATTGCATTCACCGCCTCGACGTATTCGGAGCCGAGATCGTAGAGAACTTTGCTCACCAGGCCGACGGCTTCGTTTTCGCGCAGACCGGGCTTCATGGCGCGGTAAAGCTCGTCATAAGCGGCGTCGACCATCATGGCGGAAGTGTTGAGCAGCGAGATTTCGTCCTGCGTCTTGATGACGCGAGCGTTCGACATGAGCTGTTGGCCGTCGACTACCTTGATGCCCTCGCGTTGCAGCGCGAACAGCACCGGCAGTTCGATGATGTCAATGCCGAGTGGCTCTTTGTGCAGGCCGCGCATTTCGAGTTCGATGCGAATCTTTTTCGCAACGTCTTCGGCGCGTCCCATCTCCGGCGTCATGGCGCCGCGCAGCATGGAAATTCCTGCGCGTGAGCGCTCCCCAAGCCACGGGCAATTTAATTGATGATGCTTGGCCGCGGAGCCGAAGTCCCAGAGGATCGGCTCGTCATTCTGGGGAAGCAGGGTGAAGCGGTTGCACTTGTCTTGCGCCCACGAGCCAATGTGCGTCGAGGTGAGGTACCGTACGTTGTTCATGTCGAAACAGAGCAGGGCACCCATCTCGGACTTCGCCAGCAGCGCCTTGGCTTTTGCCAGACGCTCTCGGCGGAGGCGATCGAAATCGATGCGCTGTTCCCAATCGACTGCCATGGTTCCGTGAGTTTTTAGTGCCATAACGAACCTCCTGCCTTCGCGTAGCGCCGCCGTCTCGGCGGCTGGCCGGCGGGCGTCTCGCCCGGCGTGCCGAGGGCGAGATGCCCTCGCGACAGCCGGCGGGACGCAGGCGCTACTTTTTCCCGCACATCACTGCCGCTGCATCGAATACCGTTTGCTCCGTCGGAACCGTTGCGTCCTCTAGCGGCGGAGAGAACGGAATCGGCACGTGCATCGCGCCCATTCTTTTCACTGGTGCATCCAGATCGTAGAATGCTCCTTCGGCGATCACGGCGGCAAGTTCCGACGTAACGCCGTATCTGCCGTAACCTTCATCGAGCACGATTACGCGCGAAGTTTTCTTCGCCGAATCGATCAGCGTCTTCTCATCGAGCGGCCACGTGGTGCGCGGATCGACCACCTCGGCGCTGATTCCTTCCTTTTCCAGCAAAATCGATGCGCCCAGAGCGACTTGCACCATGCTGCTGGTAGCGACCAGGGTAATATCGTCGCCCACGCGCTTCACATCGGCCACGCCCAGCGGGATGGTGTAATCATCCTCCGGAACCGGGCCCTTCAGCTTGTACATCATTTTGTCTTCAAAGAAGACGACGGGGTTCTGATCGCGGATGGCCGTTTTGAGCAGGCCTTTGGCGTCGTACGGAGTCGAAGGCAAAACCACTTTCAGCCCCGGCACGTGACTGAACCAGGCGTGCAGAGATTGCGAATGCTGCGCAGCCGACCGCCGGGTCGCGCCCAACGTGGTGCGCATCACCATCGGCACTTTCCAGTGCCCGCCCGACATGTAATGAACTTTAGCGGCCTGGTTCACCATTTGGTCCATGGTGAGAGTTATGAAGTCACCGAACATGATGTCGACCACGGGACGCATACCGGTCATGGCCGCGCCCACGGCTACGCCCGTAAACCCAGCTTCTGAGATAGGAGTGTCCACCACACGCCCGGCGCCGAACTCTTCGACCAACCCGGAGAGAACCTTGAATGGAGTGCCGGCCTCGGCGACATCCTCACCAAAGATGCAGACGCGGGGGTCGCGTCGCATCTCCTCGGCCAGCGCCTCACGAACTGCCTGCGCAAATGTGAGCTCGCGTTCAGGCATAGACATGCTTTTCCACTTCATCCACGCTGGGATAGGGCGCCGCTATGGCGAACTTCACCGCCGCCTCCATGGTGGCGCGAACCTCTGACGTAATTCGAGTCAGGGATGCAGTGTCAGCATAGCCTTCCCCGCACAGCCAACTCGACAAGACGGTGATGGGATCGCGATCTGTCTTCCAGTGTTGTTCTTCCTGCTTGGAGCGGTAATATTCGCGATTGATGTCGCCGACGTGATGGCCGCTGTAGCGGTAGGTATCACATTGCAGAAAAGCGGGTCCGCCTCCAGCGCGGGCGCGCTTCACCAGCCTGGTCGCTACTTCATAAACGGCGCGCACGTCCTGTCCGTCGACGCTCGCAGCCTCGACGCCGAAAGCCGCAGCGCGGCCGAGAATGGTGCCGGCCGTGGTTTCGGCGTAGTGTGTGTATTCGTTGTACTGATTGTTTTCGCAGACGTAAATCACGGGAAGCTTCCACAACTGCGCCAGGTTCATCACTTCGTAGAGTGATCCCTGGCCGAGCGCGCCTTCTCCAAAGAAGCAGACTACGACGCGATCTGTCCCCAGAGTCTTAGCGGAAAAAGCCGCACCGGTGGCGATGCCCACGCTGCCCGCGACGATCGCGTTAGCGCCCAGGTTGCCTGTTGCTGGATCGGCGATGTGCATCGATCCGCCTTTGCCGCGGCAATAGCCGGCCTCTTTGCCGAGCAATTCGGCGAACATGCGGTCGGGTGCTGCCCCTTTCGCGAGGCAGTGTCCATGGCCTCGGTGAGTGCTCGTGATGTAATCGTCGATGCGCAGAGCTTCGCAAATTCCTACGGCCACGGCTTCTTCACCACTGTACAGGTGCGCGAGGCCGGGCATGAGAGCGCGGGTATAGACCTCGTTTACCTGCTCTTCAAACAGCCGGATGCTTACCATCTGCCGGTAGGCGCGCAGCCACTTCTCTTTTTCCATGGAAGTCTCACGGCCAGATTCAGGATTGGAGGTAGCGGTTGTCATTTCTTTTTGCCCGCGGTCACGGGTGTGGTCACTCCAGACATCGCGGCCAGCACGTCGAACATGCAGGCGAAATCGTATTTCGTCCAGCCCATGCCGCGCGCCGCTGTCAGAATTTCATTGCTCACAGCGGTCGAGGGCAATGGCACGTCGAGCTGTCGGCCCAGATCCATCGCGAGCACCATATCTTTTTGCATCATGTTCACGTCGAACCACGCTTCTTCCGGCTGCTGCAGCACGAAGGGCCCGCGATACTGAATCATGGGCGACGCGATGGCACTGTGGGTGAGCACATCGACTGCGGTTTCCCGGGCGATGCCACTCTTCTCAGCCAGTAACACTCCTTCGGAAAATGCCAACATTTGCACGGCGAGACTCAAGTTAACAGCGATCTTCATGGACAGCGCGAGGCCGTTCTCGCCGACGTGAGTGACCTTCGGGCCAATATCCAACAGCAAGGGCTTTACTTTTTCGAATGTGTCGGACCGTCCCCCCACCATCACCGACAGCTTCCCTTCCTGTAGCGTGATCACGCTGCCCGAAACCGGCGAGTCGACCATGTCGGCGCCTTTTTCGCGAACCTTGACGGCCAGCCCTCGGCTCACGGTAGGACTGATGGTGCTCATGTCGATGAAAATCTCGCCCGGGTTCAGCCCGGCCAGCATTCCGTCAGGACCTTCGGTGATAGCCGCAATCGCAGCGGCGTTGGTCACCATCGCAAAAATGAAGTCGGACGCGCTGGCGACGGCGCGCGGAGAGTCGGCCCACTGCATTCCTTTTTCAACCAGCCACTGCGCCTTGGCGCGGGTGCGGTTGTAGCCGATGACAGTGTGACCTTTGCTGAGCAGGCGGTCGACCATCTGGCTGCCCATGACACCCAAACCGATAAATCCGAGTTTCGCCATCCACCCCTCGACTTCGACCTTGTTACAAAGATCTGGTTACGCAATGATTTTGGAACCGGCGGGCCCATGTTTCCGAGGCTCCTTGCCGCTGGAGGGAATCTGCGAATCCTGGCGAACCTGCTCTAGGTGGGCGCGCATGGTGCTGCGGGCCATCTCCGGGTCGCGGCGCTCCATCGCCTCCAGAATGCGTTTGTGATGAAACTGACCGCGCTGCGGCCCGCCTTCCACGTTAAAGATTCTTATGCGCTGCTCGCGTAGCAGTCCAACAATGGAATCGATCAAGGAAAGAATCAGCGGATTGGCGGCCGCCTCGGCGAGAGCCAGATGGAAATCGAGATCGGCCTCGATGTAGGCTTCCGCATTTTCCTGCGAGCGATCCATAACAGCCACCGCTTCCCGCATCGCCGTGAGATCCTCATCCGTGACTCGCTCCGCCGCCATCGCCGCGATTCCCGGTTCGAGTGCAAGGCGCAGCTCCGCCAAATGAGGCAAGCCTTCCTGCTGGCCCTGCTGGCCAATCTTCACCATCAAATCGAACGACTGGCGCGCCGCCTGCGAGGTTCCGTCCGTAATGAAGGTGCCGCGGCCGGAGTAGGCCTCAACCAGGCCTTTCTCGCGCAGCGTCTTGACCGCTTCGCGCACCGCAGTCCGGCTCACTCCAAAGCGTTGTGCGAGATCGCGTTCGGCCGGAAGCTGGTCGCCCGGCTTCAGTGTTCCATTGAGCACGGACTCTTCGATCTGCCGGACGATTTGCTCATACAGCCGAGAGGTTCGGACGACTTTGTACACAGGGCGCTCTCCCGCGGGGGCCAGCTTTGGGAAGCTGGCGATGGTCTGGCTACTATACCGCAGGTCCACTACGAATGGCGCGGTTTCTGCGGTCTCAGCGACGAGAGAGGACACATGGAGGTCTTTGGTGTGGTGGTATGACCGCTTGCACAATACCATTCCTCCCTCATGGAAAGCAACCCCCTCTCCCGGCTGACTCTTCATTCGACGATCCTGCATCGAATCGCAGGTTCTGGGCAAACCTTACCCCTAATCGAGCCCCGCGAGGGGTTGGACCTAAGGTCTGCGGCGGAGAAATCGCTTGACTTCCTTCGCGCGCCAGTGGTATGGCTGTCGGACCAGTAAAGGGAGGGATGCGATGACATTCCGAACCACCGCCACGTCCGCGGGCCGCAAGATGACTTTAGCTATTCGGATTGCTCTTCTGGTTTTCCTCCTGATTGCCCTCAGTCTAACCGCGCCGGCCCAGTCCACTGCCGGACGCGTGTTAGGTACAGTCACAGACCAAAGCGGCGCCTCCGTAGCCGCCGCTAAAGTGGTCATCACCGACGTGCAGCGCGGCACTTCGCGAACTCTCTTCACTGATACTTCAGGGGATTACGTTGCCCCCGACCTCATTCCAGGAATCTACAAGATTCACGTCGAAGCGAAAGGCTTCAAAGCGGTCGAGCGGCCCGCGGTTACGGTCGAGGTCGCAACTGATGTGCGGGCTGATTTTAGTCTCCAGCCCGGCGACGTTTCTGAAGTCGTCACCGTCACCGAAGAAGTTCCCCTGGTCAACACCACTTCCTCCACTCTAGGCGGCACGTTGAGCAACAAGGAAATCAACGACCTTCCGCTAAACGGACGCAATTATGAAAATCTGCTGCAGCTTCGTCCGGGTGTCGTGCGTTATCCCGGCGGCGGATTCTCCACCACCAGCGCGAACGGCCTGCGCGCCGAAGACAATGCTTATTACGTCGAGGGCCTGTTCAACAGCGAACCTTATTCCGGACAGGCAATCATTAACGGCTCAGGCATCGCGGGCGACTCCGCGACCATTCTGCCCATCGATGCGATTCAGGAGTTCAACGTGCAGCAAAACCCACCCGCGGAATATGGATGGAAGCCAGGCGCCGTGGTTAACGTGGGCCTGAAGTCGGGCACCAACAAAGTGCACGGAACCGCTTTTGGCTTTGGCCGCGATGGAGACCACCTGGACGCGCGCAACTACTTCAACGACTCCCCGAATCCAAAATTGACCCGCACGCTGGAGCAATTCGGCGGCAGCCTCGGCGGCGCGATCATCAAGGACAAGGCATTTTTCTTCGGCGCCTACGAGGGCCAGCGCTATAACGTGGGCAACTCCTACGGTGGGGTCACCGGTCCCTCGATGATGCACATGGCGCCGAATGGAACCTGTTCGTTTGGCTTTGCGGGCGACTGCGCCGACAGCATTCCGGATGCGCTCGCCGATATCACCACGCCGGCTGCCGTCGCGGCTGGGGTGATCGTAAGCCCCGCGAGCCTGCTGGTTTCGGGGTGTGCGGCTTCTGGAACTTGCAGCGGTACAGGATTTGTCACGAATAATCAAACGGATATTGGCACAGCCCTCACCGCCGCAGAGGCCATTACAATCCCCAACGGATTTAATAACGTCGTCCATGTCGACAACTTTGTCGGCAAGCTGGATTACACGCTAAATGAGCGCAACACCATAAACGGGATGTACTTTTTCGGAAACAACTCCGGAACCGTCGAAGACTTTTCCGAGTTGCAGCAGAAATGGCTCTCCGACATTCACACCCGCGCGCAGGTGGTCGGCGGCAGCTGGATCTGGACTCCCAGTGCTCGATTAGTGAATGAGGCACGCATCGGCTACAACCGCCTCTATCAGCCGACCCTGCCCGGCGACCTCGACACTCCGGCTTCAGCGTACGGTCTGGATACGGGTGTCACCGGTCCCGACACCGGAGGCCTGCCGCGCATCGGCTTCGGCGGTTACTTCACGACACTCGGCGGATTCAAATGGCCGAAGTTCCAAGGCCCCGACTCGATCACGCAATTTATAGATCATGTTTCTTACACCGTGGGCAAGAACGCCCTGAAATTCGGCGGCGAACTCCATTACGACCGGGTCAACAACGCTTCCTACGGCAACGCTCGAGGCAGCGTCAACTTCCTGGGTGGGGTTGCGTCCCCGAACCCCGGCCCCAACGGTTCCAGCCCACTCGAGGATTTTTTTGCGGGCGCGCCGTTCAAGTCGACGGCCGAGGTGGGAAACCCGACCCTGCACTTGCACAACTGGGCGTACTCGGGTTTCTTCCAGGATGACTATCGAGCCACCAAGAATCTGACAATCAACTTCGGCATTCGTTATGAATTCAGCAGCGTTCCCCAGGAAGCAAACAATCTGCTGGGAAATTTCGATCCCAACCTGGGCATGGTGCAAGTAGGTCATCAGATCAGCAGCCTCTATAACCCGGATCACAAGAACTTTGGCCCCCGCTTCGGCTTTGCATGGGATGTCCTCGGCAACGGTCGGACCGTGCTGCGCGGCGGCGGCGGCCTGATTTACGAGACGGTCAACTGGCAGTCGTTCGTCGCCTTCAACAATGCTTTCGGTCCGGGCACGGTTCCGACGGGTGCTCCGATCGATGCTGCGGGCGACACATCCGGTGGCACGATTACCAGCAGTAATGTCACTGTGAAGAATTTTCTGAACTATCCGACGACCTGGGACGCCGCAAATGGGCCTCTTTACGGCAGTAGCACGGTTAATTGCTTCAATAGCCCGTGCCCAATTATGACGGTAGACCACAACCTCACTACTCCTTACGTGTGGAACTGGACGTTGAACCTGCAACATGCCTTCACGGCGAATCTGTCGTTGGAAGCCGCATACGTCGGTAACCACGGATCGAACCTGACTGGAATTCGCGACATCAACCAGCCGCCTGTGGGCAGTGACTACAATCCGGCCTGCGCGGAGGGGAACTCTCCAGATCAGCTTTGCCTTCCATACAACGGTAAGTTTCCCTATCTGAGCAACATCTTTCAGATGGGAAACGTCTACCGCTCCAACTACAACGGATTGCAGGTCACGCTGAACGCACGCGACTATCACGGGCTGAGCATGGTTGCGGGCTACACCTACTCGCACGCGCTCGATGATGTGGGCGCGAACTGGGACTTCGGTTACGGCTCCGGGCTGCCGCAGAACGCTCACGACGTCGCAGCCGAGTATGCCAACAGCGACTTCGACGTTCGGCATCGCCTGACTGTTTCGCTCACCTATGCGATTCCCGGCCGCAAGGGTTTCGGGCAGCTGCGAGAAGGCTGGGAGATCAACTCGATCATAACGCTGCAGACCCCGCAATTCTGGGGGCCGATGGACGAGGGAACCGACGCGGCCGGCGTAGGGCCCTTGCCGGTTAGTCCGCCCGCCAACAGCCCGATCCGCTGGAGTTTCTACCGCGCCGGAACCAATAGCCTGGGCAACCCCGCGGACTTCAAGTCCGGGCGCGGAATAGGAATTCCGTACTACGCTCCGGGAGATCCCAATATGCCGGGGGGCTGCGCGGCCTCGGCGTTGGCCGAGGATGGAGGCACTCCCGGTGCAGAGACTACTTCCCTAAATGACTTTGGCTGCTACGCCGTGGGAAACTCCGTGATGATGGCGCCGCCGCTCGGACAGTTCGGCAACATGAGCCGGAATATGTTCCAGGACACCGGCTTCAAAAATTTCGATTTCTCTCTGGCCAAGAATTTTCACTTTGGAGAAACCATGCGCCTCCAAGGCCGCATCGAGTTCTTCAATATCCTCAACCATCCGAACTTCGCCAACCCTTACGGCGGACAGAATGGATTTGGCTTGAATGATCCGTCGGTTCGTCCTTTTGGCTGCGGCTGCGCCACGCCGGATATCGCTGCCGCCAATCCTGCCGTGGGCTCTGGGGGCCCGCGCTCTATCCAGATAGGTCTGAAACTCGCGTTCTAGCGGTGCGGCCGGTATCGAGAGAATGAAGGAAGGCCGGACGCAATTTCGTCCGGCCTTTTCATAGACTGCTCGTGATTCGCGAGCCCAGAGGACGTACCAGGTTATGAAAATAGCGATCCTGTTTTCTCACATGGGTTTCCTGTTGCTATTCTTCGCACTCATTTCCGGCAGCGTATCCGCTCAAAACGGAGAGCGCCGCGAACGCACCATCGACGAGATCAAGACAGAGGCCATTCACCGCGCCGAGGTCGGGCAGTATCCCCTGATCGGGCTCGATCCCGGCGATGTGAAAGAGGCTTTCGAGAGCATCCACACCAGCGACAAAGACGAGTGGGCCGCGGGATTCATGCGCGTGGCCGACCGCTATTTCAACCAAGCCAAGTCGCTGGAGAAGTCTGACCCCGCGAAGGCGAATGCTGACTACGTCCGGGCGTGGCGCCTGTACTCGTTCGGACGCTGGCCGATTCCCGCGTCTCCCGGGAAGCAGCGCTCCTATGAAAAAGCTCTCGAAGCATTTCTCGATCATGCAAAGTTCTTCGATCCGCCGCTTGAGGTCGTGCACAGTCCCTTCGAAGGCAAGGAAATCACCGGCTACCTGCGCCTCCCGAAGGATGCGAAGGGGCCAGTCCCGCTCGTGATTGCGGTCAATGGCCTCGACAGCCGCAAGGAAGACCTCACGGAAAGTTTCAGCGCGATCCTCCCTTTTGGAATCGGTTACCTCGCGGTCGATGGTCCGGGGACGGGGCAGAATCCCATCAAGGTAAGCGAGACGGCCGATCGAATGCTGTCACGCGTGATTGATTACGCCCAATCGCGGCCGGAGATCGACAAGAATCGCATCGCCATGCACGGCGTAAGCTGGGGAGCATACTGGGCCACGAAGATGGCGATCGTTGAGCATGCGCGCCTGCGCGGCTGCAGTGCGCAGTCTCCCCCGGTGGATAAGTTCTTTCAGAAAGAGTTTCTGATGAACTCGCTGCTGGGCAATCGCGAATACTTATTCGATCAGGTGCCCGCACTCATGAACATTCTCGAAGGCGTACACACCCTCGATGAGTTGGCTGACTATCTACCCAAGCTGTCGCTCGTGCGCGAGGAACTGCTCGGTAAGCCCATGGCTCCCATGCTGATTCTCGCAGGAGTGCTCGACACGCAAGTTCCCATCGAAGACGAATATCTGCTGCTGAGCAAGGGCGACGTGCCGAAAGAAGCCTGGATTAATCCCCGCGGTGGGCATCTCGGGCGGCAGGTTGGGGTCTGGCCCGACCCGCGGATCTTCAAGCAGGTGATTATCCCGTGGCTGGTGAAAACCCTGCAGCCTCCAGCAAACTAATCATCACAACCACAATCTCGGAATGTCTTCTGTCTCGCTTCTTAATGTTCCCGTTCCAGAACCGTGGGTAATAGCGCGCGGGATTAGAAATGGCTCCTCAGGTAGGATTCGAACCTACAACCCTTCGGTTAACAGCCGAATGCTCTGCCATTGAGCTACTGAGGAGTGTGGTGAACGCGCGCGGAGCGCGCGCGCTTGCCTGGTTATCATAACATCCCGCTGCGGGGTCTGAAAATACTGTGCCGGTTCGATCGCGGATTAATCGGGTGGCCGTTTTGGTAGTCTAGGCGGTTCTGAGTTTTGCTGCGAGGTTGTCATGGGGGGAGCGGTTCGGTCGATCTTGGTGTTTGCCTTTCTGCTTTTTGTGGTGGCTGCGGTTTGTGGGGGAGATGACGCGCAGACTTCTGCGCCTTCTGGTCCTCCCAAGGCCGAGATGCGGCCCGTTACCGAGAATTTGCACGGGACGAAGATTGTTGATCCGTATCGCTGGCTCGAGGATGGGACTAGCGCTGACACGCAGAAATGGGATGCGGAGGAGATGGCTTATACCCGCTCGGTGCTCGATCCCCTGCCAGGGCGCGACGCGATTCATAAGCGGCTTACGGAATTGCTTGGGATTGGGAGCATTGGCGTGCCGCGGATCGCGGGAAGATATTACTTCTATACGCGGCGCGAGGGAATGCAGAACCAGCCGGTGCTCTACGTGCGCGAAGGTCTCGCCGGAAAAGACCGCGTCTTGGTGGACGTCAATCAGCTCGCGGCGGATGGCACCGTTGCTCTGGATTGGTTCTATCCTGCCGAGCACGGGAAATATGTTGCTTACGGGACTTCGCTGAACGGGTCGGAGATGAGCACACTACACGTTATCGACACCAAGACTGGCAATCTTTTGTCCGATACGATTCAGCGTACGCGGGCAGCCAGCGTTGCGTGGTCGCTCGACAACTCTGGCTTTTATTACACGCGGTATCCCAATAAAGGGGACGTGCCGGAGGGGCAGGAGCGTTATAACCGGCACGTGTTCTATCACCTGCTGGGAACCGATCCCACGACCGATCCGCCGATATTTGGCGAGGGGCGCGATCCAGAGGATTGGCCGAGCGTGAACCTCGACAACGATGGCAGCCTGCTGCTGATCACGGTGGCGCAGGGCTGGATCAAGACTGAGCTGTTCTTGATGGATTTGAGAAAAGGCACGCCGCCCACGCGTATTACTACCGGCAAGAACTTTCTCTACAGCGCGACCCTGTACAACGGGCGGATTTACATTGTCACCAACGAAGATGCTCCGCGCTTCCGCGTGTTCATGGCTGAGGCCGGCAATTACGATCGCGACGATTGGCAGGAAATCATTCCGCAGGCGGGCGGGGTTTTGAAGGATGCTGAATTGTGGGGCGGAAAGATTTTCGCGCAGTACGAGCAGAATGCTACGTCACAACTTAAGGTATTCGATCTCGGGGGCGTTCTGCTCAGCAACCTTACGCTGCCGGCGCTCGGCAGCGTTTTCGCGTGGCAGGGCAAATGGGACCGCGACGAGGTTTTCTACGGACTTGAATCCTTCACCATCCCGCGCTCAATTTACCGTTACGACCTGAAGACCGGCAGCACAACTCTGTGGGCCAAGGTGGATGCACCTGGGATTGATCCGGCAGAATACAAAGTCGAGCAGGAGTGGTACCACTCGAAAGATGGGACGCGGGTGCCCATGTTCGTTGTATCTAAAAAAGGATTGAAGAAAGACGGACAGAATCCGACGGTGCTTACGGGCTACGGCGGCTTCGACATCAGCCTCACGCCGGAATTCGACCGCGACATTTTTCTGTGGCTGGAGCATGGCGGAGTTTACGCTGTCGCCAATTTGCGCGGCGGGTCGGAGTTTGGCGAAGACTGGCACCGGGCTGGCATGCTCGACAAAAAGCAGAATGCGTTTGACGACATGATCGCGGCTGCCGAGTTTTTGATCTCGGAAAAATATACAGACAAGGGCCATCTCGCTATTTGGGGAGGATCAAACGGAGGGTTGCTGATGGGGGCGATGATCACGCAGCGTCCTGACCTGTTTCGTGCAGTGGTTTGTGACGTGCCGCTGCTCGACATGCTGCATTACCAGAAATTTCAGATTGCCAGGCTCTGGATTCCGGAGTATGGAAACGCGGAGGATCCGGCGCAGTTCAAGTGGCTTTATGCTTATTCGCCTTATCACCATGTGAAGGCGGGGATGGAATATCCTGCGATTTTGTTTACCACGGCCGATAGCGATTCGCGGGTTGACCCGATGCATGCGAGGAAGATGACGGCTTTGATGCAGGCTGAGGCTGCGAACGGTGGGAGCCGGGTGCGTCCGATTCTGCTGCGGATTGAGACGAAGGCGGGGCATGGGCCGGGAACGCCTGTGGGCAAGCAGATCGAGGAGGATACGGACGCTTATTCGTTTTTGTTTTGGCAGTTGGGGGTGAAGTAGTAGGCGCCGGGTAATTCTCAATGAGTGTTAACGCCTGTTAACAACGGTCAGTCGTCAAGGCGCAAAGTCGTGTACGTATCATTGGCATAAACACGCTCCACCACGGGTGGGAGGAAGAATATCAATACAAAATCCGACAGCAAGGTCCCCGCCATGAACACAGCGAACACCGCTACCATCCATAGAAGGGAAACGACACCATTGACTGGCGGAGCCCACACTCGGCCATAGCTCACGGCCACAAACCATATTGCGGCAATCGCACCACCGACCGCTCCGGGGCGACCCGAGCTTTTTGGAATGCAAATTTTGGTCTTGCAGTGAGGGCAGGTTCCCGCTTTGACAACTGAGTAGCTAAGTTGTCGGGTACATTCTGGACAGAACAAACCCTTGCGCTTCATGGCGTTCATTCTAGCCCCAGTGAACGGCAACTGGGCGATAAGTCGCCATTACACTCATTGACCCGGCGGCCCGGTTCCCAATGGGCGCATCCCGCGAGGCCGGCGGTTCGCGCACTTCGGCAAGCTCATGGCAGGCCCTTTCGCAAAGGACGCGAAAGGTGGAGACCCTCTTGGTTTTTGCGGATACCAGGATCAAAAGCAGCGGGCGAGGGCGCCCGCTCCACACCGCTTCAGGCCTGGGCGTTCATGTAGGCGCGGAGGATGGCGTTGATACGGGTCTGGTAGCCGCGCTGTTGGCGGAACCAGCGGAGCAGGTCGGCGTCGAGGCGCATGGTCACGATTGTTTTGGGCACCGGCATGACAACCTTGGCGTTTTTCCAGAAGGCGGTGTCGGTGGGGTGGGCGTCGGGGTCGGTAAGGATGCCACGGCGTATTTCGGCCGGTGTCATGCGGCGCAGTCTCTCCCAGTCCGTGCCATTCAGACGTTTGGAAATAGGCCGATCAGACTTCGATGTTTTGCCAATACCGCCTTCTCTCGCGCGGCTCTGAGCGCCACGCCGAGATGATGCGCCTCTCGTCTTTTTCCCTATCGGCATAAATTACGGTGATTTCGAACCCATTAACCGACCCGATGGCATAGACTCGGTCCTCACCGTAGTTGAATCGATCATCCGGGCTTTCGAGAGTCGGGCCTTCGAAGGTTCGAATCGCGTCTTCGAAGGCAATTCCATGCAACTTCCGGTTGCGGCGGTTCTTTTTCTCATCCCAAGTGTAACGCATACGGTGTATTTACACAATGTAAATATCAGCAAGCTGGTATAGAAAAGCTCCGAATAATTATCGATGGCCCGCATCCCGTTCCCGGTCTTCTTCTGTCATCTTCCGGTCCATCTTTCCCGTTTTGGGGACGCTGACTTGCTAATCGACCGTCTGTCAATTGTTTATAATGAAGCGAGAGGTGCACTATGCCGGATATCAAGAAGGATTCACCGCAACAGCCATCAAAGGAACGTCGCTCTGACGAGGCCGCTATCTCCGAGCGGTTGGAGAAAGATGCAGATGAAATGGCGGGTGAGGCTGCGAAGGTCGAGCAGAAATACGACCAGGATCACGGTATTTTTACGAAATGAGACCCAGGTAAGCGTCTCGTGCAAAAGAAGCGCGCCTCTGTTGGTGCGTGTCTAGGCTCCCGCCAAGCAGCCCCGGTTCAAATGCTGGCGCCTTAACGCAGGCCTAGAAGCCTGGTCTGCTGTGGTTCGCTCGCGCGAAGTTAGAGAGCTCACGCGGCGCCGGCACGGTGCTCGTCCACGGTGGTATCGGTTTTGGGCGCGACTTGGCGTCATGCCCTTCCCGCCTTGGCCTTCGCAAACAGAAATACTCAGAATCAAGAAGCAACATCAACCTCACGGACGGCGCTTCGGGAGTGGTGCGAGGACCTGGCCGTCGTGGGTGTCATGGTTGCCGCAGTCATGAGAGCGGCCTCCAGGGTTCGGGGCCAATGTGGTCTGGCTTGTGGTGCATCCAAATCCCAAGCAGCAGTTCGATCACTTCCAGCATAAGCCTCTCCTTATATCTTGCCGTGCAGCCAGACTGCCGGTTGCACGTCGGGTTCCTTTACGCTGCGCGTTCGACTTAGCTTGGGGCAGGCCGCTGAGGCCCTGCTCTAGCCGCGCTCTATACGTCCCCGGGCGGACGTAGAATGGTTGCCTGTGCGGTAGAGGAGGATTGCCGTGGCAACTGCGAAGGACAGTCTTAAGGATCGACTTAGCCGTTACAAGGAGATCACGATCAGCGTGATTGGGAGGAAGTCGGGGCGGAAGATTTCGATTCCGGTTTGGTTTGTGGTGGAGGGTGATGAGCTTCATCTGCTGCCGGTGTCGGGATCGGAGACGCAGTGGTACAGGAACGTGCTGAAGAATCCGTCGATCGGGATTGATGCGCGAGGTGTGAAGGCGGAGTTTCGCGCTGTGCCGGTTACCGGGGCTAAGGCGGTGAAGGCTGTGGTCGAGGAATTTCGGGAGAAGTATGGGGCTGGGGATGTTAGGAAATATTATTCGGGGTTGGATGTGGCGGTGTTGGTGAAGTTGGATTGATCCTGAATCTACTTTCGCCCTTTGGAGCTGAAGCCCGATTCAAAAGCTCGTCCTTGAACGCAGACCTGGAAGGTCCTGCTCCATTCGCACTCGGTCCCGGGAGTTTTCCCGCTGTGGAAATCCTTGAAAATATTTGGCGGGATGACCTGGACTTCGATTGACGCGAGCGATGTACTAGATTATTGGTGGGGAAGTTTGTCGGTTTGAGGCTTCTCCGGCGGTGGTCGGCAGGGCGTGCCTGGAGGATTGGTTAGGGCGGCGGCGATTGGGGTGGAGAGGCTAGCAATGTCAAATGGTGCGAAGTGCGGTGACGGGGACGACGCGGTTCCGGGATTTGGTCCATGGATTTTTGCGGATGCGGATGCTGATGCGGGATGGTGGGAACGTCAGAGATCGAAACCGAAGCGGATGGGGGAGTTGTCGCAGGCGGCATTTCTGGTGAAGGCGCAATCGCTGGGATTTGGGTTGGCTTTGCCCTGGGGCGACAGCGAGAAGTATGACTTTATCGTTTGGGCGCGGCCGCAGGGGCGGTTGTTGCGGGTGCAGGTTAAGGCCACGGGGAGGTTGAACTGCGGGGGATATGATGTGCAGCCGGTTTACTCGACGCGCGGCGAAGGGAAGAAAACTTATACTGCTGCCGACATTGATGTGCTGGCAGCGCATGTGGTGGTGGAGGGGATTGGCACGAAGGAAGTTTGGTATCTGTTGCCGGTGGGGTCGTTTGCGGGGGTGAAGAGCTTGAGATTCTTTCCCGATTTGAAGAGCAGGAATCCGCGGTGGGAGGGGTATCGGGAACGGTGGTCGGTGATCGGTGGCCGTGATCAGGGCCGGTGGTCAGTGAGGTCCGGATCTTGAACCTGGGATTGGTTTTATTGGGCACTTGCCACTGAACACTGGCCACTTGTTTTCGGAGAGGTGACGGTAAAGTTAAGTAAAGCTGCGAGAAATATATTGACCTCTTCTGCCTTTCCGGATAGA
>JBAWCJ010000133.1:0-3542 GCA_049590215.1 Candidatus Sulfotelmatobacter sp. | reverse complement strand
CCTCATCATTCTGCAAGAGATGAAGCACGTCCCATTCGCTGACAAGCCTACCAAATCTGCATACATGTGGCGCGACATCGAGCGGCGTGCGGCCATGTACGGCATCCCGGTCAAACTTCCTGCGCCTTATCCGGCCAAGCAATCGGTGATGGCCAATCTTGTTGCAATCGTGGGGATGCGCGAAGGTTGGGGTGCCGACTATGTGCGAGCGGCCTATGGCCGCTGGTTTCAGCTTGGGCAGGAGACCGGAAGCGAGCCCAACGTATCAGAAAGCTTGCGCGATATCGGCCAGGACCCGCCGCGCATACTGGAGCTGGCAAATTCCGAAGACGCGAAAATAGCGCTTACTTCCGAGACGGATGCAGCTAGAGAACTTGGAATTTTCGGCTCACCGACCTTCGCGGTAGGCGGCGAACTATTCTGGGGTGACGACCGGCTGGAAGACGCAATCAGTTGGTGCCGGTCCGGCCGCATCGAACGCGGCTGAAATTGACTGAGGAGATGTTGAGCGAGGTCTCATCGACGGGTGTGTGACATGAAGATCGATGGAAGTTGCCATTGTGGTCGCATCAGCTATGAGGCGGAGATCGATCCTGCGACAGTTGTGATCTGCCATTGTACGGATTGCCAAACCCTTTCGGGCTCGGCATTTCGCGTAGTTGTGCCGGCGAAGGAGGGCACCTTCGTGTTGCTATCGGGTGAGCCGAAAGTCTATGTGAAGGTTGGCGAGAGCGGAAACCGACGCGAGCAGACGTTCTGCGCCGACTGTGGCACACCCATCTACTCTGCGCCTCCTGGCGATCTCGCCCACGTCGTTCTGAGGGTCGGCACTACGCGTCAGCGCGACCAGCTGCCCCCAGCTGACCAGTATTGGTTCCGCTCCGCGCAGAGATGGCTCCGGAACTTGTCGGCGATGAAAACGAGGGAAAGGCAGCCGATCTTTTATTCGGACGCTGGTTTCGGTCGTTAGCTCGCTGCCCAACAGCAGGTCTTTTGCTGGCCCTAAGCCGACATGTTCGCAGCTAAGGTCCTTTTCGCTGGATCTCGCGCAGATCAGTGACAGGCTTAGGATTATTTTGGCGGTCACCTACGCCAGGTACCTTGCTCGCCGACGTTCGTCACCGTTCGCTGCGATACATTCGCCGGCGGCGATCTCTTCCTCACCGAGGAACAGCCGCTGCCTGCTTTTGCAGGCGTTTTTGAATCGGCTGCGACCCAGATATCGCTCGGCGCGGCTTTATTGGCGACCGTACAGTACGATTGCTGTCATTCGCAGCAGTGTCGGCAACCGTTGAAAAAGGTCGCGCGCGTCGTGCGACGGTCTTAGCTGCCTTGGCTCGAACCTCCGCCGCATTAGGCTGGGGCGCGCGAGGCTCGCTGCGCGCCAACGTTGGTCGCGCGCGCCCTGCGACGGTCTTAGCTGCCTTAGCTCGAACCTCCGCTACACGGTGCTGAGGCCCTCGAGGCTCACTGCGAGCCAAAGTCGCCGAGCGTCGAGTCTTAATTTTGGGATTGGGATTTACAGCCACGCCGCTACTCGCTGCTCCGTATTTATTTGCGAGATGATCAATACGTCCAGTCCAAAGGCCGATGAAGTCGCCGCTGTGGATGCTTTCCACACTTCCGAATGCGCGTTTCCATTCTGGAAGCAGGTTTCCCCATATGCACCTTTTGCACCATTGCTCACCCTTAAGCAGGCCTTCGTCGGTCGCGCACATGGACTGCCATGCAGGGCGCTCGGGATGTGCGTAATGTTCAGTCGCGCCTTGGATACCTTGCTGATGCACCATGTATCTCTCGGCGTAATCCGGATAGTGACCAAGTGCTCGTTTGAACATTTCGGCTTGAACCAGAAACATGTGTGCGGCCGCGCGTGCGTTGTCTCTCGCGTCCCAGATGCTTCCATCGCCGTACTTGTTGAACTCATAGTCACTCAGTTGAAACAACCCCTTGTACGAACCGGTCCGTGCGCCGGGGTTGAAGTCGCTCTCGACCTTGGCGATGGACATCATCATTGCCAAATCCAATCCGTACAAAGACGCGGCGTCCTGGATTTCGGAACGCGGATCATTCGTCGTCGAGTGCGGTTCATAGAAGCGGGCTTCAAGCAACCCGCCCAGGTATCCAAAGGCGTCCAGCAGGATCTGATCTGAGATTATCCGATCCGGGATGTCTTCGACGTAAAGCACCCTATACGTAGAGTAAGTTTCAGCAGGGCTTGCCGTAACCGTAATGGTGCTTGCAATCGCGGCGACCAAACCTCGCCACAAAAAAGGGACAACAGCCAATGTTCCTAGCTGAGAACAAATATTCCGACACATGCCCACCCCCAATCAAACAATTCCGGGAGATCATGATGGCTTTTCAATGATTCGATGCGACGTCGACACGTTTTTATCAGTAACTGTGGCCGTTGGGTAACAGTGCTGAAACATACCCCAGCAAACTAACAAATGCCGTCCCAGTCTCATTTGCGATAATGTCAGGATCAACTCTCATGAGATAGCCCCCGAAGTGACCGGACACGGTCTCCCACTTAGCAAGTGTGAGGCATACAAACGTGTCTATGACCAACCCTACGGATCGAGTTGAGATCATCACGTCGGTTCAACGCCGTCGGAGGTGGACGGCGTCCGAGAAGGTTCGGATGGTCGAGGAGACCTTCGAGCCGGGCATGACGGTGAGCTTGGTGGCTCGCCGACACGGCGTTGCCCCGAACCAGCTGTTCACGTGGCGCCGCCTAGTGGCGCAAGGCGGTCTGACCGCCGCGGGCAGCGGCGAAGAGGTCGTGCCGGCATCGGACTATCGAGCCTTGCAAGGCCAGGTTCGCGAGCTTCACCGGCTGCTCGGCAAGAAGACACTGGAGACCGAGATTCTCAAGGAAGCGCTCGAGCATGCCATGGGCTCAAAAAAACAGCTGCGGCTGCCGCCGTCGCTGCCGAAGGACGGTTCCCGGTGAAGGCCGTGGCAGAGGTGATCGGGATCTCCCGCTCCAATCTGATCGAACGGATGCAGGACCGTCCGAACAGGCGACTTGGTCGGCATGCGCGTTCGCCTTGATCGTGATCACGGTTTCCAGAGCATCGTGATCATTGATTCCAGAGCATCGTGATCAGGGTTTCCAGCGGATCGTGATCGCCATTTCCAGCGATCGTGATCAGGCCGGAAGACGACGGGGAGGCGCTCACCACTGACAGTCTGCAACCCAGGTAGCTTGGCCCTTTGCCCCTAGAGCAGAGGATCGAGATGCCGACTGAGAGACTGTCCATGCGCCACATTCGTGAAGTTCTACGCCTGCACCACAGCGTCGGCATGTCTCAGCGCAGCGTTGCCCGGAGCCTTGGCCTGGCTCAAGGAACGGTCAGCAAGTACCTGAACCGTACGCGCCGCGCTGGACTGACCTGGCCTTTACCGCCGGAGCTGGATGACGATGTCCGGCTCGAGACCCGGCTTTATCCGCCACCATCGGATTTGCCCAGCGATGACCGTCCGCAGCCGGATTGGGCGGTGGTGCATCGCGAGCTACGCCGACCGAGCGTGAC
>JBAWCJ010000132.1:0-27268 GCA_049590215.1 Candidatus Sulfotelmatobacter sp. | reverse complement strand
GCCAGGTCGAGCAAAAGAATGTCGGGCTTCAGTTGCCGCGCCAGTCTTACAGCTTCGGCGCCGTCGGAAGCCTCACCCAACACCTTCAAATCCGGTTCGGCTTCCAGAAGCCGCCGCAGGCCATCCCGGAAAATTGGATGGTCATCGGCGATCACGATACGAACAGGCTGTGACTTCTTAAAGTTCATCGGAGACTTCTCCACCTCTCGGAACTTTGATTTCCAGGCGTGTTCCTACTCCGGGGGTTGATTCTATCGTGAGTGCGCCCCCAATTAAACGTACACGTTCTTTGATGATCATGGGGCCCCGGCCCGTCTGATCTAATTCCTCCTGCGTGAGGCGGCCGGAAAACGGGAACCCCCTGCCGTCGTCCTCCAGCATCAGGCTCCACTGGCTGGCACTCGAATTCAGCCGCACCAGCACATGGCGTGCCTCACTGTGCTTGCGCACGTTCACCAGCCCCTCCTGCACAATCCGCAAGAGTTCGCGGCAGACCTTGTCCGGCATCTCCAGTTTTCCAGCATCGGTCACGAAGCGCGCCGAAATCCCCGTCTCCCGTTCAAACCGCTCCACCGTGTCGGTCACCAGGTGAAGGAATCTTCGGGCATCGACGTCGATCGACTTCATTTGCTGCATCAATTCGCGCAGCTTGAGAACTTCTTCCCGCAACAAACCTTGAATCCGGCCCAGCTCGCCACCGACCACAGCCGGCGTCGTTTCCGCCTGGCGCCGGAGCACATCCACCTGCATCTCCACCGCGATCAGCGACTGCACCGCCCCATCGTGCAGTTCCCGGGCGAAGCGCGCGCGTTCCGCCGCACTGGCACGGCGCCTCAGCCGGTGCAGCAGGTAAACGTTGTAAACCGCGGGCCCAACTTGCCGGAACAGATCGAGCAGAAAGCGCAGCTGCTCCTGCGTGTCGCCATGCCACGACGGATCAAACACCAGCACGCGGCCGCGCCACTCGCCTCCGAAGACGAAAGAAACCGCAACGGCAGAGCTGAAGGATTGGCGCTGCTTGAGACGTACTAGCGCCTCGGTGGAGGGCGAGGGCAACGGATTACCTTCGCGGTCCACTGCCACGACGGACCAGCGGTCTCCCTCGCTCCTTGCATAAAATGCTTCTCCCGGAAAATCCTCCAGATAAATCTTCGATTCGCGGGGGCTGGAGTCCAGCCACACGAAATCGGAAGTCTCATCTTCGTTGTGCAATTCGCCCAGAAAAGTTCTGTGGCTGTGGATTTCCTGCGAGGCTACGAGCAACCGATCAGCCCCGTACATGCTAACAATTTCGCGGCTGATCTGCTGTAACGTTCCCGTCAGTCCCGCATCCACTCGCACCTTCGACAGCATGCGGGTCACAACCGCTTTCTCCGCGCGCAAGTGTTTCTGTTGCTCGGCCAGATAACCCAGCAGTAGGCCCATCACCAGCAGGTACACCGACAGCATGAACAAGCGCTTCGGCTCGAACTCGGTTACATTAACTTGCAGGCCTGACAAAGCGTGCCACGGCAGCCCTCCCGCACGCCCTGCCCACACATGCAACAGCAGAAAGCTTTCTGCCCAAAGCAAGACGACTTCGGCAGCCGCCGTGCTCAAGGTCTCCCACAAGCCCCAGCGGTAGGCCGCCGCCGTCAGCACGAAGAAAAAGAACAGAAAGAACGGGCTTCTCGGACCTTCCGCAAACACGGAAATGAAAGCAGGCCATACGATGTCCGCCGCGTGCACGAGCAGCCGAAACGAAGCGGTCGACGCCTTGCGCCGCCGCACCAGCATCAGTACGAGGATGCTGTTTCCCATGTAGAAACCCAGCAATCCATAGGCTGCCGGGGAGTTGCCCAGCTGCGTGGGGTCCATGTAGATCGCGGCCAGAGCGGAAGCCGCGAGAAACACGCGTGCTGTGGCCAGCCAGCGCTCGATTCGCCGAATCTCGCTAGGATCGGCTGGAGCCAACGGCCTTCCAATAAAACGGCGATTGCTTTCAGCGTGCAAGTCGAATCATTTCCCGCAGATGTACGAATTTGTCGATCATAGGAATGTCCCGCATATTATTGATAAGAAAGACAGGTAGCAAGCGAAACTTTCCGCCAGGCTTCCTCCGCGCCCCTGTCTTTGCATTGACCGGGCCTCTTGCATTCTACCCGGCTGTTACTTCAGTAACCCGGACCTCGTCCAATCCCAATTTAGAATGGCACCGGGGATCGTCTACTTGCGCACCTATGCCAAAGTGTGGACCGCGGTAGTTGCAGCCTGCCTTGCGACTCTAGTCCTGGCTGCTCTGATTCTGCCGCAGTCCTTTCGCCTGACCGCTCTCAGCGACATGAGTCAGTCCCTCCTGTTGCTTTCCGGGACGCTCTCCTTCATCCCTCACGCGGTGCGTTCGCGCGGGCGCTTGCGTTTGTTCTGGTCGCTCCTCGCTACCGGTATGGCCCTATGGTTTGCCTACCAGTTCGTTTGGATCTACTTCGAACTCTGGTTGCGCACCGATGTTCCCGACCTGTGCGCCGGCGACATCATCCTTTTTCTTCACATCGTACCGCTGATGGCCGCTCTGGCTCTCCGTCCTCAGGCTCCGCAGGATGAGTACGCCGCGCGCCTCCGCCGCCTCGATTTTGCTCTGATGAGGGTTTGGTGGATCTCTCTCTACGTCCTCATCGTGCTTCCCTGGCAATATGTCGTGCCCAACATACCGGCCTACCACCATGGTCTGAACTCGTTGTATCTCATCGAAAAAGTGGCGTTTCTGGGCGCCTTGGTTCTGGCCTGGCTGGGAAGCAAAGGCGGCTGGAAAATCTTCTACGCCAATCTGTTCGGCGCCAGCTTCACTTACGCCGCCAGTTCTCACATCGCCAATTGGGCCATTGGCCGGCACAGCTATTACACCGGAAGCCTCTACGACATTCCCCTTGCAGTTTCGATGGCCTGGATCACCATCATCGGTCTGCGAACCCATGAGAGTGAGCCCCAACCCGGCGTCCGCTCCACTTCCACCTCGCACGGAGTGTGGCTTGCCCGCCTGGGAATGATCGCGGCCTTTTCGCTCCCGATCTTTGCCGCGTGGGCTCTGCTCGATGACGCCGTACCCCCTCGCGTCCGTTCGTTCCGCGTGGTCTTGACTCTGGCCGCGGCAGTTCTGATGGGTGCAATGGTTTTCGTCCGGCAACGCCTGCTCGACGGGGAATTGCTCCGCCTCCTGACTCACTCGCGCGAATCCTTCACCAACCTGAAGCGATTGCAAACCCAGATCACGGAGTCCGAAAAACTGGCTTCGATCGGCCAACTGCTGGGCGGCGCCGCTCATGAACTCAACAATCCGATCACGGCCATGCTTGGTTATTCCGATCTGCTGCTGTGTACGCCACTCACTGCGGAACAGAGCGAACTGGCGGTAAGAATCGGGCAGCATGCCCGGCGCACCCGGTCGCTGGTCGCAAGCCTGCTCAGCTTTGCCAAACAAGGCCCGGCTACCTTGGCCCCCGTCGATCTCAACACGTTGCTGCGCACCGCCGTCAAGCTTTCGCAACCGCAGTGGCAAGCTCTCAAGATCGAAGTCCGCACCGAGTATCCGCAAGAACTGCTGCTGGTCCGCGGAGATTCCAACCAGTTGCTCCAGGTCTGCGTGCAAATCATCAACGACGCGCTGCATGTCGTCGGCCAGCACGGCAGCCGGATTCTCACCATCTCCGCGGAGAGCAAGAACGGGACTGCAATCATCCACATCTCGGATGCCAATCCCGCCGACACCAGGAACCAGACTCTCGGAAACGCCGCGCCCGATCTCGATTCTCCGGAAACTCTCTCCGGCCTCGGACTAAGCGCGTGTCAGGGCATCCTGCAGCAACACCATGGACGGATTCTCTGGCGGCAAGACCCGAACGTGGGGACTACGATCCGGGTCGAAATCCCCGTCATTCCTCCGGAGCTGGAGAAGGAGAAAGGGTCGGATCCTGGGGTCCCGGTAATGTGGCGGTCTCAACCGTTCGCTTGAGCTGCCCGCAGGCCGCATAAATGTCCCGGCCCCGCGGACGCCGCACATATGCGGGAATCCCCGCGTCCCGCAGAATCTTCTGAAACGCCGCTACGCGCTCCACGCTGGGAGTCGTAAAGTCAATTCCCGGCCCCGGATTCAGCGCAATCAGATTCACTTTGCAGCGTATCCCGCGCACCAACTCCGCAACTTCTTTCGCGTTCTCCGGCGCGTCGTTCACCCCGCCGAGCAGCACGTATTCGAATGTGATCCACTCCCGCGTGCGCAAAGGAAATTCCCGCGCCGCAGCCATCAGCATTTTGAGCGTCCACTTTTTGTTCAGCGGCATCAGCTGCGTGCGCAGACCATCGTTTGAAGCATTCAAAGAAATTGCCAGCTTCGGCCGAATTTTTTCGTCACCAAAGTCATGGATGCGCGGCACAATTCCCGCCGTCGACACTGTCATCCGCCGCTCCGCAATCCCCACGCCCTCTACCATCAAACGCGAAGCCTTCACGAAATTCTCGTAGTTCAGAAACGGCTCGCCCATGCCCATGAAGACAAGGTTGATGCGATCCTCAGGCGGCGAAACTTTCTGATCTTTCAGCACTGCACAAACCTGCCCCACAATCTCACCCGCAGTCAGATTGCGCTTCACGCCGAGCAACGCGGTCAAACAGAACTGGCAATCCACGGCACAACCCACCTGGCTGGAAATGCAAATCGTTGAGCGTCCCTGCCTGACCCGCTTCTGCAAAGGGTAGAGCAGGGCTTCCCGGCCTGCGTTAAGCTCGGCTGTTTGTAATTGGGCTTTAGCCCCTGAGGTACTTACCGCGATACTCTCAGCTTCTGCCCCAGCTTCACTTCCGTCTCCGGCTTCCCCGCCATCCCCCTCTGGCATCCAGACCGTCTCAACACTCTGCCCGTCAGCAAACCCAATCAGATACCGCACCGTCCCATCCACCGACACAAATTTCTTCTCAATCCGCGCTGTTCCGACCGTGACCCCGCTCCCCGCCAGCCGCTCGCGAAACTCCTGCGGCAGTGTGGAAATTTCCTCCAGCGTCTCCACTCGTTGCCGGTAAAGCGCATCCATGATCTGCTTGGCGCGATAGCTCGGCTCCCCCGCTTCGCTGACCAAAGCGGTTATTTCCTCACGATCCATACCTACGAGCGCCAATGTGACCGGTTCAGACATCGGCAAAAACCGCATAGACGGGCCCGATCCGGTCCTCAGCGAGACTTTCCAACAGACCGACGTTGATACTTTCAGAAGAGTACCCGTGCTTATCTTTCCACGAAAGACTATTCAGCCAGTTCGTATGCTTCCGAACCTTCTCAACCAAGCAATCGTGCTTAATGAGGTACCAATAGCGTCCATAGGGAAATGCGATCCAGATGTTCTTATCGCAATACTTTTGATCGATTGTTAGTCTGGATTTCAGCTGCACCTTCAATGTGTTCTCGCCGTCTATGTGGTAGGCGAGGAAATCCGCTCCCCGCCAGTCGTCGGCTAACTTGATGCAGTTAAACCCGTAGTCGGCAAGCGTGGCCGCGATCTTCTGGAAGTTGAACAACTCCTTCTGCCGAGCCGTGAGGCGGTCGTAGTCAACCATTTTGAAGTGGGTGCTGTTTTCGGTCACGTTTTCCTCCTAATCTACGCCGGATCAGACGCTGCGACTTTGCCAGGGACTTCCCACGCAGGCCCCGCCGCTGAGCTTGACAAGGGCAAGCCGACACAAACAGCTGATTCTAAACCACTAACAGGCTTTGCCGTCCCTCACCCACCCAGACTCCAGATGTGTAAGAATAGTAGAGCACCTTCCAGAGGAGTCCTACTCGCACTAACATGGTAAAAGAAGTCCGCAATATCCGTCGTCAAGTCTTACCCCACGGCCTCACTGTAATCACCGAGCAGATGGAGCACATCCGCTCAGCTTCCATCGGAATCTGGCTCGAAACCGGTTCCCGCGACGAGACGCCGCAATCGAACGGCATCTCGCATTTCATCGAGCACATGGTCTTCAAAGGTACCAAGCACCGCACTGCTGAGGAGATCGCCCGCCAGGTCGATTCCATCGGCGGTAACATGGACGCCTTCACTTCCAAAGAATGCATTTGCTTCAACGTCAAGGTACTCGACGAACACCTTCCGGTCGCGCTGGATATTCTCACCGACTTGGTCCTCCATCCAACATTCACAACCGAGGACATTGCCCGCGAGCGCGGCGTAATCCTCGAAGAAATTAAGATGGACGAAGACAATCCCGACTACCTCGTCCACGAAATCTTCACGCAGAACTTCTGGAAAGATCACCCGCTGGGTAAGCCAATCCTGGGGACGAAAGAGACGGTAAAGAAATTCGAGCGCGAGACCGTGCTCGACACCTACACCCACCGCTTCGCTCCCGGCAACATCATCGTAGCCGCCGCGGGGCATCTCGACCACGACCAGTTCGTCGACTTAGTGGTCAAGCACTTCGAACATCTGAAGCCCGCGAAGAACGGGTTCCACTCGGCCGAACCCAAGATCGTTCCCCGCATCGTTTTGCGCAACAAGAAGGCGCTCGAGCAAGTGCAACTCTGCATCGGCGTCCCTGCGTATCCTATCGCGCATGAGAAGCGCCACGCCGGCTACATTCTCAACACTCTTCTCGGCGGAGGCATGAGTTCCCGCCTGTTCCAGAATATCCGTGAGCGCCAGGGCTTGGCCTACTCGATTTATAGCGATCTCAACCCTTACCGCGATACTGGATGCATGGCTGTCTACGCGGGCACATCTCTCGCCTCGGCAGCCAAGGTAGTAAAGGCGGTGGTCAGCGAATTTCATAATCTGAAGACCGAGCCGGTGCCCGCAGAAGAACTGCGCCGCTCCAAAGATCAACTCAAAGGCAGCCTGATGCTCTCGCTCGAATCAAGCACGGCCCGCATGTCAAATCTCGCTCGTCAGGAGATGTATTTTGACCACTTCCAGGATCTCGACGAACTGATTGAAAAGATCGAAGCCGTAACCGCAGACGATCTGCAGAGCCTGGCTCAGGAATTCTTCAAAACCGAATCGGTAGCCGTAACCGCCCTCGGCAACCTCAGCGGACTGAAGATCTCCCGCGACCAACTCACCTGCTGAGCAGGATCTTATGAAGACATGCCGCTCGGAAAGGGCGTGGCCGAACGACTGTCAGCCTGAGCGAAGCCGTTCAGGCGTAGCGAAGGATCTCGCACTTAACCGGCCCAGCGCGTAAGCCAACCTGCACCACTACCCTTTATCCCCCGTGATTGATTCTTGCCCCCTCCCTGGTGTAACTTTGCCCGCGCCGGCTCATCTCATCTCAAGCCTGCAGGGTGAAGACCTGCCGGTCGACCTTACTCGCTACTCAAAAGGAGAACATTATGAAGAAGACTCTCGGCTTGACGCTCGCCTGCATCCTGGCCGCTTCGATGGCAGCCTTTGCCCAGTCCAGCGGGAATTCGATGCAGCAAGACAACATGAAGCAAGACAACATGAAGAAAGACGACTCGATGAAGAAGGATAGCAAGAGCACCGCCAAGTCCAAGACCGCCAAAGCCAACAAGAAGACGGCTAAGACCGACACCATGAAGAAAGATGACAGCATGAAGAAAGACGACTCGATGAAGAACGACCAGATGAAGCCCAACTAATTTCGTTCGTCCAGAACGCAGGCGCGGGCTAACCGCCCGCGCTTTTCTAATGTCCGGCAGTATTTAGAACTTCCTCTTCATCTCCGTCTGCCTCCGGCCGAGCAACATCCGCAGCCTCCGCCCCAGGACGCTTCGTTAGCGCCGTCTTCAAATACTGCCGCAAACACCGCGTACAGGGCACGTACCCATCCCGTATCGCTTCCTTCGCAGTAGTCGTCCGCTCCGAGGCCTTGTCATGGATGAAAGGACATCCCGGCACGTGAAAGAGCTTCGATCCATCGGAAACCACCACCACCAGATCAGGGGGGATATTGTTGGCAGGTTCCGCATGGTACGACCGCATGAAACGCCCGCCGGTAAGCGAGTTCGTCAACAACACGCCTCCTGAGATCAAAACCAAGGCAGCAACCGGCACCAGCCAAGCCGACCACGTTGACCATCCCCGCCCGATCTCAGCATTCCTCGCCAGTCGCTTCTCTAATCGCTTCTCTAGCCTCTGCCCGAAGCCGGCAGGCACTTCGAGCATCCGTTCATCCCCATAAAGTCGGACGACGTTCCGCGTCCCCGCCAGCACCGAAGCACAGCGCCGGCAGCCGCGGAAATGCTCGTCCATGGCAGAGCGCAGTCCTGCGTCGATGTCCCCGTCCACATAGTCCGAAATCTCGCGCCACACCTGTTCGCAGTTCAAAATTTTCTGGTTCTCTACCATGGCTTGTTCCCCTTCTCAAACGGCAGCCGGCTGAACCAGCCCTGCTCCCATCCGGCGGCCAGCAGATCGCGCAGCATAAGCCGCGCCCGCGACAGCCTTGTCTTCACCGAAGCCACCGTGATGCCCAGAGCTTCGGCGGTCTCCTGAATGTTCAAGTGTTCCATATCGCGCAGCACAAACACTTCGCGATATTTCCGGTCGAGCGTGCCCAACGCCTTCGCCAGCCGCTGCCGCACTTCCTTGCGCTCCAACGCTTCTGACGGAATCTCGCGCCAGTCGGCGAAATCCCGCGGCGCATATTCGCCTTCGTCATCACCCGAACGATGACCGTCTATGCCTTCCATCACGACAGTTCGCTCCCTTCGCCGGCGCATCAGGGCTTCGTTCACCGTGATCTGGATCAGCCACGTGCTGAATCGCGCCTCCGCCCGGAATTGCCGGATATTCGCAAACGCCTTCAGCATTGCTTCCTGCGCCGCATCCTCAGCATCATGCTCGTTGCGGAGAATCGCGAGCGCCGCCGCGTAAACCCGACGTTCATAAGGCCGCACCAGCTCGTAGAACAATTCGTGCTGCCCGCGCTGCACGCTCAAAATCAGATCGTGCTCACGCGTGCTGCCGGTTGGCCCCGGGTTGTTCAACACTATGCTTGGCTCGGACATCCCAGCTCGCAATCCTCGCTTTAAGTCTTAGGTCTTGAATTTCCTGCCACCTGAGACCTAAGACCTTCTTCATCAGTATTCGGGATCTTTCTTCCAACCCGTGATCATGGAAACGAAATTGTTCCACCCATGCAAAATCACCATCACCAGATGTCCCAGCACAAAAAATAAAATTGCCCACATCACAGCAAAATGCCAGATCCGCGCATAGTGAAAGCCTCCCATCATCCAGGCCAGCCAGGAAAACTGCACCGGCTTCCACACGGCAAGCCCGGTAAGCACCGAGAGAACTCCCAGCCCGATCGCCATCGTGTAAGCCTGCTTCTGCAGCGGGTTGTAAGCTTCACGCACCGGGGGCTTCGGACCAAAGAAAAAATAATGTCGAACCATGGGCCACACGCCCGGAATGTCACGGCGTGTAAACAACACCTGCCTGTAGTTTCCGCTGAAAATCTGGTAGCCCAGATAAAAAAGCCCAGTCGCAATGTAGATCCACATGAAGGTGAGGTGCCATTGCAGCGCGCCACCCAGCCATCCCCCAATTGCGAATGCGCGCGGCCAATGCAGCAAATCTTTCTGCGGGATCTTCGCCCCAAAGCTGGGGAAAGCGCGGAAAATCTGCAGCCCGCTCCCGACCATCACAAACAGCGATACCGTATTCAGCCAATGGCACAGCCGCACCACTAACGGATGCTCATAAACCGCCCGCCCCACCACTACCGGCGATTCTTCCTCGTCGGCGTTCTTGTCCCTAGCCTGAATAATTTCGATCACTCCCCCGCTCATTCCCACCTCCGACACGCACACCTACCGCTTCATAATCCGTAAAACCACGAATAGCCCTGATCTTCCCAGTACCCGACTCGATCCAGCACGTGCGAAACTTTCAAATCCGTCAAATACTTGGCCTGCTTGTAGCCGATCTTGGTGGGGATCTGCAGTCGCAGCGGCGCTCCATGCGCCCGGGTCAACGGCTGCTCATACATCTCATAGCAAAGTAAAGTCTGCGGATGCAGCGCCGTCGCCATGTCCAGCGATTCGTAATAGTCGTCAGCGCAGTTCACTTCGATATAGCGCGCCGTAGGATCCGCACCCACCATCAGCAGAAAATCCGAAAGCCGCGCCCCGCCGAACCGCCCAATCACATCCCAGCCTTCAACGCAGATATGGCGAGTGTTTTGACGATAGCGCGGCAGTGCCTGCACCTGCGCCAACGTGTAGTCCCCGGGCTTCTTAACCGCACCGCTGACGGTCAGCGTCCAGTTCTCAAAGATCACTCCCGGATCGTCGACGTCGTACCCGTTGATGGGAAACTTCGCAAACGGAGTCAGTTCGGCATTGTCGAAAGTCGGCGCCAGATGGCCGGATCGGAAAAGCCGTGCCGACGCCCAGTCGCTGAACCCCAACCCCCTCTTCAGCAATCCTTCCTGCAGACTGGGGATGGCAAACGCCCCCAGCGCCAGCACCGGCGTCAACTTAAGCAACTCGCGCCGGCCCATTTGGCGCAATTTCTTCCTATCCACTTTGCTTTCGTCGATTTTGCGAGCAGCGTTCTTCATGGAGTGACCTTCAGACATTAAGCGGCTTTAGCAGGGAATGTGCTCCACGCAAAGGATTTATCTTCCGCTTGCAGAATGGGATTCGCCAGACCCTCTTAAAGTTTCGTCCCAGACCGGGTTTTCCGGCCCCGCCTACTGAGGGAATCATACCCCGTCAGATTCCAGTCGAGTCGTAGCTTTTGCTGGCATTTGTACCGTTTTCGAGGCATACTAGCGCTTGCGCCAGCCCTCCCCCGGGATGCAGCCCTGGTTTCCATAATGTCAACTCTGAACACCATCGTAAAGAAGCCCAACCAAGCCTTGCTGGGGGATTCCGCCAAGCGTGTACCCCAAGATCCCAAGCAGCGGAGATTAATGGTGGGGTCGCTCTGTCTGCTTCTGTTAGCGTTAGGCGTCGTACTTTGGCACGATCGCGACTTCTGGTTTCCAGATGCGCCGGACGCCGAATCTGACCAGCCCGTCGAAAGCATTCCCGCCAAGCAAGCTCCGGCGCGGACCTCCGCAGCAACCGTTAAACCAGTCACAGCCGCAAGATCGAATCACAGGCCAAAGCACCAAGTCGCATCCGCTGTCCAGACTCCCGACCCACCCGATCCAGTCGCTCCGGTGGCCGTAACCTCTCGTACGGCATTGCCTCCGCTCGAAGTGGAGGTTGTTGCCGGCGACTCCCACCAGACTCTCCGGCCCGGCAGCAGTTCCGTGCGGGTGGATTTGCAGCAGGGAGCATCACCGCAAGCAGTGGCCGAACCCGGTGCAGCCAGTACAATCGAAACCGCTGCAAATCTGACCACCAACGTCTCTGAGCGCGTGCGCATGTCCACCGACGCGTCCGACATCGTGGCGCACCCGGTGCGGCCTAACTATCCACTGCTGGCGCGGCAGATGAAAGTACAAGGGTCAGTGATTCTGCAGGCGCTGATTAGTAAGGACGGAGTCATTCAGAATCTGCGCGTGGTCAGCGGCCCGCATATTCTCGCCTCAGCTGCCCAGGACGCCGTCCGGCAATGGCACTTCAAACCTCACCTCGAAGGCAGCGAGCCAGTCGAAACCGAAGCCAAGATTACCGTCAACTTCACGATCTCCACCAACTGAGGACCGGTCCCAGATCCTCCTAAGACCTGACTCCTGAGACCGCAAGAAAGATCTGGAGTCCATCTGAGAAATGTCCGCCCAAAATAACGAGCGCCTCGAATCTCTTTCGAGATCGAGGCGCCCGGGCAGCCCTCCCCCAGAACTGCTCACCTGAAAAATTAAACTTGAGGCAGGATTTTGCAAATGGCACTCTCGTGCCATTGGATGTCCCTTAAGTGCCATCTGCTAAGCCCTTGCAAAGCCGAGTCTTCGCTGGTGTTGCAGCGACAGGATTTCTGATTCCTCACCCGACACCTCTGAAGCCAAAGCCATTTTCTGCCGATGAACAAACGAGCAGCATTCCTGTGCCCACATGCCAGCCTTTCGCGATCCCGACACTTACCGCGACATCCTCGACGGCTTGCAAATCGGCGTGAGCGTCCTCGACCTGCGGCAAAAGATCGTCTTCTGGAGCGACGGCGCCGAACACATCACCGGCTACGCGCGCATCGAGGTCCTCGGCCACGCCTGCAGCGAGAACATCCTCCTGCATTGCAATCAAGACACCTGCGAAATGTGCAACGAGAAATGCCCGATCGCCGCCGCCTTGCGCAATGCCAAACCTGTGGAGGCCGTCACGTTCATTCATCACAAGTCCGGACATCGCACTCAAGCGCATACCTGGGCCATTCCGCTGCGCGACAAACACGGTTCCATCATCGGCATCATCCAGACCTTTGAAGGCGAGTTTGCCATCGCCGGTCACGATCTGAACGAACGCAACATGCGCGAGCGCGGCTGCCTCGACGACACTACCGGATTGCCCAACCAAGCCATGACGCAAGCCCACCTCCAGGAAGCGCTGGGCACGTTCATCCAGCTGCAAATTCCTTTTGGTGTGATTTGCGTCGAAGTTCCCGAGCTCGCCCAATTTCGCACCCGGAACGGGCAGGTGGCTTGCCGATCCATCCTCCAGATATTGTCTCGAACCTTGAGAAATACCGTGTGGCCAACCGATTTCGTCGGCAGCTGGAGTGAGAACCGATTTCTGGCTATCTTGAGTGGCTGCCCCGAAGAGGCGCTGCAAACCATCAGCGCCCGCATTCTCAAAATGATGGCCAGCGCCACGATTCAGTGGTGGGGAGAAGAACTGTCGGTAACGGTCTTGATCGGCTGCGCCGGCGCCCGGAGCGGCGACACCGTCGAATCGATTCTGGATCGTGCACAGACCGCGCTCGGTGGAAATCAAGTCCCGCACGACCGCGCGGTCGCAGTGGGCGCCGCCAATTCGCGGCCGGGAAATTGAGCGAGACGAGTTAAATCATGTTCGCCATTATCGGCATTGTCGTGGTGTTCGGCTGCGTCGCCGCCGGCTATCTCATGGAGCACGGAAATATCCGCGTCCTCCTTCAGCCCGCCGAACTGGTCACCATCGGCGGGGCTGCCATCGGCACCATCCTCATCGCCAATCCGGTTTACATCCTCAAGCAGATCGCCGGTGGAATCGGCGGCGTCTTCAGCGGTTCCAAATTCACCAAACAGGCCTACATCGATTCTCTGAAGATGATGTACGACCTGCTCAACAAGGCCCGCAAAGATGGACTCATGGCCCTCGAGAACGATGTAGAGGAGCCCGACAAGAGCCCGCTGTTTTCGAAGGGCCCAGCCGTTTTCAGGAGCCACCACGTCCGCGACTTTGTTTGCGATTCATTGCGCATGGCCATCACCGGCGTCGACGCCTTCGATCTCGACCAGATGCTCGACCTCGACTTGGAAGTTCATCATCATCAAGCCTCGATGCCCACCGCCGCGCTCAGCAGCGTGGCTGACTCGCTCCCCGGCCTCGGAATCGTGGCCGCCGTCCTTGGCATTGTCATCACCATGGGCGCTCTCGGCGGCCCTCCCGAAGAAATCGGAAAGAAAGTTGCCGCCGCTCTGGTCGGCACTTTCCTCGGCATCCTCCTCTGCTACGGATTGGTCGGTCCCATCGCTGCCAACATGGTCAAACTTGCCGATGACGAGCACGCTTATCTTTACGTGCTGCGCGTCCTCATCGTCTCCTTCCTGAAAGGCACGGCTCCTATCATGGCGGTCGAGGTCGCCCGTCGCGCCGTTCCTGGTCATGTGCGCCCCTCGTTCAAGGAAGTCGAGACTGCCTGCCGGAACAAAGGAGCCGAAGAAACCGCCGCGCCCGCTGCCACCGCCGCAGCCGGTTAGAAAATACGCGCCAACCGCCCATGGACAAGACTCGCCCCATCGTCATTCTGAAGAAGAAGGCCCGCCACGCGGGCCATCACGGCGGTGCATGGAAGGTCGCCTACGCTGATTTCGTCACCGCCATGATGTCTCTGTTCATCGTGTTGTGGCTGCTCAACACCAGCAAACCTATTCAGGACGCCGTAGGCGGCTACTTCCGCGATCCCAACGGCACAGCCGCTAAGAAAGGATCCACTCTGGCCGGCGTCACAGAGAAATTTATCCTTGCCAAAGACGACATGCCCAAGCTCAAGGATCAGCTCGAGCAAAAAATCCGTCAGATGAACGACTTCGAAAAACTGAAAAGCCACGTCGAGATGACCGTCACCTCCGAAGGCCTGCGCATAGAACTGACCGAATCCGCCTCCGGAACCTTCTTCGAAAGCGGCAGCCCCAAACTAAACAGCGACGGCCGCGAGCTGCTCATCACCCTTGCCGGCGAACTCGGCAAGTTGCCCAATACACTTTTCATCGAAGGCCACACCGACTCCAAACCCTATGCCGCCTCCGGCAACTACAGTAACTGGGAACTCTCCACCGACCGCGCCAACGCTGCCCGCCGCCTCATGCAGTCCAGCGGCATCCGGTCGAACCAGGTCACCCAGGTCCGCGGATTCTCCGATCAGCATCTCCGCAAGATCGATAATCCTCTTGACCCGTCCAACCGCCGCATTTCCCTCATCGTGCAATACCTCGGAATAAACTCCGGCGACGAAGATGCGAAACATGCCGCCACAAATTCCGAGTCGAAGGCCGCCGACAAAACTTCCGCACCTTCGCAAGGCAATTCCCCCCGGACGGAATGACGCCAGTACTAGCCATCCCGAGTGAATCAGCAACCCTGTTTCTTCACATACCAGGGGGCGCTTACCGTGAAGATGCGTTCATTGCCCCGCGCCAGAAGCACCCATTCGAGTAGCCGCCCGCGCTGATTATGCAGAAAGTATTCATACCATTTGTCCTCCACCAGTTCGGGTATGATCACGACAATGCTGCGGTCGGGATTTTTCTTTGAAAGATCGAGAACAAATTGAACGATTGGAATAATGACAAAGCGATACGGAGAAGGCAGAAAATGGAGCTGCGGCGGCTCCTTGCCTTCGGCGCGGAAGGGTTTCTCCACGTACTGGTCCCAGTCATCCTGCAGCAATTCAGAATGCTCGGTGGGCTCCACGTGCAACGCGATGACCTCTGGAGATAGCCGCGCGGCAAATTCAATTCCCTGCCGCGTGATGTTGCTCCAGCGGTCGATCGCAATCACCGCAATGGGATGCTGGCTCAGCCCCGCCGCATCCACAGGAATCTTGCACGAAGTGAGCATCTTCACGGAGTGATAGTGCCGCCGGACAATCGAAAAGAAAGCGATCGTGAGCGGAATGAAAAGGAGCGTGATCCATGCGCCTTGCGCGAATTTCGCAACCAGCACGACAGCCGTGGTAGTGCCGGTGACGACCGCGCCCAATCCATTCACCATTGCGCTTTTCACCCAACCGGAACCACGGTTTTTCATCCAATGCATCACCATGCCCGCTTGCGAGAGCGTAAAAGCCATAAACGCGCCGACGGCATAGAGCGGGATGAGCCGGTCTGTAACCCCGCCGAACAGGATGAGTACGCCGCAGCACAGCAGCGCCAGTACGACAATGCCGTAGGTGTAAACCAGACGTCGCCCGCGGTACCCGAACACGTGCGGCAGATAGTTATTCTGCGCGATGGCACGGCAGAGCCGAGGAAAATCCGCAAACGCTGTGTTCGCAGAGAGAGAGAGCACGGTAAGAATCGACCCGATGGTGAGATAGTAAAAAAGTCCCTTGCCGAAGACCGCAGCGGTGAGCATCGAGAGAACGCTCTGATAGCCGGGCTGGCCCGGATCGGTTGCCGCAATGCCGTACATTTTTACGAGATACGAAATTCCTGCCAACATCGCAGCTAGCAGAAAAATAATCACCGTTAGAGTGCGCTGAGCATTTTTTACGGTCGGATCCCGAAAAGCCTTCACTCCGTTGCTGACCGCCTCCACCCCAGTCAAAGCCGTACAGCCGCTGGCAAAAACCTTCAGCAGCAGCCAGAAGCTCACAACCGCAGTCATCGCCTGTGGAGGCGGAAGCGCTACGACCGGCGTGGGATGGCCGCCGCTGAGCAGCACACGGAAAATGCCCGCGACGATAGTGATCAGGAGTGTCCCTACAAACAGATAAGTAGGAACTGCAAAAAACGCTCCAGCCTCGCGCACGCCCCGGAGGTTGACGATGGTGATGACGATAAGAATCCCCACGCAAAGAGACACGGTATGCGGCAGCAACGACGGCACTGCCGAGACCAACGAACCAACTCCCGCAGAGATCCCGACCGCCGCTGTCAGGATGTAATCGGCGAGCAGCGCGGCTGCGGCAAGCAATCCCGCCGAAGCCCCCAGATTGAAGCGCGCTACGGTGTAGGAACCACCCCCGGACGGATACGCAGCGATGGTCTGGCGATAAGAGAAGTACACGATCACCAGCAGCGTGATGATAGCCGCACTGACGGGAACGATATAACGAACACCGACCAGGCCAAGGGGGATCAGAAGCGTGAGGGCCGCTTCTGGTCCGTAAGCCGCCGAGCTAAGCGCATCGAGTCCAAAGATCGGGATGCCCTGCGTCGGCCCGATCTGCTCCGCCCGTTCGTCGCTGGTTCTGATGGGTTTGCCAACAACGAGATCAAGTATGTTCATGAAAGATGGTTCCGTCGTCGCGCTCTATTTCACAAACGTCAGCCCATGCGGTACTGCATACTTGAAAACATAAGCGTAGAGCATCACAATGATTCCGACGATCGAACACAGCGCCACCGAGTGCCACGCCACAAAGCGGAAGATAACCCCTTCATTCCCCACTTGCTCAGTAGCAGCGGTGGCAATCGTGATCGACTGCGCATCCACCATCTTCCCCATCACTCCTCCGGCGCTGTTGGCCGCGCACATCAGCACCGGATCAATGCCCAGCTGTTGCGATGTAATTCGCTGCAAGCTCCCAAAGAGCACGTTCGAGGACGTATCGCTCCCCGTGAGTGCAACTCCCAGCCACCCAAGAAACGTTCCGAAGAATGGATACAGCCATCCGGTGCGCGTGAACGCCAAACCGAGCACAGCGTCCAGCCCCGAGTAGCGCGTCACGTAACCCAACCCCAGCATGAATGAGATTGCAATCATCGCAAGCCGCATTCGCACCAGCGTCTTCCAGAAGATCTTTATCAACTGCAGCGGCCCCCGCCCCAGCAGCAGTCCAGAGACGATCGCGGCAAAGAAACATCCCGTGCCAGTAGCCGATAGCCAGTTGAAATCGTATCGCGCCGCCTCCGGCGTCGGCTTGGTTACAATCGGAGCCGCGCGTGAAATCGCGTTGTGCAGCAGAGGTACATCCCATCCCGCCGGACCCGGGCGCACCTTCCCATTCGGAAGCATTACTTTGAAAGCAGGCGTGGTCGCCTGATTCATCGCGAGTTTTATCTTCGGCAATCCCCAAAGCAGTACAAACAGCGAGAGAATCGCAAACGGCATCCACGCCTTCAACACCTGTGCTGCGGTGTAACTGCGCGGCTTTACATATCCGTCGAACTCCGCCGCCGTCCATTCGCCGCCCATCTGGTCGGCGATCTCCCCGGTCGGAGGTGGAACCGCGACCGGCTTATCGTCATAATCGAATCGCCAAATCTTCTTCGGCTTCCAGAACCGCAGAAAAATCAAAGCCGCCACAATCGAGACCACGCCTCCCATAATGTCCACAAGATTGCTGTCCACGTAATTCGACCAGAAGAACTGTGTAAGGGAGAACGAAAGCCCAATCACCAGAATCGCTGGAAATACTTCGAAGGTTTCTCTCCACCCGACCATGGTCCGCACCAGCCAGAAAGGAACGATCACCGCGGTGAACGGAAGAATCCGCCCAATCATCGCGTTGATGTCCGATTCCGGCAAACCGGCCACCGCTGCAAGGCTGTGAATCGGCGTGCCGATCGCGCCCCAGGCAACCGGCGCTGTGTTCGCAATCAAATTCAGCGCAGCCGCATGAAACGGCCTGAACCCCAGCCCAATCATGAACGCCCCGGCAATCGCCACCGGCGCGCCAAAACCCGCGGCTCCTTCAATGAAAGCGCCAAAACAAAACGCCACCAGCAAAACCTGCAGCCGCCGGTCGGCGGTGATTCCGGCAATCGACTCCTTCATGATTTCAAATTCCCCGGTCTCCACTGAAATGTCGTAGAGATAAACCGCAGCCAGAACGATCCATGCGATCTTCAACACTCCGAACGCGACGCCATAGATAAAGCTCATCCCGGCCAGCGCCGCCGGCATTTTGAAAAAGATGATCGCAACCGCTACGGCCGTCCCCGCCCCGGCCATCGCGCACCAGTGCGGCTTCACCTTAAGCCCCGCCAGCAGCCCGAAAAGAACAATGATGGGTAGCCCCGCCACCAGCGTGGAAAGCCACCAGTGACCAAGCGGATCGTAGATCTGAGTCCACTGCATAACCACCCTCCTCGCGAACGGAGTCAGCTGCGCAAACCTAGATCAAAAATAAACTTGCTTTGAAAGGGCGCGGCTTTAGCAAACCAGCTCCGGCTTTAGCCGCCCACTTCCCACCCCTTCGGAACATTCACATAAGACCGATCCAATTCCGCGACCGACGAGCACCCGAGCAGCCGCAAAGTCCGCTCCAGATCAGTTCGCAGAATCTCAATCGCCCGGTCCACTCCAGCCTCACCCGCGGCGGCCAACCCGTACGCATACGCGCGACCGCAAAGCACCGCCCGCGCTCCCATGCAGAGTGCTTTCACAATGTCAGCGCCGCGGCGAATGCCTCCATCCATGAATACCTCGATGCGGCCTCTCACCGCTTCCACCACCTCGGGCAACGCCCGCAAAGAAGCCGGAACACCATCCAATTGCCGCCCGCCATGATTCGAAACCGAAACCGCCGCCGCTCCTGCATCGATGGCGTGGCGCGCATCGTCGCCCGTCAACACACCCTTCACCACGATCGGCCCCCGCCAAATTTCCCGAATCCAGCGGAAGTCAGCCCAGGTCGCAGTCGATTCTGCCAGCGCAGCGTTGATGTCCACCAGCGGCATCGGTCCCTTGCCCGGTACGACTACGTTCGGTAACAGAGGCACGCCCCCATCCCGCAAGAAACCGATAAGCCATCCCGGACGCGAAAGAATCTGCGGAAGATAAGGAATTTTCTCCAGTGGCCCTCCGCTGATCAGTTCCTTCATCCCGTTGCGATAATCGCGTTCGCGAATCCCCGACACCGGAGTATCAATGGTCACCACCAGCGCCGAGAACCCCGCCGCGCGCGCTCTTTCAATGCTGGCCTCCGCCGCTCCGCGCCCACCCATCAGATAAAGCTGATAGAAAACCGGTCCAGTGGAACCCGCCTTCACATCTTCCAACTTGTGTCCCGAAATTGTCGACAGAATATAGCCAGTCCCAGCCCGGCCCGCTGCTCGCGCCGCCGCCACTTCCCCTCCCGGATGCATAAGCCGGCTGTAGCCGACCGGTGCCAGCAGGAAAGGAAGCGCAAGATCGAGCCCCAGAACCCGAGTGCGCAAATCGCACTTCGCAACCTCGACCGCATGCCGCGGCCGAAAAGTCACGTCGTTAAATATGCGGCAGTTCTCCCGCAGGGTGACCTCGCCCTCGGCCCCGCCATCCAGGTAATCAAATACAGATTTTGGCACTCGCGCCCGCGCGATCGGACGGAAGTCTTCGATGCACACAACCCGCGGCGACGCTACAGCCCGCGCAGCTCTCGTCATCTGCAATTCCAATCTCGCAATGTCTACGTTTGGAATCTTGAAACAGGCCGATATCCTACCACCGGCGCGAGAAACAGGGTACCCCGTTTAGTAACTCACTAAATCTGAAAAACGCGCGAGCGGCAACTAAAACCTCGTTAGAATCATCTTTATAGACGTGGGGGTACGCATGTCGCTTGTCCGGCTCATCCGGAAAAGCAGCCGCGGTTTCTTTTCATACCATGCGGCGGTCATGTGTGTTGCCGCTCTCGGCATTTTCTGGGGACGCATCGCCCCACCAAGTTTCCCGCAGGCGTCAGTTAACCTCAGCACCCACGCGGACCATGACCGTCGGCACTGCTTCGATCATGAAGATTCCCAATGGGCCGCCGCCCCCAGCAGAGCGCTGAATGCGCCGCTGCCGGTAGTTTCATCCGAGCCAGTCCGCACTTCTGAATTTCTCCTCGACCTCCTGACGGATGGTTGGCATTACAACCGCCCACCCCCGATCAGCTAGATCTTCTCATTTACATCAGCACCTCGACTTGCGGCGCCATTTGCCGCAAGCGAATTTCGTCGCAACCCGATTTTGAGACGTGAGCAATGAAACATCGTGACTTAAAGAACCAGAATTACCCCGGCTCCAGAGGAGGCCTGATGCCAGTGACTGATACAAACATTCAAACCGTCGCCGCTCCCCCCAACGCTCGCCGGGGCGTGGCCAGGGGTTCGTCATGGACAGAGGGAAAATCTGATTCATGGCTCTTTGCTCTGGGTGTCGCGCTCGGCGTTGGAGTCGTCTCATTCTTCGCCACCGAACTCATGCACTATCTTCTGGTGCCGGATTTAGGTCGTAGTCGCGAAAGATTCGTGGCGGAAGGCTTTTCTGCCTTCATCGTCGCCTGCCTCATTGCCAAGTTAGCCCAGATTACCCGTCGGCAGCATCAGCTCACTGCGGCCAGAATGCAAGTGATTGCCGAAATGAACCATCACATCCGCAACGCCCTGACGGCAATTTCCCTCACCGCAGACGTCACCGAAGATCAGCACTTGATTCGCGTCATCTCCGAGGGCATCGACCGCATCGACTGGGCTCTCAAGGAAATCCTGCCTCGCGAAACCCCCCTGCGGAAAGAAGAGCGCCACAGTCTCGGCTATTTCCAACACGGAGGAACGGATCCCCATGACGGACATGAACATGACGGACACGAAAGTGAGTGATATGAACATTCTTTGTGTTGAGCACCATCCCGAGTACATGGGCGCTCTAAAGTACATGCTGGAATCCGCCGGTTACCAGGTGATGGCGGCAACCACCGGCACACAAGCGCTGCGCCTGCTCACAAATCGGGAAATCGATGGCGTTCTTCTCGAGTACGACTTGCCTGACGCCACTGGCACCGCCGTACGCGCGGAGATGAAGCGCATCAAGCCGGAAGTCCCCGTCCTGCTATTCTCTGGAGTAGGCAGCCAGACGCCATTCCTGCTTCGGTTTTTTGATTTGTATCTTCGGAATCACGAACGGCCCGAGAAAGTTTTCGAGGACTTAGAAGCTTAGCTCGCCGCCGCAGTAACCTATTGAGCAGTCACCTCACCCTGCTGTGTCCGCGCTTGACGCCCGCGCCGGTAAAAAATCCAGAGATACGCAATCGGCCCCGAAGCCAGATTCACCAATCCCCACTTCCGCGTAGCAACATCGCTGTAGATCATCGCCCACGCGAAAAGCAGCGTCGGAGCCAGCACAATCAACATCGCGCCCGCCGCACCGCCCGCTACTCGAAAGCTTCGCGCTGCATTCGGATACTTCCGCCTCAGTTCCCAGAACGAGAGCACGGTCTGGATCGATGTCGCCATCCGCGTCCACGCATAAACCCCAATCAATTGCGGCACCGTAAACACTGCCAGCGCCGCGCAAAAAGCCGTCGAAACCAGAATCGACCGCACCGGCGTGCCAAACCGCGCACTCACCTTGGCCAGCGCCGGATGAAAGTATCCATCTTCCGCCATCGCCAGCGGAATGCGTGTCACTGAGAGCACCGTGCTATCCAGCAGTACAAAAGCGCACACCACGGCGGCCACGAAGATTGCCGTCCCCAGCGCATTCCCGCCGATCAGCCGCGCTGCCGTCACCAGATACCCAGTCTGCCACTCCTGCCAGTTCCCTAAAGCCGCCAAACCGGCCGCCATCGTCACCACATAAATCGCCACCGCCAGCGGGACCACAATCGCCAATCCGATCGGAAAATTCCGCGTCGGATTCTCCACTTCTTCAATCACCGTGGAAACTTGTTCGTACCCCGCGTACGACCAGAGAGCGATCGCCAGTCCCACCCCGAACGCTCCCTGCCACGGTTTATCCGTCGGGAAAAATGGATGAAAGGGATTGAAATGCGCCTGATGAAATCCCAGAACAACAAAAACTACGAGCGGAATCGCCATGATCAGCAACAACATCAAAGTGAGTTTCCCCACCAGGTGAATGCCGCGAATATTCAGGTAAGCCACCAGCAGCAGGAACGCGAAGGCCACGCCCCAGTGTTCAACCCGCGAATGCATGGGGAACCAGTACTCCAGATAGTCCGCCATGCCCACGCCATAAGAGGCGCTCATCAGAAATGTACCCGTCCAGTTCCACCATCCGCACTGAAATCCCCAGAAGTCTCCCAGCGCGGCCCGAGTCCATCGGTAGAACCCACCCTCCACCGGCATCAGCGTCGTCATTTCAGCCGTAGCCAGGGCGATGGGGACGGAGAACAGCAGCGGCACAACCAGAAGAAACGTCAACCCCAGTCCCGGCCCTGAGGTCGAGATCATCGATTCCAATTCAAAAGGTCCGCCTGCGCAGTAGGCAAACAGCACCGCCACAAACGGCGCCAACCCAATGCGGCGCAGGTTCCTGGTGGGAGCATAAAACGCTGCCGGGACAGGCGGAGGCGAACCAGAATTCAGCGAACCAGAATTCAGCGAACCAGCACTCAGCGGATCAGAACCCATTGCTCCTCAACTCCCCAGGGAACGCCGCCTGAGGCCTTGAAGATTATGAGAGCACGACGCCCAAGTCAACAGCCAAGGGCACGCGAAAAAGTTTTGCATCGAGAAGTTTCGCGCCGAAGACAAGGCCCTGTCCAAGGCTCCCGGCGCGCTCAAGCGATCAGCGGATCACGGCCGTTGGTTGATTTCCCGTGGCCCACGCTTGGGCCGGCACGGTCATCGTCGACGGCAAAGCTCCGCCAGTGGATGCGCCAGCCGAGACGTTGACCGCGAAACTGACAGTGCCAGCCGCGGCTGCGATTTGGGCACAAGCACTCGCGCAATTCGTAGTCATTCCAAGATAGTATTCCCCAGCCGCGAGACCGGTGGAACCTTGGGTCCAAAGCAGCGTGTGGAAACCCGTCGACGCCGCAAAGCTAGTTCCCGGCGTAGCCCCAATATCCACCAGCAATGTCCCTGAAGTGTTGTAGATGCCGATGTCATATTCATTCGCCGTATCGTCCGCGGTCGTTATTGAGTAAGTTATCTGGGTAGTGGTGACCGGGTAAGGCAGTAGGAGACCCCAAAGCTTCGTGGTGTTTTCGGTCGCAGCCTGCCACGTTCCGGTCCTTCCTCCGCCGGTCATAAAAAACGGGAACGTGCTTTGCGTCGCGGAGATCGTGATCGATCCCGGGTTATTCGCAATCTTGACGTTCGCGCCCGCCGTGAGTGTGCCCAACACCGGAGCGTCGCCCGTGCTACCAATCAGGATTTGCCCGTCCGTGGGAGCGGCCGTCGAAGTCACGCTTGTCGGACTCGAGAAGTAGGCAATGCCATCCGCGGTGCCCGAGATATTGCCTGAAAGAGTAACCGAACCACCCAACGCCACAGTTCCTCCCCCCGACAATCCCGATCCCGCCAGTACCTTGATCGAAGAATCTGCCAGCATGCTGTTCGTTACCCCAGCCGCTGGAATGCTGATGGTGCCAGTCTTGGTGATCGTTCCGCCCGTCAATCCCGCGCCAGTGCTGATGCTGGTGACCGTTCCTCCCGAACTTGGGGAAGCATTGGTGAGCGTCACCGTGCCCCCCAACGCGACCGTTCCTCCTCCCGACAATCCAGATCCCGCCAGCACCTTGATCGAAGAATCAGCCAGCATGCTGTTCGTTACCCCAGCCGCTGGAATGCTGATGGTGCCGGTCTTGGTAATCGGTCCGCCCGTCAGACCCGCCCCAGTACTGATGCTGGTGACCGTCCCAGCGACCGGGAAGGTCTGCCCCGGCGCGAAAGTAAGAATCCCATTCTTGGCAATCGATAGCCCAGTCTCACTAACATCTCCGCTCACACCGTACAGCAGGTTCAGGGTTGCTCCGGTGTTCGTAGAATCATTTCCCGTGGGCTCAGCTTGCCACTGAAAGATGTAATCGATCGATCTCAACAAAGTCGTGTTGTATGACGCGGCCTCAAGATCCAGGGGATTGGAGTTGAATCCTTGCGTAGTTGTAGCTGCCGCCGTGGGAGGAAAAATCGCCCCCGCCTGCGCCGTCAGAGAACCGCGGATGATCGATGTCCCGGATACATCGAGCTTCGCCGCAGGGCTGGTGTTGCCCACCCCTACGCTGCCGCCCGATTCGAAGATGGCCGAATTTTCGATGTTGCAGGCCGTCGTGAATTTCGCGATCTGGTTGACCGTGGCGGTTCCATCACTGGTGACAGCTGCGCAGGTCGTCGCCGTCGCCAAAGGCAACGCAGCAATGCCCGCACCGCCGGTAACCGCTGGCAGGGCGGATCGTGAGGTCGCAGACCCCGGCTGGGCGGCGTCGGCCGCCCGAGCCGTCGATGTCGATACCGATGAGGGTTGGCTGTCTGCAAGCACGAAAGCCGAAGCCGGTTTACCTCCCAACATATCGGTATCTGCCGCCTTCAACGCGTAAGCCACGCTCAACAACAGAATCCGTGGCTGCTCCGCTTGTCCCTCGGGCCGGACCCCCAACCACCGTGCTTCGCCTGCCGAGAAAACCTCCTGCGGCAGGCCCTCGTCATTACTCGCTCCGAGCAGCACGCTATAGTTCCCGCCTGAGTCCAGTTGTACGGTCTGGCTCTCTTGCCAGAGCGCTGTTTGGTCGCTCTGGTCTGCGTACAACGCGAACGTTACTCCAATCGCGCCGCTAAGCGGCTGCCCTGCCTCATCCCGCACCGCCCCCCGGATGCGAATCAGGCGCGGGACCGTCGCTGTGGAGCCAAGCGGGGGCGAACTCTGATCACCCTGCGCCAATGCCAACGCACCGGCCAGCAGACACGTCGTAACCGCACACAGCAGGCCGCGACCAACCCTCACAATCACCTCTTCTCAGATAGCACAGCGCCTACAGGAACTACTTCTTGTTACATCCTCTTGCAACTCTCCAGGTGGCTTAGCCAAACGAGTTAGGCTTTCCGACTAACGATCTCGAATCTGCCTAGCCAAAAGGAGAATTGACGCCCAGCCGGATTTCAGCTTAGATGTCGCTCGGGATGCCTCACTGTCTACCCCCGAGAGCGGACGTCCCAAATCCTGCTGGCATCATGGGTCAGACAAACATGGGTCAGACATTCCAAGGAACCTAAAATATGACGAACAGCAAAACTCTTATCATGACGATGTGCATAGCGGGCCTTTTGCCTCTGGCTGCTGCTCAAAGTGCGACGCCGCCCCGCATAACCAGCGCCGAGGTCAAGAACCACTCCGGGGAGACGGTAACCGTGTGCGGAAAGGTTGTAGACAGCAAGATTTTCCGGTATGGCCTCGCAGGCCACGGCAAGCCGGTAACCTTCTATCTTGACGAGCCCGAACCGCATCCCGTTTTCTCCTTTGTCACATTCGGGTCCGAGTCTGGAACCAACCCCGAAGAGGCGCAAACTGCATACCAAGGCAAGCGCGTATGCGTAACCGGCAAGATCACCATGGCTGCCGTTCCCTACATCATGGCGGCCGACCGTTCACAGATCAAAATTCAGCCCAACGACAAGTAGTGAGGCCAACTAACCAAGATTAAGTAGCCAGGCAGCTTCGCCGCAGATTCATGAAGATAACCCGGGGGAGGGCGTCGCCATCCAGCCTCGAGGTGACGTCTCACCTCTTCTCTGCGGTGTTCTTCAAGTCCGCGTCCTTCAAGGTACCAATGCGGCGCTTTGCTTCTTGGCATTGATCGTCCCGGACAGTTCTTGCAACACCGCTTCTCGCAATTTTATATATCCGATAGCCCCGCTCATGAAGTGACCATTGACAAAAAAGCTCGGCGTCCCCAGCAGTCCCAGCCGCTGGCCCTCCTGGGCGTCTTTCTTCACCGTGGCAATCTGTTCTCCGGAATCGAGGCACCGATCAAAGCGGGCGCCATCGAGCTTCAAGTCGCGAGCCTCCTGTTTGAGATCTGGAATTTGAAGTCTCTTGTTTTGAAACAGGGCGTCATGAAACTGCCAGAACTCACCCTGTTCGCCCGCACAGCGTGCGGCCTCGGCGGCACGCGCAGCCAGTGGGTGCATGGGAAGAGGAAAGTCTTTGTAAACCACTGACACCTGGTCGCCAAATTGTTCCCGAATCCGGTTGAGATCGCCACTCACTTTCTGGCAGTAAGGGCATTCATAGTCCGCGAATTCGACGATCTGCACTGGAGCCTTCTCAGAACCCAGCCTCGGCGCATTCGCAACCTCGACGTGAGCGCTCGGCTGGCTCAACTCAACAACCACGCCGTATTCCCCTCTCAGTTCGGCGATGTAGGCGTCCCGCGCTTTTTTCAAACGCAGCTGGTGCACGGTATTGATGATGTTGCTGCGCGCCTCCTCATAGGATTCGTCGGTTTGCACACCCTCGTAGTAGAAGCGGAGCTGATCTTCTGTCGGTTCTTGCACATTAATGGAAACATGACGCTTGAATAATTCATCAAGGCTTACCGATTCCTTCTTCGCCTGCATTTCCAATAGCTGGTCGTCGATGTATTGTTCGAGCGCATCGCGCTCGGCGACGTAGTATTTGTATTGGGCCTGCAGCAGTTTGGCTGCTTCCTTTTCCTCGAGTTCGCTTGCAGTTACCTTACGGCCGGCAATCTCAGCTACCACGCCGGAATTATCTTGGCCAACAACGGGAACGGAAAAAGCTGCGAGAGCGAGAGATGTTCCCAGTACAAGTGCGATAAAGGCCTGCTTCGTAAGCATAGAAATTCCTCTTTTCAGGATTCGAACTTTGGAGTTTTTGAACTTTCTCTGTTCAGGGGAGGAAGGTAAATCTAGAGACCGGACGCCGGCTGTTAGCCGGCGTCCGGAAGGTTCGATCCGGCCTGGCCGAAGAATCTCCCCGACGGAGCCACTCCAGTCCTGCCAGATCGCTCTTCATGTCGGAAGACTAAAAGTCGGAGTCTTCCGGAGTGCAGGAGCAAGTGCCCTTGCCGCTGCCCAGCGTGATCGCGAAAGAACACAGTTCCTCGAGGTCCGTGTTCTCAGTCGATGACAGGTTCGAGTCGGCTAGCGCGGTTTCGGTAACGGCGTAGGTCTGGGGTCCATCCCCAACCTTCGTGTTTTGGATGTGCGTCGCCCATCCCCGGAGTCCGGGTGCTAGCGTGTTGTGAGTCGGGTCACCAGGGTTGGTCGAAGACGAAACCACCTT
>JBAWCJ010000131.1:0-36787 GCA_049590215.1 Candidatus Sulfotelmatobacter sp. | reverse complement strand
TGGGCGCGTCGGTGATCGCGCGCGACATCACGGCGCAGAAGAGGTCGGAAGGCCAGCTTCGGCAAGCCCAGAAGATGGAAGCGATCGGCCGGCTTGCCGGAGGCGTGGCTCACGACTTTAACAATATCCTGGCGATCATCAATTCCTGCACCGAGTTCCTGCGCGACCGCATTGATCCCGCCGCTGAACCATCTCTTTACGTCGAAAACATAGGGAAGGCGCTTGAACGGGGCAGATCGTTGACCAAGCAAATGATGGCCTTCAACCGGACTTCCGCCGTCCAGCCCCGGATCCTCGATTTGAACGAGCGTCTAAGGGAGATCAGCAAGCTTCTGCGTCCGCTGCTGGGAGAAGATGTCGAGATTCTGATTGTGCCCCGAACAAGCTCGGCGATTGTCGACGCCGATCCCGGACAGCTCGACCAGATCGTGGTCAACCTGGCAGTGAACGCTCGCGACGCGATGCCTCGTGGCGGCAAGTTTATTCTCGAAACCGGCGTGGTGAGATTTGATGAGGCCTTCGGTGAGCAACATCAAGTTATGCCCGCCGGGAAGTACGTTGTGCTGGCCGTCAGCGATACCGGCAGCGGCATGGACGAGACCACGGTGGCGCGCATCTTCGAGCCTTTCTTTACCACCAAGGAGGCGGGCAAAGGAACTGGTTTGGGTCTAGCCACCGTGTATGGCATCGTCAAGCAGAGCGGAGGAAACATTCTGGTCTATACCGAGCCGGGACAGGGGACGACGTTTAAGATCTATCTCCCTAGCGCTGAGTACAAAATCGGGCTCGCATCCAAGCCCGAAGCGGAAGTCGTCAGTCCGAAACGGCATGGAACGACGATCCTGTTAGTGGAAGACGAAGAGATCATGCGCAGCTTGACTCGAAAACTTCTCGAGGAACATGGTTACGCGGTGGTCGAGGCGGATGACGGGAAGTCCGCGCTCGAATGGGTCAATACGCATCCGGATCCGATTGATCTGTTGTTGACCGACGTCGTGATGCGCCGGATGAGCGGCCCGGAACTGGCCGAGCACCTGAGCGCCTCCCACCCGACGCTGAAAGTCGTATACATGTCAGGCTACACGGGCGAACTGATGGCAAATCGTGAAGTCTTAAAACCCGGCGTGACGCTTTTGGAAAAGCCCTTCAGCCGAACTGCTCTTTTGAACACGATCCATACGAGTTTGGGGTGAAGACTAGATTCCTGAATCAAATTCAGCCAAGCGCCAGTGCCCTATAACCAAGCGACTGGTGATGGGGATCACACATCATTGCGGGAAAACACCCATTAGAGGCTACTCATTACTCCTTTGGGGGCTGGCGGTCGTGCTCTCCGAAAATCAACTAACCCATTTAGTTTCTCTTGCTTGGACGCATTGCTCGCGAGTCTTGCCAGCCTCCGAAGAATTGGAGACGGACTTGCCACAGTAAGCCTGTAAGCGGAGGCACTCAATGGCGACTCATATCGTAAACAACGTCCAGAAAGTTACACCAGCAGACAAGACCTTTTGCGATTTTCCTCCCACCTTGGCCGATGCCTTGGAGCAGGAGGCAGTCACAACCACTTACCCAACCGGGGCCGTCTTGTTTGCGGAAGGGCAAGCTCCACGGGGCATCTTCATCGTGCGGCGAGGCCGCGTAAAGCTCTCCATTTGCGGAAGCGATGGAAGAACGCTGATTCTGCGGATGGTCGAGACTGGTTCCCCATTGGGTGTTGCTTCTGTGGTTTCCGGACGCCAATATGAAGCAACAGCTGAGACTCAGGAGCCCAGCGAGATCAGCTTCCTCCGACAAAGCGATTTGCTGCGCCTGATGCGCCTTCACGGCGAGCTTGCCCTGTGGGTGACCCGGCACATCAGTCAGGATTATGCCTCTACTTGCCGTGAAATCCGTGACCTGATCCTTTCTGACTCCGCCAGCGAAAAACTGGCCAGATTGCTCGTGGGATGGCTCGACCAAAACACAGAATCCAGACGCCCCGGCCAGATGAAGCTGGCTCTCACTCACGAAGAGATCGGACAAATGATTGGCACGTCACGCGAGACTGTGAGCCGGCTTTTTGCGGGATTCAAGAGGCAGCATCTTATCGAGCAGAGCGGCTCTACGCTGGTGATCCCCAACCGCGTTGCCTTGGAATCCCTTATCACCGCATAGAGGTATCGCAGCGTGCAGGAAGTCGGACATGGACCGATCTCCCGATCGGTCCCTTCTAAGGATCAGTGGGTGGGTTTTCGCTTAGATCGGCAGCACCTTGCTGCTCCCCGTTATCGGCAGGCTCCGTGGCCAGCTCGACCAGGTGAGCTCGTTCCAGGGCGCGATAATATTCAGGGCGGGAATGCCGGTAATGATCGGCGGGAACTTTGCCGTTGAGCCAGGCGGTATCCATCGGATAAACCAGCGGGTCGAAGATCACCATGTAGAAATGCCAAATCAGGATAGAGAAGGTCGCGAGCAACGCCTCATAATAATGCACAGCTGTGGCGGCGTCCGATACCCACTTAGGTAAATAGCGCAGCGTGAAATTATTGAACCATAACAAGAGCCCAGAGATCGTCATCACCGCCGTGCCCCACAGGAACGCCCAGTATTCCATCTTCTCCGCGTAGTTGAATTTCGCGAAGCGAGGCTCGATTTTCGTGAGCCCCAGATTGTGGGAGAACACCTGCACCAGATCGGTTGCATCTTTCATCTGGGGCAGCATTGCTTTCAAAAACAGGCGGTCTCGCCGGTTCATTGACAGGTGAATTACGTGGTAGACGGTGGACGCGATGAGTATCACTGCCGCAGCACGATGCACCGCCCCGCGAAACGCGAAGTGGCCCTCCCACAGCAATAGCGGACGCGCCCACCATGCCTCGGGAAACTTCAGTGCGAACCCGGTAAAGACCAGAGTCGGGAAACTGAGGATCACACCCCAGTGGGCAGTGCGGAAATTTCGATTCATCCGGGACACTTGTGCTCCGCTTTCGTGTCGCGGCCGCCGGTGGATCAGCTTCGCCATAAGGTCCAACAGGTTGTGCACGATCATGAAACCCAGAGTCAGCGGAATCAGAACCAGGTAAGTCCATCGGATCCACTTCACTACGGGATGCGCCGCTCCGGTCGTAATTCGGACGTGCACCGGCCCAATGACGAAATGATCGCCCGCGCCAGCGTGGCAGCTTCCGCACGTCTTCGACAGATTCGCTGAATTCACGGTGGAGCGCGGGTCGGCGGACGGGAAGATGTTATGCACGCCGTGGCAGGAAGCACAGTTGGCAACGCTCTGCGATCCACCGCGCAAGGCCAGCCCGTGGTAGCTGTCCGCGTATGAGGGAACACGATCAGCGGGCAGATTGTAGCGCAAGGCCAGGCGTTCATCGCTGTGGCAACGGCCGCAAGTGGCCATCGACACGCGCGAGGCGTTCACCAACGATCCCTGCTCTTTCGGCGCCAGGATGAGGTGTTCCCCGTGGCAATCGCTGCATTCCGGGGCATCCTGTTCGCCGGCAGTCATGGCCTTCCCATGCACGCTTTCGAGATACGTCTTGGCAATGTCGGCATGGCACTGTCCACAGGTTGCCGGGATGTTGAAATGGTTGACCTTGGAACGCGCATCGTGCGCGGGAAGGATTCCGTGGCTACCGTGACAGTCGGAGCAAGTCGCGGCGGCACCGTCTCCGTCGACCACCGCTCGTCCATGCACGCTTTGGCGATAAAGTTCCACGGGATGGGCGAATGGAATCTTATGGCGTGAGAGAAATTGCTGATTACTGTGACAGGACGCACAAGTATCAGGCAGATTCATCTTCGCAACGGTTGAGGATGGATCACTCGATGTCTGAATCTGATGGACGGGCCCATGGCAGGACATGCAGGTCGGCGCATCCGGGTCGCCGGCCGTGGCCGCTTGTCCGTGTATGCTTCGCCGGAATTCCTTCACTTCACCGGCGTGACACTGCGCGCACTTTGCGGGCGCGGCTTGGGCCGCCGCGGCCACTTCGTGGTGATCGCCGTGGCAGGACTGGCAGGCTCCGTCGCCGAGCGCGCTGTGCACACTGTCCGGCACATAGGAAGCTTCGTCAGCATGGCAAGTCGCGCATTTTACATTCGAGACTTTAGCGGGGTGCGGATAGTCCTTGATGCTTGTATGGCATTCTCTGCAGCTCAAGCTGCCGTGGACGCTGGCCGCGTGCTTGGCGGAATCAATCGAGATGCTCTTCCCGCTGTCCGACTTTATTCCCGCCTGGCCGTGGCAGGCCAGGCAACTTTCGTCCTGCTTGAGTGGTTGGGGTGCCTTCGCTTGTGCCCGGGCGCGTGCGTGTGCAGGCGAGCCGAATGGAAGAAGTCCGGCCAAGAGAATTAATGCCAAAAAGACAAGACCGAATCGTCCCACCGTATTTGCCGGATCTTCAATCTTTTTCCGCAAGCCCAGACTCCTGCTAAGCTCCGCTTTTTCCTGTTCAATCTTGAAGGGTTGGCGCAGGAAGTTCCGTGATTTGGGTCACGGGTGCTTGTTAGTTAAGAGCATGGAAGATGAAAAGGCAGGACAATGCGCATCGAGAGCTTCTTTATAAGCCCCAACTGGGCATCGCGGTTGAACTTAGGAATCTCAGAGGGTTCTGAGACTCAGTCGCGTCCGATGCTCACTTCATTCCCAAATCGGTCAATATCTTGGGATTTTCCTCGCCCGCTGCCAGAACCTGGTGGCACGCTGAACAATCATTGGTGATGGTCTGGCCATCGGCGCTGGTATGGCTGCCGTCGTGGCAGCGAAAACATCCCGGCGAATCGTTGTGCCCAAGATTGTTGGGATGAACGCCCCAGGTCACGCGCATGTCCGGAAAGATGTTGCGCAGGTAAATTGCCGCCGCCTCGTCGCCTGCCTGCTGCACCAGCGTGCGCCGTGTTTGATAGATCTGAGGATAGTTCGTGCGATAGAAGTTATTGAGTTCGGCGATGATGTTCCGCCGCGCAACATCGCGGGTGGGATAATTAACTTTTAGCACTTCGACAGCCTTTTTCTTGATATAGGGAAGCTCGGGGCTGATGTGCCCCGACGACATTTGCTTGTCCACAGCGTTTTCGGGCAGCTCGAAGACGTGCGTGGGCCGGTTGTGGCAATCCACGCAATCCATCACGCGATGTTCTCCCTTGTCCAACTGCTGTTGCGTTGGCTTCGCGTCTGTGGAAATGAATTCGGTTGTCTTGCCCTGATCGTCGGTGTAATACACAACGGGGATGGTTTGGCGCTCCGGGTCGGTCGAAATGTAGCGGATGCGCGCGTTGTCGGCGAGGTGGTGGCCGTGGATGCCGACCGAACCTTGCCACGTGCGCCCTCCTACTTTTAGCAGCAAGACGTCTGTCTGGGGCGTGTTTTTCTCGTCTTCTTTGTAGCTGGTGTTCACCAGAAACTTATCGCCGGTAAAACGCTGCGGCCAGTGACACTGCTCACAGGTTTCACGGGCCGGACGAAGGTACTTGACTGGAGAAGGAATAGGCCGCGAATACGTGTGGAACGTCACCGCGGCGACCTGCCGCAGACCGGAGAGCTTCGAGCGCACAAACCACCCAGCTCCCGGGCCGATATGGCAGTCAACACAAGCCACGCGCGAATGCGGAGAATTTTGATAGGCCGTATATTCGGGGGCCATCACGGTGTGACAAGTCGTGCCGCAGAAACTCGTCGAATCCATGTATTCCACGCCGCGGTACGATGCCGTCCCAATAATTAAAAGATTGAACAGGGTCGCTAATGCCACCCACTCCAAAGTGCGGCGCACCACGGGCAGACGTAGGTCGATGGCGGGGTAGACTCCCGGGAGAGTCCCACCCTGCCGCAGGCGTCGTCTTCTGAGCCAGATGCCGGTCGGAATCAGAAGCAGGCCGAGTACAAAAATGCCAGGGAGAATCAGAAAAACCAGAAGGCCGATATAGGGATGCGGTGGTCCGGGCAAGAAGATGTCATAAAACCAGAAGGCGATCGTGGTGAGCGCGGTGCTCGTAGTAATTACGGCGCCGGTAAGGGTGACCGGATTTTGTCCCAAGAAATAGATCGGCTGCGTCCACTCCCGAATGCGTGCTCGCAGACTCATAGAACCGCTGCTCCCTCTTTTTCTACTTTCGATGCGCGCGATTATAGACACACTCTCGTTTGTTCGCGGACTGTCCGCCGCGCTTGACCAGTCCCTACTCTTGACGAATGGACCCGGCCTATTTTTTAAAAGTACGGATATAAGCCACCAGACCCTTAACCTCTTCCGGCTTCAAAGATCCATACTTGGGCATCTTATTCTTGCCGTTCGTGATGATGTCGGTAAGCTGTGCATCCGACATGCCTTGCACCTCGGCAGTTGTGAAATCGTGGGCGCCCATCTTCTTCCCCATGGCCGAACCCGTCCCGTCAGCAGCATGGCAGCCCGCACATCTTGATTTGAAAAGGGCCGACGCGTCTTGCGCTCCCGCCGGCAAGGCGATACTGAAAACAACGGCGAACACCGCCGCAATAGTAGCTACTTTGAAATCGATTCTCTTCATTGGTCAAGCTCCATTCAAGTGTTTAGTCGCCTCTGAGATTTAAGACCACAACCGTTTCTTAAATCTGAGCAATATTGCCCTTTTCAAAGATAGGGTTCTGTGACCCACGTCACATGTACTGATGATTTTAATCTCCTCGGAGTCCTAAAAGACCGAAGTGGGAGAGATCGAACAAGGTCGGCATTAAGTCGCGATTCATTCCACTGAATAATCGGCGTGATGGGACTCACAGCCACCCGTGATCCCGGTCACCGCGTCGCCATCAAATGTGGGCCAAACTTATTTCAGTAGTGGCGGTGATTTTATGCCTAAAGACAATCGCAACCTGCTGGACGTACTGAAATTCGAACTAGAGTTTCTTGAACAAGGTGGTTACGGGCGATTGCCGCGCGAATCCTGGCGGGCACGGTTTATTTTCGAGGATTCCCCCACATGCATGAACTTTAACTCCAAAGATCGCGAACCATGCAGCGAATGCCTGCTGATGCAATTCGTCCCGGAGAACGCCCGCAAGGAGCAGACTCCTTGTATTCATATCCCGCTGTCGCCGAGCGGAGAGACCCTCGAGTCTTTGTACCGTACTGGGACGCAGCGGGAGATCGAGGAAGCGCTCGGTGCCTGGCTGCGGGCGACGATCCTGCGGCTCGAAGCCAACCATGATCTTACATGACAAAAACGCACTGCCACGCGAGTATGAGTGTGCCATAAGTGTGCCGTACGCTTTGATCCCATGTGCGCTAACTTGCTTCTTTTCGCCTGCTCTTGATCAGTAGGTTGTAGGTTCGATTCCTACCGTGCTCACCATCGTTTGAAGCACCTAATCATGCCGTTTTCCTGCTGCGGCGGTGACTAGCCCCACTTCGCGCATACGCGCAAGAATCTCTTCAACCGCTTCTTCCGGAGTTCCTGCAACACTGACGGGCCACGCGTTGCGCGGCACTTCCAGTTCCGCCAGTTGGCTATCGAGGAGGTCGGGATTCATGAATGAATGACGTCGCGATTTCATGCGCTCTCTAATCACAGCGGCGGGCGCGCGCAGATAAACAAAGTGAATTTCACCAGGGCCAAAGCCGCCGGCCAGCAACGCGCGATACTGCTGCTTCAGTGCCGAGCAGGCAAAAACAGCATTCTCGCCCTTTTGCTGGTAGTGCAGCATGCGCGCATGCAGAGCCTCGAGCCACGGTGTTCGGTCGGCGTCGGTTAATGGGATCCCGGCGGCCATTTTCCGGCGGTTTTCCTCTGAGTGATAGTCGTCCGCGTCTTCGAAGTTCCATCGAGTGCGCATCGCGAGCAACCTGCCGATAGTCGTTTTGCCGACGCCGCTCACACCCATCAAGATCACGATCATGCATCTTGCCCCAGCAATTTACCGCGGTATGCCCACAGTCCCAACCCCGGATTTGGAATAAAAAAGATTTCTTCTCCGGCAACGCGGTTGTGGCCATAGCGAAGCTTCTGCGGGTTGTAGCGCGCGAGCATGCTTTTCAAATCTCCAAATTCAAAACCCACGCCTTCAATCTCTCTTCTGCTTAGTTGACCGGGGCACCACCTGATTGTGAAGCGTCCCTCAGACGAGCCGTGAATGAGATGAGCAGCCGCGCCCAGGTCGTTGGCCAGATCGGAGTTGGCGTCCACGGCTTTGAGCGTGGCAGGCGTTCCTCGATAACCGTACTTGCGGATCAGGGCGTCGATGGCAGGGTCTTCGCCGAATTTGCTCACGCCTGGCGCAAGAACGATCAGCTCGGCATGGTCGGCCAATGCCATGCGTGTGCGGTAGATCGCCTTATTGCCCAGCCATGTGCTGTGAAATTCATTCGGATCAAGATAAACGACGGCCTTGCGGATGGGTACATCCAGCGTTTCGAAGTTCACCTTCAGGCTGAGTTCGGCGGCGCGGTAAAAGCACTCGGCATCGTCACCAATGAAAAGACCGCGCACTGCGAGCCCACCGTCGGCAGTGCGCCCGACAACGGTGAGCACGTAGACGATGGGCAGGTGCCGGAGGAAACGATCGGCGGCGCAATTGAGAACGTTGCGCACGGGATTCTTAGCGCGGCCCATGATGCGCTCCATTCCATAAACCGCGCCCAGGTAATGGCTGCGATTGATCGAGTCGCGACCCCCGGTGCCCACCAGAATATTCTTGTTGTAATTCGCCATGCCCGCGACTTCGTGCGGAACGACCTGGCCAATTGAGAGAATAAGATCGAAACCGCCATGCGCAACGAGCCGGTTCACTTGCGCCGGCCACGAATAGTTCAGCTTGCCTTCGGATTGCTCATGGATGAACTCGGCCGGGACCTCGCCCAGAGTCTCGACGTCGGTACGCCAGTTGTGAACGCGGAAAAGCGCCTGGGGCATGGCGCCAAACATTCGCGCGATCTGATCGGGCTGCATGGCAGCATGGGTGCCAAGAGCTGGCAGAACTGCTTGCAACCGGTCGTCATAATACTCCCATGCATAGCGCGTCAGGTCGCCCGAGCGGGAATGAATGCGACTGTGATCGGGAGGCACCACGAGCACGCGATTTCTTTGCCCGACCTTCGCAAGGCTCTCCGCAAGCAGATCCCGCAATCGCGGAAGCAGATCGCTTTCGACGCCGCCTGCGGCGCAGTATAGGCTCATCCGCGCTTCCGCCTCCTATTGGCTCGCAACCCGGGGCTTGATTAAGTCGTCGAGATAATCCGGCCGATCACTATCACGCACCAGATGCGGATAACGCGCTCCGTCATGGTAGGTGATGGTGCAGGTTCTAAAATAATCGTCCACTACGACGAGGAGTGTGATCGGTTGCGAAGTGTCCTTCGCAGACTTGACGGCGTCCGAAAGCAATTCCGGGGTGTAGAGGCGGCCATTGACTCCAATTATCTTCATCTGCGAAGAGACGCCTGCCTCAAACGCTGGACTCCCGACGATGGAGTCGGTAACAACTCCATCGCTGCTCACCTGGAGACCGATGGAATAAATCTCGCCCATATTGCCGCGTCGGCCTTCCAGCTTCGAAGGCTTATCGTCAAACGTGACTTTCCAGCCGCCGTTTTCGATTCCTCCCACGGGTGCTTCCACCGAAGTGGAATTCAACCTGGTGTGGAAGAATGTGGCCCAATCAAACGGCGCCAATGCATTGAGCGTCTTCACCAAATCGTCGAAGGTATAAGTCTTCACCTCGGGGCCGTGATTGGGGCCGCCGTGGAATTCCTGGCAGAAATCATCAATCGATTTCTTGCCGCCAGACTCGCGATGAATGATGGTGGCTACTTCGAGCCAGAGCAGATCACCCTCGTCGTAGTAATCAGCGCCACGGCGCCAGTTCATCCAGCCGCTCCTTCCGAAGACACCGCCGCCACTGCCGCCGGCTATCGTGACGGCGGTATCGAGCAATGGGCGCCATGTACGTCCGGGGCGTCCGGGACCGAGCATGGCGGCGACGCTGGCCAGATACTCATGGTATTGCTCTGGCGTCCACAGGCCGCTGCGCGCAGCAAGCATGGGCCCAAGATAATCCGTCAGCCCCTCATAGACCCACAGCAGATCCGTCTTCATCGGGTGTTCGTAGTCAGGGGTGGTCAGATCGGCGGGACGGCGAAACTTGCCATTCCACGAATGAACGAATTCGTGCGACAGCAATCCGCCTAGCGAATAGCCGGAACTGGGCAAGAGCAGAGTTCGCTCGGGCAAACGGCTGTTGTTTGACTCGTGGTGTTCGAGGCCGAAGTGAGCCACATGATCGCTGAGTGCGAGCAGAAAATGGTAGTCGCGATAGTGGCGAGTACCAAAAAGTTTGCCCGACTCGGCCACCAGGTTCGTCATCTCCTTCTGGTTTTCGGGGCTCATGTTCAGCGCATCCGCGCTGTCGGCCGCGATGTCAATTTCATGATGGATGGGTTCGCCCGGCGGCGTGAGGTCGATGCTCCTGTAAAACTCTCCGGTAATTACGGGCGAGTCGACGAGCAAGTCGAGTGAAATCGGTTTGAATGAAACCTGGTTGCCGGCTGCATTTTCTACGGGAAGCGCTGTGCCGAACTTCCATCCATCCGGCATCACAAGTTTGGCTTCGTACGAAAGTTTCTCAGCGGGGACGTCCGCCGGATAAAGTACGACTTCATTCCATTCGAGGACCATTAATTTGTCGGTGGCCGAGACGCCGTCGGGCTCAATGAGATCGAAGTTGGCATTAAGGTGGGAGACTCCGCGGGGGATTTCCAGGTGGAAGGTGAAAACGTCAAGCAAATCACGCTCCCACGGAATCGTCTTGCCATCCGCTTCGAATTTGAGGCCCGTGACATTTGCGATGGGTCCATCGGGCCCGTGCTCGCCGGGAATCCATTTCGGGTAGTAGAGAGTTAGAGGTCCGGGCTTGACCGGCATCACCAAATGAGCGTGCAGCAGCTTCTGCTGAGTTTTAGTCGCATCCACGGTGACCGAGATTGCTTCTTCAGCGAGCGCGGTGGAGGCGGCCAGCGCCAGGACCGAGGCGATCAAGATTAGTACCAACGACCGAGTGCGGCACGATTGCATGCAAAAGCTCCTCAAGAGGGAATAAACCCACCGCAGCATCATATCGTTTTTTGCCCGTCCCGTATTCTTTCATGGCGTCTCGCTCCCCGAATGAGCCCGGGCGGCGATTGCGGTAAACTCCAAACCAGGCTGGAACATCCTAAGAACACGGTCAGGGCATTCTGAGTCTCCTGCTGGTGAGCGATGCTGAAAATTCAGAAGCTTCTTCTGCCGGTCGATTTCCCGAACACCTCGCTTCCTGTGATTGATCAGGCTGCAACCCTGGCCCACCGTTTTGCCTCTGAGATCGTAATGCTGCACGTCGTAACCGCGATGAGCCACGCTGCCGGTGTTCCCGCGGATGGGCCCCAATCAGCTGGCTGGGATTTGCTCGCCGAGATAATTAAAAGGGCCGGGCGAGACCGGGCTCAGTCTCTTGTATCGGAGCTTAAGGGGCTGACCATCCGATGCGTACTGGCCAAAGGTGACCCGGCCGAAACCATTCTGCGGACGGCTCAAGCGGAAAAAGCCGACCTGATTATGATGCCGTCCCACGGGTTCGCGTTCAACCGGTTTCTGCTGGGCTCAGAGAACGCAGAATTTCTATTCGGGGTCGATTGCCCGGTCTGGACTGGCGCTCACGCCGAGGTGTCGCCCCCGAAAGAATTTGCGATCCAAAACGTCCTGTGTGCAGTTGATCTCGGTGAGCGCAGCCCGCAAGTTGTGTCATGGGCCGCCCAGATAGCCGGCGAATTCGGCGCCCATCTGACTCTTGCCCACGTTACTCACTCAGTGGATCTCTGGGGGCCTGGCGGCACCTACATCAATCCGAAGTGGAAAAAGGAGCTTGTCAGCGACGCCTCACAGCATCTTATCGAACTGCGGCAAGACTTGGGCGTGAAGGCGGACTTATTCGTCGGCAGTGGCGACTTGCCTAAGATACTGAGTCAAGCAGCGAAGCAGACAAAGGCGGATTTGCTGGTCTCCGAGTGCTACCCTTACGGCGGGAACCTGCGGATTCACGGCTACGCAATCATTTACGCAGTGCCGATTCCAGTTCTGAACGTGTGAAGACAGTGACCTGTTCTCATTTGGGACACTCCGCCGAACGAGGGCAAATGACGCCACTACGGGGAGTCGGACTCCTTTTTACTGGGCTATAATTTTGAGCAATTCGGAGCCGACAAAGGAGACTTCTTTGACCGTCGACACCAACGAGCATCCCATCATCGATCGTGGCCATGAACTCCCGGCTTACGAATCGGAGTCTCACCATAAAGTCGTGCACGTTGTCATATGGATCCTGGTGTTGCTCGTCTTTGCGCTTGCCGTTTTGCTGATATGGCGCCATCTCGATACCGGGAAGAAAGTCGCACCGCCGGCGCCGAAGATCAACATAACAACGGCAACGGCTAAGAAGGGCAACATCGGTGTCTACCTTGATGCGATCGGCACCGTCACCCCCGTCTATACCGATTCGATAACCAGCGAGGTCACCGGCCTGATCGTGGCCGTCCACTATAAAGAGGGTCAGCTCGTTCGCAAGGGCGATCCGCTGGTTGATATCGATTCACGTCCGTACCGCGCGAGTCTTCTGCAGGCGCAAGGCGCGCTTGAGCGGGACCAGAACGTGCTCGCGCAAGCGCAGATGGACCTTGAACGCTATCGTGCCGCATGGGCCCGCAACGCGATTGCAAAACAAATTCTGGACGACCAGGAAAAGCTCGTTCTGCAGGACGAGGGCACCGTAAAAAACGATCAGGGAACGGTGCAATTTGACCAGATCCAGGTCGACTTCTGTCATATCACAGCTCCCATTGCCGGGCGCGTCGGCTTGCGGCTGGTGGACCCGGGTAATGTGGTGCAGTCCGCTGGAACCCTGACTCTCGCAGTCATTACGCAGTTGCAGCCCATCACCGTGGTTTTCACCATACCGGAAGACAGTCTGGGCCCAGTTGCGGATCGGCTGCGAAAAAAGGCGACGCTCCCCGTGGATGTCTTTGACCGCACTGCGCAAACGAAGATTGCAAGCGGCAAGCTATTGACGCTCGACAATCAGATTGATACTACGACTGGAACCGTAAAAGGCCGAGCCGAGTTCGCGAACAAGAATGATGCGCTCTTCCCGAACCAGTTTGTGAATACTCGGCTGCTGGTGAATACGCTGCAAGGGGTGACGCTGGTTCCAGCTTCCGCCATTCAACAAAATGGTCAGGCGTCATTCGTGTATGTGATTCAAAACAACGTTGCTCACATGTGCAGCGTTAAGCCGGGAGTTACGGACGGCGGTCTAACGCAGGTGGATGGCATCAATCCAGAAGACGTCGTAGCCAATAGCAGCTTCGATAAGCTGCAGGACGACACTGCGGTTACCATTTCGAACAAGGCTCCCACCAAGCCCGCCGCGGGCAGCATCAACGGGAGCACCGCCCCGTGAGTCCATCTCGCCCGTTTATTCTGCGGCCCGTTGCTACCGCTTTGATCATGGCCGCAATCCTCCTGGTCGGCATAGTGGGCTACACCCAACTGCCGGTCTCTGCCTTGCCGGAAGTCGATTATCCGACGATTCAGGTCCTCACGTTTTATCCGGGAGCGAGCCCGACGGTAATGGCGACGACGGTGACGGCGCCCCTGGAGCGCCAATTCGGCGAACTGCAAGGCTTGAGCCAGATGACATCCACCAGTTCGGGCGGCACTTCCGTGATCGTGCTGCAGTTCAACCTGACGCTAAACATCGATGTAGCCGAGGAAGAGGTGCAGTCTGCCATCAATGCGTCACAGAGTCTCTTGCCATCGATCCTGCCCGCGCCGCCGACTTACAGTAAGACCAATCCCGCCGATGCTCCCGTGCTCACCCTTGCTATCACCTCAAGTGCCATGCCGCTTTCTCAGGTCGAAGACCTTGTGGATACGCGCCTCGCACCTAAGATTTCGCAGCTCAATGGGGTCGGCCTTGTAACCATCAGCGGAGGCCAAAAGCCCGCGGTCCGCATTCAAGCTAATCCCGCGGCGATGTCGTCCTATGGCATCAACATGGAGGACCTGCGTTCGGCGCTGACCCAGGCCAGTGTGAATGCGGCGAAAGGAAACTTCGACGGGCCGCGCCAGGATTACCAGATCGACGCCAACGATCAGCTGGTGACGAGCGACGATTACAAAAGCGTTGTCGTTGCGTACCGGAATGGTGCGCCGGTAATGCTGACCGATGTAGCGCAGATCGTGAATGGCGTGGAGAACAATAATCAGGCCGCGTGGATGAATCAGACCCCGGCCGTCATCCTGAATGTGCAACGCCAGCCCGGGGCCAACACAATCAGCGTGGTCAAAAGCATCAAGCAGCTTTTGCCACAGCTTGAGGCCGACCTGCCTGCGGGCATTCAGGTGACTATTCTTACTGATCTTACGACCGCCATCAAAGCGTCAGTTTCGGATGTCGAATTTGAATTGTTGCTGACGGTCGGGCTGGTCGTGCTGGTCATCTTCCTTTTCTTGCGAAGTCTCTACGCCACCATTATTCCTAGCGTGGCGGTCCCGCTGTCGCTGATCGGCACGTTTGCGGCGATGTACATCCTCGGCTACAGCCTCGATAACTTATCACTGATGGCGCTCACTATCTCCACCGGCTTCGTGGTAGACGACGCCATCGTGATGATCGAAAACATCTCGCGCTACATCGAAGAGGGTGATCCTCCTATGGAAGCGGCGCTCAAAGGCGCGGAGCAGATTGGCTTCACCATTCTCTCGCTGACCGTGTCGCTCATCGCCGTGCTGATTCCTCTGTTATTCATGGGCGATGTGGTGGGCCGCCTGTTCCGCGAATTTGCCGTAACCCTGGCTGTGACTATCGTGGTTTCGGCCGTAGTCTCTCTTACGCTCACCCCGATGATGAGTGCGCGAATTTTGCGGCGCGAGCCGAAAGAGCAGCAGGGGCGCATCTATCGAGCCACGGAGCGTGGTTTCGAGGCAATGATCGGGTTCTATGGCCGCACACTAAAGTTTGTACTTCGCTTCCAGACGATTACGCTGTTCGTCGCGCTGGCCACACTGATGCTCACGGTTTTCCTTTACATCATCATTCCTAAAGGTTTTTTCCCGGTGCAGGACACGGGAGTGATCCAGGGTATCTCGCAGGCACCGCAGACTATTGGCTCGAAGGCCATGGCCGAAAAGCAAAAGGAACTCGCAAAAGTAATTCTAGATGACCCCGCGGTCGAAAGCCTTTCATCGTTTATCGGCGCTGATGGAACCAATACAACGACGAACAGCGGCAGAATATCGATCAATCTAAAGCCTCTCGACCAGCGCAAGTTGAACGCTTCCGACGTAGTCCGCCGGCTCAAGTCAAAACTGAGCCAGGTTCAGGGGATCGAGCTGTTCATGCAGCCGGTGCAGAACATTACCGTAGACGATCGCGTGAGCCGCACGCAATACCAGTACACACTCGAAGACCCCGATGCCAACGAATTGAACGATTGGACGAATCGTTTCGTCAGCCGGCTGAAGCAGTTGCCGGAACTGGAAGACGTCGCTACCGATCAGCAAACCGGAGGGCTGGCCGTGTCGCTGGTCATCGACCGGGTCACCGCCTCACGATTAGGCATCGCGCCGACAACCATCGATAACACCCTCTATGACGCGTTCGGCCAGCGGCAAATTAGCACGATGTATACCCAGGTGAATCAGTACCACGTTGTGCTCGAGAGCCAGCCGCAGTTTCAACTGGATCCGAACAAGCTGAACCGTCTCTACATCCAATCGAATGCGTCTGCGGGAGCTTCGGGTTCCGGGGCGTCGACATCGTTCGCGGCGTCCGGATCATCCTCCGCAGGGTCCAATGCACTTACGGCTTCCGCGCTGTATACGCCATCCGCGAACACTCTCACTCCTCCCACGAACGCACTCTCGGCGAGCGCGTCCTCGACTCCGAGCAATGGCGCGAACTCCGCGGTCACCAGCACTTCGGCCTACAGCACTGCTGTGCCACTAGGCGCTTTCTCGCATTTTGAGAAGACGACGGAAGCGCTCGCCATTACCCACCAGGGTCAGTTTCCCGCGATCACCGTGTCGTTCAATCTCGCGCCCAACGCCGCGCTGGGCGAGGCCATTACGGCGGTCGACAAAGTGCAGAAAGACATGCACATGCCTCCCAGCCTGCAGGCGGGCTTTCAGGGCACCGCGGCGTCCTTTACGAATTCACTTTCCAACGAACCTTTACTCATCCTCGCCGCGCTGGTCACGGTGTATATCGTGCTGGGAGTTTTGTATGAAAGCTTTGTTCACCCGATTACGATTCTCTCCACGCTGCCATCGGCGGGCGTGGGAGCTTTTCTTGCTCTGATTCTCTTTCACCAGGATTTGAGCGTGGTGGCGATCATTGGCATCGTACTTCTGATCGGTATCGTGAAGAAGAACGGCATCATGATGGTTGACTTTGCGCTAGAAGGCGAGCGCCAGCACGGCAAGAATGCGACGGACGCAATTTACGAAGCCTGTCTGCTGCGCTTTCGCCCCATCATGATGACCACAATGGCGGCGCTGCTCGGTGGACTGCCGCTTGCGCTCGGTTCCGGCTTCGGTTCTGAGTTGCGCCGGCCGCTGGGCATCGCCATGGTCGGCGGACTTCTGTTAAGTCAGGCGCTCACGCTCTACACCACGCCAGTGATCTATATCTTTTTCGACAATCTCGGGCATCGTTTCGGTCACAAAGCAAATCAGCCGGAAGCTGGAAATGCGGAACAGGCAGGACCGGCATGAACATCTCCGCGCCTTTCATTCAGCGGCCGGTGGCTACCACGTTACTCACGGTAGCGGTTGCACTGGCCGGTGCGATTGCGTTCGAGGTGTTGCCGGTGGCGCCCCTCCCGGAAGTCGACTTTCCTACAATTTCGGTCGGTGCCAGTTTGCCGGGGGGCAGCGCCGAAATCATGGCGTCGTCCGTCGCCACTCCGCTGGAGCGGCAGTTCGGCCATATCGCAGGCGTAACCGAGATGACCTCCGCCAGCACGTTGGGAAGTACGTCCATCACCATTCAGTTCGACCTAAGCCGCGACATTGATGGTGCGGCGCGTGATGTGGAATCCGCGATTAACGCGGCGCGAACCTATCTGCCCGCCAACCTGCCCGGCAATCCTACTTATCGCAAGGTCAATCCCGCGGATTCGCCGATCATGATTCTCGGCCTAACCTCAGACAAGTTCGGTCCGGATAAACTTTACGACGAAGCCTCTACCGTCCTGGAACAAAAGCTTTCGCAGATTCAGGGCGTGGGACAGGTCTCGGTGGGAGGCGGTGCGTTGCCGTCGGTGCGAGTGGACGCGAATCCCACACAGTTAGCCAGTTATGGACTTACGCTGGCGAATCTGCAGTCCGCCCTGAGCCTGCAGAATGCCGACTTGGCCAAAGGCCAGATCACCGACGGAGTGCAGACCGCAGACATCCTGGCTAACGACCAGATCTCGCACGCCGCCGACTACAAGCCCCTCGTGGTTGGCTTTAAGAACGGCGCGGCAGTTCATTTATCTGACGTCGCGCAGGTGACGGACTCTGTGCAGAATGTGCGCGCAGCCGGCTATTTGAACGGCAAGCGCTCAGTGACCGTCATCATTTTCCGCCAGCCCGGCGCCAACATCATTAACACGGTCGATCGCATCCGCGCGCAGCTTCCGTATATCCAGGCCTCCATTCCGCTGGGCATTGACACCACAATCGTTCTCGATCGCACCACGACCATCCGCGCTTCTGTCAGCGACGTGGAACGGACGCTGCTCATTTCCATTGGCTTGGTCATCGTTGTGGTGTTTGTCTTCCTGCGCAACGGTCGTGCCACGCTCATTCCCGCCGTCGCGGTGCCGGTTTCCCTGATCGGCACATTCGCTGTGATGTATTTGTTGGGATATACCCTCGACAACCTTTCGCTGATGGCGATGACCATTGCAACCGGATTTGTGGTCGACGATGCCATCGTGGTGATGGAAAATATCACACGCCATCTGGAAGATGGCATAAAGCCGTTTGCTGCGGCGCTGAAAGGTGCGGAAGAAATCGGGTTCACTGTCTTCACCATCAGCATTTCGCTGATTGCTGTGTTTATTCCTCTTCTGATGATGGGCGGAATCGTGGGCCGCCTCTTCCGCGAATTTGCGGTCACACTCTCGACCGCGGTTTTCGTATCCATGATCATCTCGGTGACCACCACGCCGATGATGTGCGCCTATCTGTTGAAGAGCGAGCGCGATGAGAAACATGGCCGCATCTACATGGCCAGCGAAAAGTTCTTCGACTGGGTGCTGTCGTTGTATCGCGGCAGCCTGCATTGGGTGCTCGACCATCCTGCCTTCACCCTCGTCGTACTCGGTATCACCATCGCGCTCAATGTGGTGGTGGGTTTCAAGATTCCCAAGGGCTTTTTCCCCGTGGAGGATACTGGCGCGATCGCCGGCGCAGTGCGCGGGCCGCAGGATTCATCGTTTCCGGCCATGGACAACTCCATCCGGCAGATCGGTGCGGTGATCAAGAATGATCCTGCCGTGGCCAATGTGATTGCGTTCACCGGGGGCAACGGGGCCACCAATAGCGGCAACATCTATGTTGCGCTCAAGCCGCTGGCGGAGCGCAAGGTCAGTGCCACGCAAATCATCAATCGCCTTCGGCCGCAGATGAACCGTCTGCCCGTGGCTTCCGCATTTCTTCAGTCCGTGCAGGATCTGCGTATCGGCGGCCGCTCCAGCAACGCGATGTACCAGTACACGCTTCAATCCGACAATGTGCAGGAACTTTCCAAGTGGGCGCCCATCATACTGAGCCAGATGACGCAACTACACGGCCTGCAGGACGTAAGCTCAGATCAGCAGAATGGCGGCCTGAATGAGTTGATGAACTATGATCGGGTCACTGCGGCCCGGCTCGGCTCGACCGCGCAGTCTCTGGACTCGGCATTATACGGCGCATTCGGCCAGTCGGAAGTGTCCATCATTTACACCCAGTTGAATCAGTACTACGTGGTGCTTGAGGTCGCTCCGCAATATTGGCAAAGCCCGGAAGGGTTGAAAGATATTTACCTGAAAAGCTCCAGCGGTGACAACATTCCGTTGCTGACCATGGCCAAGGGCCAAGCCAACACCACACCTCTGGCCATTAACCATACGGGATTATTCCCCTCGGTTACGATCTCCTTTAACCTGGCGCCGGACGTGTCTTTGAGCGACGCCACGTTGAGCATCGGCCAGATGCAGAAGCGGCTCGGCACGCCTTCCACGCTGCAAGGTTTTTATGCGGGCACGCTGCAGGCCTACCAGCAATCTCTCGGCACCGAACCATGGCTGATCGTGACCGCACTGCTGGCTGTCTATATCATTCTCGGTATTTTGTACGAAAGCCTGGTCCATCCCCTGACCATCATCTCCTCGCTGCCGTCGGCGAGCGTAGGAGCGATGCTCGCGTTGATGCTCTTCAAGCAGGATCTGAACATTATCTCCATCATTGGCATTGTGCTGCTGATCGGTATCGTAAAAAAGAACGCGATCATGATGATCGATTTTGCGCTTCAGGTAGAGCGCCAGGAGGGGAAAAAGCCGATCGATTCGATTTTTGAAGCCTGTATGTTGCGCTTCCGTCCGATTCTGATGACGACCATGGCCGCGTTATTGGGCGCGTTGCCGCTGGCGCTGGGAACGGGCACTGGGTTCGAGCTCCGCCGGCCTCTAGGCATTACGATTGTGGGAGGACTGATCTTGAGCCAGTTGCTCACACTCTATACGACGCCGGTCGTTTATTTGGAGTTCGACCGGCTGCGGTTGTGGATGCAGGGAAAGGGAAAGACCGCGCGAAATCCCCTCCCTGCCCCGCAGGCCGGTTAAACGGATGGGCTGGGATGAACGGTGAGTTAGGCAGAAACGTTATGAAGATCCTCGCACGAGAACACGCGAACGAGATGATTCGGCTGTTTACGGCCGCGTTCCTATTATCTTTATCAGGCTGCGTGGTAGGGCCGAAATACCATCCCCCCGCACCGCCGGCTCCTGCGCCGGTCTACAAGGAGTCGCCAACCCAGTCCCAGGAAGCTGGACTCTGGACGCCGGCGCAACCCGCGGACGCGAAGCTGCGCGGCAAGTGGTGGGAGATCTTCAACGATCCCGAGCTGAATGCTCTCGAGGAACAACTGGATATCAATAACCAGAACATCAAACAGTATTTCGAAAACTTCATGGAAGCCCGCGCGATAGTCCGCGAGGCGCGCTCGCAGTATTTCCCCACGCTCTCGGTCGCGCCCTCGTTCACTCGCTCGCGAACCTCGGAGAACCTTAACACGACTCCCGTCAACACGTCGGGCACGGGCACCGCCGCCAAACAACTGCAAAGTACCGTTTACTCCCTGCCGCTCGAAGCTTCCTGGGAGCCCGACCTTTGGGGCAAGGTCCGCAACACGGTGCGCCAGGCCCAGTATGCTGCTCAGGTCAGCGCGGCCGATCTCGAGAGCGAACGCCTGACCGAACAGGCGAGCCTGGCAGAATATTTTTTCGAGATTCGCGGCCAGGATCACTTGCAAAAAATCTTTGACGATACCGTGGCAGCCGACCAAAAATCGTACGATCTGACCCGCGCGCTTTACGAAGCCGGCATCGACGATCAAATCTCCGTGGTCGAAGCCGAGACCACGCTGCAGAGCGCGCAGGCGGGAGCGACCAACGTCGGCGTCGCGCGCGCGCAATATGAGCATGCGATTGCGGTGCTCATCGGCAAGGCGGCCACAAGTTTCTCCATTCCGGTGAAGCCGATGACGGTTGCTCCGCCGCCAATTCCGGTTGGCATGCCCTCGGAACTGCTCGAGCGCCGCCCTGACGTCGCCGCCGAGGAACGCACTATGGCGGAAGCCAACGCAACCATCGGCATTGCCTATGCAGCCTATTATCCCAGCCTGACTTTGACCGGTGAAGCCGGCTTCGAAAGTTCCGCCTTCCATAATTGGCTCTCCTGGCCAAGCCGTTTCTGGTCTGTGGGCGCGTCGCTCCCCGAAACCATCTTCGACGCAGGCCTGCGCCGTGCCACTGTCCAACAATACGTCGCGGCCTACAACGCGGATCTGGCCAGTTATCGGCAGACCGTGCTTACTGCTTTTCAGCAGGTGGAGGATGGTCTTGCAGAAGTGCGCATCCTATCCAAAGAGATCCAGCAAGAAGAGCAGGCGGTAGACTCAGCTCAAACCTACCTCAAGCTCGAGCAAGCAAGGTACGACGAAGGCGTCGATCCCTACCTCGACGTGCTGCTTGCCCAGACCACTGTATTGGCCGACCAGCAGACCCTGAATGGTCTTCAGGTGCAACAGATGGCCTACGCCGTGGCATTGGTGGAGGCCCTTGGCGGCGGCTGGGACCGTTCGCAGTTGCCGAGCCCCAAGCAGGTAACCCAGAAACCTGACAAATCCGAGACGGCGATCGAGCAGTAGGACGGTTGGGCCGTTGTTCATCATTATTATTTCTTGAGATTATTTTCTTGAGCGCCGCCGGAAGAAATCCACAGGCTCCTGCCCGCATGTACCACCAGTGACAATCGGCTAAATCCTTTTCCTGTAGTACGCTTCGGGAAAGAAGTGGTTTGTAGTCGAGCGTTTCCGGAGCGCAGACTCTGCGGTCTGGATTGCGGAGCTCATTTTTTATGGCCGAACAGGATTGGAATACTGGCAAGGAGAACGCAGGCAAGGGCCACCGCACAGCAAAAAAAGCCTATCAAGAACCTGCATTCCGGCACGAGCGAGTTTTCGAAACCATGGCGCTGTCCTGCGGCAAAATCCAAGATACAAATTTTGCGTGCAGATTCAACCGGAAGAATTCCTAGGTTGATGCCCTCTGCGCCATCCACGATGGAGGATCCCAAACTCAGTCTCGCAGCCGAGATCCTACGCGGCAACGGCACTGTTCGCCTGAAGGCGTGGGGAGTGAGCATGCTTCCCTCGGTGTGGCCGGGCGATCTTCTTACGATTCAAAGCGCAGCCTACGGCGAAGTCGTTCGCGGAGACATCGTGTTGGTAATGCGCGAGAACCGTTTCTTTGTCCACCGGCTAGTCGAAACGCGTCGGGATGGGGATTGCTTCTCGTGGATCACCAAAGGCGACGCAATGTCTCAAAACGATCCTCCCGTAGCCGCATCCGAACTGCTCGGTCGAGTCGCCGGCATCGGCCGCGCCAATCGCAGTTTCGTTCCGAGCCGCCGAGTCTCGCCGCTCGAATCCGCGCTGGCAAAGATGCTGTGCCGCTGGGACCGACTCCGCATTCTTACCTTACGCATTCATGCCGCGCACCAGGTGGTCGGAATTCCCGGCGCTTCTTCAATTCATCCTTCTAGTCTATGACGACTACACTTCCCACGATCGCGAGAGAGGCGGTATCGATCGAGATCGGCGGAATGGCGATTTCCCTGCGAACGCAGGATCCGTCATTTCATCGGCTGATCGAGAATCGATACACCGGGTTTGTTGGGACCTCGCCGGATTCGCACCTCAAATTCGACATTGACTTGCGTGAGCCTTCGGAATCCTCGGTCAATGATGACCTCGAGGTGAAGATCGAAGATGGCGAATGGCTATTGAGGCGTGGCGACTTCCACGCTAGCTGGAATCCAGAAACCAGCCGAGGCCGGATCCGCCAATCGTGCAATCCCTACGCCATTGATTGCGTTTTGCGCATCGTTCACAGCCTGGTCCTCGCAAGGCAAGGAGGTTTTCTGGTTCACGCCGCCAGCGCGATTCGTGGAGGGAAGGCTTTTCTGTTCTCTGGAGTCTCTGGCGCGGGTAAGACGACAATCTCCCGCCTCGCGCCGCCCGATGCGACACTACTCACCGACGAAATCTCCTACGTGCGTCGCGAGGGAAATCAGTACATCGCCTGCGGGACTCCTTTTGCGGGAGAGTTGGCGCGGGTCGGCGAGAACTGCTCCGCTCCCCTCAGCGCATTCTTTTTGCTTGAGAAAGGCTTGCAGAACCGCATCGAGCCAATCGGCCCCTCAGAAGCAATCCAGCGGCTGCTGAGGAACATTCTGTTTTTCGCCGATGACCCTGAGCTGGTGAAGCTGGTTTTTCAGTCGGCATGCGAGTTTGCAAGTTTGGTTCCCATCCACCGCTTAGTATTCGTCCCTGACCAGCGAGTCTGGGACATAATACGTTAGTCGCCACACGCTAGCACTGGAGACCCTGGATGCCCGAAAGATACATCGCGCGAAGCAAGGCGATTGCCGCCCGCATGGTGGGGGGCGAGATGATGGTGATGTCGGCCGTGGATTCGACTTTTTTCACCCTCAATGATGTCGCTTCTACGATTTGGCAGGCAGCGGACGGCCGCACACCGCTGGCACAAATCGTGGCCGACAAAGTCTGCGAGGAATTCGATGTCGACCCGGAGCAGGCGCAGCGCGGAGCTGATCGCTTCGTCGACGAACTCTCACAACACGGAATTCTGCTCGTATCAGATCAGCCACTAATCGAGACAGATTCTCCCTCATCCACGGAGCGCCCATGAGCCTCATGGCTGAGATGAATCAAAAGGCTCTGAACCTGGGGCTGCCCATCAGCGTTCACCTTGACATCACCTACCGCTGCAACGAACGCTGCGTGCATTGCTATCTCGATCACGACGATCATGGCGAGATGACGACCGCGGAAATCATCGATGTGCTCGAACAGCTGGCCGATGCCGGAGTCTTTTTTCTCTCGATCAGCGGCGGAGAAGTTCTCATGCGGCGCGATTTTTTTGAGATCGTCGAGCGGGCGCGGCAACTGCTGTTCAACGTCAAGGTCAAGACCAACGGGGTGATGATCCGCGAGAAAGAAGCCGCAAGATTGCGCCAGCTTGGGGTCGAGCAGGTGCAGATCAGTGTCTACTCGCATCGGCCTGAAGTTCATGATGCCATCACCAAACTGCCGGGGTCACTGAAGCGAACCATCCGCGCGATTCGATTCTTGAAGCAACAGGGACTGAAGGTCACTCTCGCCAATGTTCTTATGGCGGGCAATTTCTCCGACCAGCAAGGCGTGATCGACTTGGCGAAAGAGTTGGGAGTCACCTATACGCTCGACCCTACCATCACGCCGAAAATGGATGGAGACAGATCCATTCTTGCGCTGCGAATTCCGGGCTCAGATCTCAAGCAGGTTTTCCATAACCAGGAACTCGTGGGCAACGTGGAAGAATTCTGCGCGCCTCCACCCGCCCCTGGCGAAGATGTGATGGACGGTTTCCCTTGCAGCGCGGGCCACACCGCCTGCTACATTTCTCCCTACGGCGATGTGTTTCCTTGCGTGCAATTTCCTCTGCCCAGCGGCAACGTGCGCCGGCAGAAGTTTCTTGACATCTGGCAGCATTCCCCGGAATTGAAAGAAGTCCGCTCGATCCATGCCCGGGATCTTCCGACCTGTTCGACATGCTCCCATGTAGGAACGTGCACGCGCTGCCCCGGCCTGGCTTACATGGAAGGCAGCATGCGCGGGCCATCCACTGCGGATTGCGAAAAATCTTTCCAGAGAACTGGCATTCCTTCGGCGAACATGCTAAATCGGGCGGCAGCGGCATATGCGGGTCCACTGATCCAGATTCAAGCCCTGGCAAACTCACCTCTCGATTCTGCTTTTCCAAGATGAAGACGGGTTGGTCATCGGCACTGATCGGATGGGCGAGAATGATCGAGCACCTTGGACGGCTTAATAGCGAGACACGGAGGCGGTCTAACTGTGCATAGGTCTAGAACTCCACGAAACCGGAAGGCGGACTTTCTTGCCAGGTGCGTCATGCTGATGCTGGCGGCGCTCGGACTGGCTGCGGGCTTTACCCTGTCGGCATTCGCGCAGGGTTTCGCCAGGCCGGATGGTTCCATCCCCGTGCCGATCGATTGGAGCTCACGCCACGTCGTCTTCACCGGCGGCTACACGCCGGAACAGGCCGTGAATACGTGGAACGAGCCGCGCGCATATGCCCAGTGGCTTCTGCACGGGAATGCACCGCCCGATTCAGGCCTGGTGCGGTGGCATCGAAGGCTGCGGGACCCGGGACGGCGGCGGCCAAGAGGCGACATGAGAAGGGACTGGGCCGTTTCGCTGGGCGCCGGCGGTGTTGCTCAAGGCATGTCGCCCGCCAAGTACTCCTTCGACGTAAACGCGACGCCAAGTTGTACCGCGGATTTCGTAGTATTCCCCATCAACGCATCGACCGGAAACACGCGCTCTCAAGTTGTCGGCACTTTCAGCACCACGGCTGTGGCCGGCACGGGCACCGTAAAATTCACCGTAACCCCAACCGGCGGAACCGCGGTTTCCCTCAGCTTGACCGCCAGCACCACGACCAATACAGGAACAGATTTCGAGGTGTCCACAACAGCAGGCGCTGCGGGTGCTGCCAGCAATGCAACCAATCTGGCGGCCGCGATCAATCGCAATCTCAGTGGCACTGCCCTTGACCGCATCGTCGCCATTGCCTCCACTGCCAGCCACGCTGTCACCGTGTACACGCTCACCCCCGGAACACGGGTCGCGCTGACCGTACCCGCCACTGTAACCGCTTTAACCTGGGCCGCCGTTACCGCCGGGACGAATGGCTTGCAAGCCAACATCGTCGCTTTCAATCATCTTTATAGCGGCTCCGGAGCATCGCAGTGTGGTCTCACGAATCCGGAATTCATCTTCTCCTATGCTTCGGGCGTCGGACCAGTCGCTACCTCGCCAGAGCTCTCGGTCGGTGGCGCAGAAGTTGCCTATGTGGAGAATGACCCGAACATCGGCGCGATTCTGCACGTGCTCACATTCGGCAGCGGCAGCACGGAGTACGGAACCAGTGCAGGTTGCACCGGCAACAACAACGGCGGGGCCACGTTGCCCACCTGTGCCACCAGCCCGGTCATCCCCGGAAGCACCTTGGGAAGCACCGCCACAGACTTCATGCTTCCATTGGGCTTGGTCGCCGCCAATGCAGCCACTGCAGTGGCCGGAGCGGCAGATAGTTTCTCATCCCCGTTCACGGATTATGCCAACGATACGACATACGTCGGCGATAACAACGGCTACCTGTATGCCATCACGCCCACGTTCGACGGGACGCCGGCGTATGCCGGGAATTTTCCGGTGCATGTAAATGCCACCGCCCCCGCGTCAGCCGCCCCGAGTGCGGTGACGGCCACCACATCGGTAGTGACGGTCACCGTGAACAACTCGCTCAGCATCGGAGAGTTGGTAACCATCACCGGCGTAACCTCCAATACGCACTGCACCGCGGCTGACGCCACTGCCATCAATGGACTACAAATCCCTATCACTACGAGCACAACCCAGTTAACTTTCGATGCCACGATACCCACGGCAACTACGGGCACCGGGTGCACTGTCACCGGCGCGACTGTCACCCAGGGATCGAACTTCCTCTCATCGCCAGTGGTCGATGTGGGTAACACCGGCAATATTTTTATCGGCGATAGCAGTTCCAACTTTTACGAAATTACCCCAACGGGAGTTATAGAAGCGACCCTGGCTCTCGGCGTGAGCGGGGGTACGAACCAAGGCCTGATCAATGGTGGCATTCGCGACGGCGCAATTCTTGATTCGACGAACAGCGTAGGTTATGTCGTGAGTGCATGCAGCCCCAATACCTCCGCGGCCAGCGGTGAGACTGACACCGGTACGGCGGGCAATCCCGGCCTGGTCCAATTCGCATTCACCAGCAACACCCTGACTTCGGTTACGATCACGGGCCTCGACACCGGCGCGAACCAAAGTTGCACCACGGCGAACTTTCCTCTCTATGCCCCCACCCCGGACAATCGCTACTTCACCTTGGGAATCGGCAGCGCCACCGAGGCCAACAACGGAGAGATCATCGGAGCGTCCTCCGGCACAGGCGGCCAACAGTTAAAACCGTTCTCGTTCGTAAGCTCCGTTCTACAAGCGGCGCCGCTGGGGAAACCTCAACTGGGTACCAACGCTTCGGTCATGTCGCCCCTGACCGAGTTCTATAACGCCTCGGCCGGGGTGGATTACCTTTTCGTGGGCGTCAATGCCAGTCCCACCGAACTGTATACCATCGCGCTGCCGAACCCACTTGAAATTGGTCTAGGCGTCGCGCCCGCTGCATTGGCGACGAACACCGCCGATGTTGCGGGTGGGACTAGCGGCATCATCGTGGACGACGATTCCACAGACGCGCAGGCGTCGAGCATCTATTTCGGCACGCTGGCAACCTCAACCACCATTTGCGGGACCACCGCAGCGTATTGTGCGGTCAAGCTAACCCAGGCCGCTCTGCAGTAATTCGCCGTTCGCGCGCCTTTCCCCCTGGCTCGTTGATTCGAAATCCACTCCCTCGCTAACTCATTGCAAACCCAGTCGCTTTTGAGAGGGGACAGTCTGCTCACGCGTGAGGATTGGGTGCGGAGGCACATAGGTCACACCACGTCAGGTTGGCGCTAAAGCCATTAAGTTACCGAAGTAAGACCTGACATTCCCAAACCGTGGGCGAAAATAAAAGCGTCATAATTCGAAATTTTTGAGGAGATACGATGCGAGGGTTCCGATTCCTTTGGTTCTGCGTGGCAGCAGGGCTCCTGCTGGGCGTTCCGCTTTCCGGGCAAGCCGGGATGGAGACGACCTCGCCCGCCGATGCGAGTCACGAAGAGACTCACCTCGGGTATCCGGAGGATTGGAGTTCGCGGCACCTGTTGATGCCGGGCGTGCGAGCCGAGGACGTGCTCGCGGCGGGAGCAGTCCACGACCCGCGCTATGTTTACAACATGGTGATGCGGCAACTGGCCGTGGAAAGATCAAGGCGGAGAGAGCGCCTGAGGCACCGCCGCACCGAGATCGACTGGGCGGTTTCACTCGAGAACGGATTCGTACCCCAAAATCAATTTCCGGCGAAATACCAGTTCGACGTGGTCGCGGAGAACTGCAATTCTGATTACATTGTCTTTGGGCTGACCGTGACCGGGACTGGGACGCAAGCGAACCTGGTGGGGATCAATAACCTCTACACGGGAGGCAGTCCGGCCTGCAACAGCGGATCGCCCTGGGTGGCATTCGCCTACAACACAGTTACACAGACGGGTGGGCAGATTAAGACGTCGCCCGCACTTTCGATCGATGGAACCAAGGTTGCTTTCGTGGAGAGCACGAGCTCAGGCTCGTACTTCCATGTTCTCTATCTTCCGAATCCGATTCCCGTGCCGCCATCGCAGTCAGGTTCAGTACTGAGTCCGCTGACTCCCACTTCGTGCACGAAGCCGACGACGGTGGGCTGCATGACGACTCTCACTATCGAAACCAGCGCGACCAATTCAAATTCCTCACCGTGGGTGGACTACAACACAGATACGGCCTACGTGGGAGCCGACAATGGTGTGCTCTACAAGATCACTCCGGTATTCGGCGGTGGTGCGCCGGCACTGGTCAACGACTCGGCCAACTGGCCGGTCGCGGTCTCGACCAACAAATACAACACAATATTGACTGCTCCGGTTGTGGATGATAATGCGGGCCTGATTTTCATCGGAGATGGCGAGGGATACCTGTACTCCGTAAAACTGACCAGCCCGGCAAAGACCTATGCAGCACAGCAGACGATCGGCTGGGTATACGACGGAACCAACGATGGAAGCGGAAAGCCGGGGACGGGGATCGTAGACCCGCCGATTGCGGTCACCGATCCCGCCAACTCCACAACTGACCAGGTATTCGCCTTTACCGGATGTAGCATTGTGCCGGGCATCGGCGGAGCGGTTACGCAGGTTGCAGCAAACTTCACCACCGGTTCGCCGACCGCAAGCAACACGGTCGACTTGGGGTCGGCGAGCGGAGACGGGGACTGCACGGGGAAAAACGTTCACGCCGGAGCATTTGATAACGCCTTCTGGTTGAACGGATCTGCATCGGGGCACATGATCGCCTGCGGATTTGTACAGTCGGGTGGTGTGCCGGCGGATCCAAAGATGTTTTTCTTCCCCTTTGCCAGCAACGTCATTACCAGCACCGGCTCGACCACTTTCCAGATAGGCACCACGAAAGGGGACGAGTGTTCGCCCTTGACCGAGTTTTACAACGGCACGACCGATCGATTGTTCTTCGGCGTGGGCTCAACAACCGATGGACACCTGGAGAGTTCGACGATTACATCATCACTGACCACCCCGACCTGTTCTGGAGCCGCGACCTCCAGTTGCGTGAGTTCCCCAAGCGCCTTGGGAGGAACCAGCGGAATTGTAATCGACAACGAAATGTCGAACGGCGGGACGAACATTTACTTCTCGACCATGGCGGCAGGGTCGGTGAACGGCCAGAAGTGCAACGTTTCAGGCGGAGCAGCCAATCCCTATTGCGCCGTGAAGTTGACCCAGTCGGCGTTGCAGTAAGTGTTGTCAGAAACGCGGAGTCACTGGTTTACGCCGCTGGCGAGAAAGCCACCATCCACCGCCAGCAAAGTGCCAGTTACGAAGCTGGCAGCGTCGGATGCAAGAAAGACCGCCGCCCCGATCAACTCATCGAGTTCGCCGAAGCGCTTCATCGGCGTGCGGATCAGCACTTCCTCCCCTCGCGGAGTGCCCATCAACAACTTCTCGCTGAGAGCCGTGCGAAAATATCCCGGAGCAATCGCATTTACACAAACGCCATGCCGCGCCCACTCGATGGCCAGTGATTTCGTCAACGAAGCCACGCCCGCCTTGCTCGCGCAATACGCCGCAACTTCATAAAGCGCAAGAAATGAGCCCATCGAAGCAATGTTGATGATGCGCCCATACTTGCGCTCGATCATGTGCCGTCCAAACACCTGGCACGCGCGCAACGTACCGGTCAGGTTCGTATCGATGAGTTTGTCCCAGTCGGCCTCAGAGAAATCCAGAGTGGGAGCCCGCTGGTTAAACCCAGCAGCGTTCAGAAGAATGTCCACTTTTCCGAACGCCTGGACGGAAGCCTGCAGCAGTTTCTCCAGCGATCCACGGTCGGCCACATCGCAAATCACACGCAGTGACCGGCGTCCCGTGCTCTCGATTTCTTCCGCAATCACGTTCACCAGCTCCATGCGGCGTGCGCTGGGCACGACATCAGCCCCGGCTTCGGCCAGTCCGCGGGCAAGCGTACGGCCGATCCCAGAGCTGCCCCCAATCACCACCGCCACTTTACCGTCGAGATCGAGCTGCCTGTATCCCATGAGCTCTTCCAGTGTACCCAAGGTCTTAGATTTGGCGCACCAATCCCTCATTCGTGGCCTGCGTGTTGCGTACCAGCAGCAGGACCAGAATCATGCCAACGAAAGGCACCAGCCCCGCGATAATCACAATCGGATCGAAGGAGTGACTGCCCGTCGCCTGCCGTGCATCGGAAAAATAGCCGATAAGTTTGAACGCCACAATCGTTCCAATTCCCGCACCGGTACCGCTGAACCCGCTCACCGACGCGACCGATTCGCTGTGAAACAAGTCAGACGGCAGCACATTCGCCATCGTCGTGAACCCCGCATAGGTAAATGTCGCAACCGCAAATAGGAACGCGATCAAGTAAAGATTGGTGGTGAAGATTGTAGGAATGAGCGCGGTCATGCCCACTCCGCCAACAACAATCAGCGCCTTACGCGCCGCGCCCAACGACCATCCGCGCTCGATCAAGTACCCGGACGCTCCTCCAGCGAAGAAGCTGCCAAGATCGGCGGCGATGAAAGGAATCCACACCGCGATCAATCCGCTCTTCAGCTCGATGCCCTTCGCCACCAGGTAGATCGGGAACCATTCCGCGATAAAGAAATAGACTGGGTCGGTGGAGGTTTTCGCGATTATCACGCCCCAGGTCTGCGGCAGTTTCAGCAGATCACTCCACTGCGGCCGGGCTTTGCTTTGTTGATGTGCAGACTGACGTGCGGACTGATGCGCAGCCGATTCCTGTTTATCGGCAACGATCATTTCCAGTTCGGCCGGGCTGATGCGGCTATGCTCCTCCGGCGGGAAGTAGAGCCATCGCCAGAAAATCAACCAGAGGAATCCAAGAATGCCCGGGACCATAAACGCCGGGCGCCATCCCCAGCGAAAATAAATCTCCAGCACAATGAATGGAGCGACCGCTGCCCCAATCGACGAACCGCTGTCAAACAGCGCAGTCGCAAGCGCGCGCTCGCGTTTGGGGAACCACTCCGACACCGCCTTGGTCGCGGCCGGCCAGTTCGCCGATTCTCCTGCGCCCAGCAGGAATCGGAAAGTGGCAAAGCTGTAAAAGCCGCTTGCCAACGAGGTCAACATCGAGACTGCCGAATACCAGATCACGGTGAGGGTAAGGCCACGGCGCGTGCCGATGCGGTCCATGAGCCGCCCGAAGACGGTTTGTCCGATCGAATACGCCACCCGAAATGCGATTGCAATATTCGCGTAATCCGAGTTGGTCCAGTGGTAGTCGAGCTTGAGAAATGGCGCGAGCAGCGACAGCGTCTGCCGATCGATGTAGTTGATGACGGTGGAAGCAAACAGCAAGCCGCCGATCCACCAGCGCAATGAAGCAATCGGCTTCCTGGCGTTCCCCATGGGTGATAGTTCTGAGAAAGTTCGCGAACCAGGCGTCAGGAACTAACCATCACTTGCGATTCATCCCTGAGCGCAGCCTGCAAGCCCGGACTGAGCAGAAAAGCCGAGGCCTGGTCGAGATAGACGGTCGCGTTAGGATGCGTGCGTAGAATCGAAGCCGGCGCCATCGGGCTAATCGCGCCCTCAAGGCAAAGTTTGACAGCTTCCGCCTTGCGTGGACCCGGCACAACTGCCAAAATCTCCCGAGCCTTCAGAATCTGGCGTGCCGACATTGAAATCGCCCGCTGCGGTACCTGCGAAATGTCTGCAAACCAGGCCTCGCCCACTTGCTGTTGCCGGCAGGCCTCATCGAGGTTCACGATGATGTAAGGTTCTTCCGTTTCAAAATCGGCCGGTGGATCGTTGAATGCGATGTGTCCGTTCTCGCCAATCCCAAGAAACGCTATATCGATAGACATCGATGCAAGTTGTTTGCCGACGCGCCGCACCACTTCTGAAGGATCGGCTGCGTCACCTTCAAGCAGATGGTAGTGGGTAATTCCAGTTTTCCGCACCAACTGCTCCACCAGCATCTTGCGAAAGCTTCCCGGATGCGTCACCGGCAAGCCGATGTATTCGTCGAGATGAAAAGCTTCCACCTTCGACCAGTCGATCTCCGGAGTCTTGGTCAAAGCGTCCAGAAATTCCAGCTGCGACGCAGCCGTCGCAGCAATGATCCGTGCTTGACCACGCTCGGCGATGGCACGGCGGATGGCCGCCGCGGCCTGCTCCGCGGCCGCCTGCCCCAACGAAACTCGATCACCGAATACTTTGATCAGCATGAAGAGCGCTCCAGTTGCTGGCGCAGGATTGCGCCTCTTGGAGTCTCGCAATCTGGAATCTCGCAATTATACAAAGAGCGCGGCCGGATCGACGCCAGCCTGAACCGGAGTTTCATTCCGTGAAAGCCCCCGCCGTCGTGGATAGCAAAAGCGCGTCGGTTTAATGTATGACTTTACGCGAGGACCGTGCTCAAATCCTCCGAAAGGTATGCCATGAAAAGCAGCCTGCACGTTTTTCATCGATCCATTCTGAGCAAGACGCCGAGCGTGATCCTTCTCGTGTCGGTTGCCCTCGCCTGCTCCTCAATTGGAGCGGCACAAACGGTTCTCGTCGACGCCACTCCCACTCACGTCGTAAACACGTTTAGTCCTCTCTACGCTCTGGGTTCCACCGTCGACCGCGTGCCGAGTAACGCCACCGACATGTTCTTCCGTCCCGATCAGATCAAGCAGGTTCTCTCCGCCGGATGGGGCGTCATCAGCTACCGCCAGAACACCGATTTATTTGTGCAGGCCTGGCACTGGAATCCGAGAGGCACGTGGAGCGATCCCGCCGGCAAAGGATATTTCACGGGCGACGCAACTCCGACAAACGAAATGATCCGCCACTCGTACGGCTATTCCCTCCGTCACCGCGGCTTCACGCGAAACGGAGGGTCGGAGTTCGACGGCTTCTCGCGCCTCGACGATGGAGACCTCGAGTCCTACTGGAAAAGCAATCCCTATCTCAGCAAAGAATTCACCGGCGAAGACGATTCACTGCATCCACAATGGGTAGTCATCGCTCTCGACAAAAAAGAAGATATCAACGCCATTCGCATCGCCTGGGCGGAGCCCTACGCTCAAGCCTACGAAGTGCAGTATTGGGTAGGTGACGGCGATGCCATGGATGATCAGGACAAAGGCACATGGAAGTCGTTCGCATCAGGAAATGTGACGGATGGCAAAGGCCGCACCGTCACGCTGCATCTCGATTCCAACCCGGTGACCACCAAATTCGTGCGCGTGCTGATGACGCGCTCCTCGAACACCTGCGACACTCATGGTTCCAGCGACCGCAGAAACTGCGTCGGCTACGCCATCCGCGAACTTTATCTCGGAACCATCGACGAGAAGAATGAATTCAAGGATATTCTTCACCACTCACCCGATCAAAAACAAACGCTGACTCTCTGCTCCTCGGTCGATCCCTGGCACGAGCCTTCCGATCTCTACCTGGCGCCAGACCGCATGGAATCAGGCGATCAGCCCGGCTTTGGCCTGTTCTTTACCAGCGGAATTACTCGCAACCTGCCTGCCATCGTTCCCGTAGCCATGTTGTACAGCACGCCTGAAGACGCGGCCGCGCAAATGGCATACATCAAGGCGCGGGGTTATCCCGTGTTGTACATCGAGATGGGAGAGGAGCCTGACGGCCAATACATGCAGCCCGAGGACTATGCCGCTTTGTATTTGCAATTCGCCACGGCTCTCCACCGCGTCGATGCGAATTTCAAGTTGGGCGGCCCCGTCTTTGAAGGCGTCACCGAGGACATCAAGGCTTGGCCGGATGCGCAAGGCCGCACGTCTTGGTTCAGCCGCTTTCTCGATTATCTGAAGACGCATGGCCGCCTGCAGGATCTCGCATTCATGTCGTTCGAGCACTATCCCTACGACGGATGCGAAACGCCTTGGGAAAATCTTTATCAGGAACCAGAGTTGATCACTCACATCATGAAGGTCTGGCGCGACGACGGCCTGCCTCCGGGCATCCCGCTGCTCGACACCGAAACCAACGACCACGGTGGTGAGGCCGCAGTCGATATCTTCGGCGCGCTATGGCTGGCCGACTCTTTCGGAGGATTTCTAACCGCAGGCGGGCAATCGACGCACTACTATCACGATCTGTCCTACTCACCACCTCATCCCAACTGTGCGAACAGCTGGGGAACCTATCACATGTTCATGGTCGACGACCATTACCAGATCGAAAGCAAGACGTCCCAATTTTTCGGCGCGCAGCTCATCACGCAGGAGTGGGCCGAACCCAAAGACGCACAGCATAAGCTCTACGCCGCTTCCAGCGACGTGAAAGATTCCGACGGACACGTTCTGGTGACGGCCTATCCTCTGCAACGCCCCGATGGCCAATGGTCTGTCATGTTAGTCAACAAAGACCACGACCACTCTCACCCCGTTCGGATCGTATTTCATGACGCGGGCAGCAACCGTGACAAATTCTTCGCTGGGCCGGTAGCGATGATTACGTTCGGCAAAGCGCAATACCAGTGGCACGCTGCCCGGAAGAAAGGTTACGCCGATCCCGACGGTCCACCTGCAACCTCGCAGCTTAAAGGTGGAGAGAATGCCCTCTACGACTTGCCCGCCGCTTCTCTGACCGTGCTCCGTGGAAAATTGCAGTCCGCCGAGGATCGTCGCGGCAAATGATTCTCAATGGCAGTCTTTTCGCACCGCGATGAGCGAAACCTGCTCCAGGTCAGGATAGTGCCCATCTTTGTCGGGAGTGCGTTTCGCTGGTGCGATCTGCTGGACGGTCGTTCGCGCCGGCAGCTTGCCATGAAAATATTTCAGATACACGTCGTCGAATTCGGGCGTGTCCGCTAAATTATCGAGGTAAACGGTAGTGGAGACAACCTGGCAGAAATCCATGTCGGCTTCTTCAAGATTGTCCATCTGATTGCGCATCGTCTGCCGGAGCTGGACGGCTGCAGTCGAGGTATAGACTCCGCCGTTCGCTCCCGGAATAAAGCCACTCTTCGCAGAGCAATACAAAGTATCGCCGGCAAATACGCACGGGCTCGCCGTAGGACTGGGTGGCATGTTCTTTGGACGCACAGCCCGCCGCTCCTTCAGGTCGCGAACCGCCACGCCCGTGTACTCGATCTGGGCTCCGCCGGGTAGGCTCGTGACCTCGATCGTAGCGCGCGCCGGAGTATTGCCGAATTCGAACCGGCTCGCATAATGTTGATTCATGACTCGTGCCGGAAAGTTCGTAGTCAAGTACGGATTGACGAAAACCATGTGGCCGAGGTCGAGTCCAGCCGCTTCCACCACCGCCTTCATGCGGTCGAGCGCGAAGTCTACCTGCGCCCCCGGGTCGTCTGAAACCTTGTCGCCTGCGGTCGCAGGCAGCGCAGAAACAAACAAACGATCATGAGTAAGGATACCGGGCGAAAATGGTTCGTCCGATTTGTAACCCGGCGGAGAAACGGCTCGGCGTTCCGAGAGATTGCGCACCGCGACCGCATTGATTTCGATCGGAGGATCAGGAAGCGCGGCAACGCCGAGCACAGCCCGAGCTGGCGGAATCTTCCCAAAGAATTCGCCGTAGACACGATTCATTTCTTCGCATTGATGAATGTCGGTGAGATAGACGGTCGTATAGACCACGTGATCCATCGTCAATCCCGCACTCTCAACTACCGCTTTCAAATTATTAAGTGTCTGCCGGACTTGAGCCGGGAAGGTCGCCGGTAATTCACCATTTCGGCCACGGGGCCCTTGAGCGGAAATGTAGATGTAGTCTCCCGCATCTACACTGGAGGAACTGGCGCGACGGGCATCATCAGATTTCTGCGTAAGACCGGCCGCGCCTGCCTTTGCTTGCAGGCTGACGGCAGACCACAGCAACAATCCAACCAGGAATGTTTTCATCGTGCCTTCCGAAAATATTCGAGACATGAGTGAGTGCTGGCCTGACTGCGACTCTACGCCGCCCGTTTTCCTTTTTGCGCTGCTCCCAGAATGCTGCGCAGTCGTTGCCCTACGATGACTTCTTCGCCAGGCTGAATCGTCATCGAAACCAGTTCGATGTGATCGGCTCCCGGCCGCTCTTTGCGGGTCGGATTGGGTCTACCCTCGCGAACCGCCGTTACCAGGCTGGGATTATCCGCCCCAAGCACTTCGATGACCGGGTCGCCCGCACGCAGAGCCTGCACGCAATCAGCGATGGTGAAACCCCAAGCCTTCTGATCCCAGGAGACTTTCAGCGTGGGATAACGGTTCCCATCATCCGGGATATAAACACTTGTCGCTACCCCCGGCACCGTATCCACCAGCTTCCTGATGTTATCCACCCGCTCGTTCCACTCGCGGTAGAGCTTCTTTTCGTCGAGACTCAACCAGGTTTCAAGAGCGGTGAGGCAGCCGATCATCTCCTCTTTCCCAACTTTCATCGGACGGCACACGGCTCCCTCGCGCGGGCTGGAATTCATAATGGCTGCCTCGATCAGATCCTTGCGGCCAAGAAGCACTCCGCTGCACTGCGGCCCGCGCAATCCCTTTCCGCCGGAAAACGTGTAGAGGTCAATTCCCATGCGAGCATAGAGCTTGGCATTATCAGCTGGAGGAATCCCGGCCGCATCGTCGAGCAGCAGCGGCACCTTGTGGTCTTTCGCGATCTGAAGTTCCTTCTGCAACTCATCGCCAAG
>JBAWCJ010000130.1:0-4126 GCA_049590215.1 Candidatus Sulfotelmatobacter sp. | reverse complement strand
GCCGGTCCAGGTGTTCGTCCTCTCGCCGGGAGGGTTGTTGAGCCAGTAGCTGGTGTAGGAGAAAGTCTGGTGCAGGACTTTCAGGTTGGCGTCGCCGGGGTAGGTGTTGCGGTCGAAGCCGAGGTAGCTGCCGCTCTGAGCTTGCGATGCGCAAGAGAAAAACAACAACGCCGCAACGAGACACCGCCGATTCATGCGACGATCTTAAATGAGCGGATCTCGGCGGCTAAAGCCTCTTATCAGATGCAGCTTTGATCGGCACGACTCGAAGTCGTGCCCTTCCCGATCTCTCCCTCCGAACAGGTTGTTTCCATCCTGAAGTTATCCTCCGATATGCACCATCGTCCTTGATGCCGGCACAAAATCCGGCTCGCCGATGTGGTGGCGTTCTTCTTTTTTCTGGATCACTCCGCGGATGAAGCCCGCCAACTCTTCGTCGCTCGAGCCGCGCTTCATTTGCGCATGCAGGTCGTGATCCCACACCGAGAAGAGGCAGGTGCGAATTTTGCCGTCGCTGGTGATGCGGATGCGGCTGCAGTGTCCGCAGAAGGGATGGGAGACGGGGGCGATGATGCCGATTTCTCCGACGCCGTCGTCGAAGCGGTACCGGCGCGCGGTTTCCGAGCGCGCGTGCGGGATTTCGACCAGGGGGCGGTACTCGGCCATGCGGGCCAGGATTTCCTCGAGAGTAACCACGGTATCGGGTAACCACGTACGCCCTTCTTCGAGCGGCATGAACTCGATGAAGCGTACGGTGACGCCTTCTTCGCGGGCGAACATGCCGAAAGGGATGATCTGATCTTCGTTGAAGCCGCGCATGAGCACGCAATTCACTTTCAGTGGCCACAAGCCGGCGCGGCGCGCGGCGCGGATGCCGGCGAGCACATGGTCGTATCCGTTGGGCACACGAGTGATGCGGGTGAAGCGGTCGGGATCGACCGCGTCCATGGAAACCGTGACACGTGTGAGCCCGGCATTCTTGAGCGGCTGGGCTAGATCGGCGAGCAGATGGCCGTTGGTAGTCAGCGCAATGTCGAGCGGGTCTTGGTTTCGATCTTCGTCCCGACCTCCGTGGCCGTTGTTTGGAGAGCGGAGTTGGGCGAGGTCGCGAACGAAATCGACGACGCCTTTTCGCAGCAGCGGCTCGCCGCCGGTGAGACGTATCTTGGTGACGCCCATCCCGACCAGCACACGCGCCATGCGCAGATAGTCGGCGAAAGGCAAATCTCCGTAGAGCGCGCCCTCATTGCCGGTGCGGCAATAGACACACTTGTAGTTGCAGCGGTCGGTGATGGAGATCCGCAGGTCGGTGATGGGGCGGCCGAATTTGTCGGTGAGGGGCATGACCGGCTGGTCACATTATAGGCTGTGTGCCGCGGGAGTGACTTGCCGTCTAGTGAGTTGAGAGCGCCTTCTCGATCGCCGCTTCCGCCATTGGAGCCATGATCTTGAATCCGGCGGCGTTGGGGTGCAGGCCATCATCGGCAAGATCGCGTTTGAGCAATCCCTTCTCGTCGACCATGGCGCTGAAGTAGTCGAGGTAGAGGCAGCCGGAATGCGTGGCAACGTAGTTTTTCAGCCAGCGATTCAGCTCGAGGATTTTCTCCGGCGAGCGCTGGGCAAAAAGATTCTGCGACTGTGGCGTGTAGTTGTGCACGGGCAGCACCGAAGAAAAGATTACGAAAATGTTGCTGGCGCGGGCGAGATCGGCGAAAGATGCGTAGTTCGCTTCGATATCTTCAAGGCGCATGGGTCCAGTGTTGCCTGCGATGTCGTTGGTTCCGGCGAGAATGACAACCACCTTGGGATGAAGATCGATCACGTCCTGGCGGAAGCGGACGAGCATTTGCGGCGTGGTCTGGCCTCCGATGCCGCGGTTGAGGTAGGGCCTGCCGGGAAAATATTGGTCGAGATGCCAGATATCGGTGATGGAATCGCCGAAGAAAACGACGCGGTTCTCGCCGGGCGCGGGCGGCTTGAGCGCGGTGTTGGCGGCGCGGTAGCGGCCGAGTTCGCCGAAATCGTCGCGCAGCGTGGGCGCCTTGGAGTCGCGGTAGCGCTGCAGGGCTTGCTCCGGGGTGAGGGTTGGAGCCGGCTGCTGAGCCTGGGCTGCGAGGCAGAGGATAAGAGCTAGCGTGAGCGTCTGGAAGAGGAGAAATAATTTCATGTGGTTGTCCTTAAAGTAACAGCGGCCGCGGAAGAACATTACGGTCTGCCGATCGCACGCGCGATCGCCTTCTCTGCGAGCGGCGCCATAATCTTGTATCCCGACGCGTTCGGATGCAGTCCCTCGTCAGAGAGATCGCGCCTGAGCATGCCCTTGTCATCGACAACGGCTGAGAAGTAGTCGAGATATACGAATCCGTTCCTGGCGCAGTAGTCCTTTAGCCAGGTGTTCAGCGTGAGGATTCTTTCGCGGGGACGCAGCGCGAACGACTCCTTCGCGTCCTCGGTGTAGTTGTTCACAGGGAGCAGCGAGGCAAAGACCACACGAATGTGGTGCAGGCGCGCCAACTCGGCCATGGAGGCGTAGTTGGCTTCGATATCCTCGTTGCGGGCGGGCCCGGTGACGCCGGCAACGTCGTTCGTTCCGGCCAGCACAACCAGGACTTTGGGATGCAGGGCGATCACATCCTGGCGGAAGCGCACCAGCATCTGGGGCGTGGTCTGTCCGTCGATGCCGCGATTGATGTAAGGCTTGCCGGGAAAATAGTCTTGCAGCTTCCAGTAGTCGGTGATGGAGTCGCCGAAGAACACGACTCGATTCTCACTGAGCGCGGGCGGCTTGAGCTTGGCGTCGGCCTCGCGATAGCGTTTGAGTTCGCCGAAGTCGTCGGTGTAAATCGCGATGCGGGAGGCGCGGTATTGGTCGAGGTCGGAGGAGCTGGTGGAGGGGATGCCAGGTTGCTGCGCCAGGATTGGGAGCGTGACGAGAGCAAACGGAATTATGAGTACAGTGGTTGCCAGGCCGCATCGCATGGCGAAAATGCTACCACGCGCTCGACCGGATTGGGGCAGCTCTGGCACGGGGCCGCCCATGCGAACTGTTAGACTGTCTGGTTCTCGGGAGACATCCTTCATATGAACTGGCCGGGGCGAGTCGTCCTGCTCATCGCCATCTTTGTTTCCGTGTTTCTGTTCTCGCGGAAGTTTGGGGCGACGCTGCGCATCATTCTGGCTGCGAAGCGTGATCCCGATTTCCAGTTGCGGCCGATCGGACCACGCATCCGCAAAGTGCTTTGGGAAGTCGGCGCGCAGGGATTGGTGATCGCGCAAAGGCCCTTGCCCGGGCTGGCTCACGCTTTTGTCTTCTGGGGCTTTTGCGTGTTTGCGCTGGTGACGCTCAATCACTTTGCCGCAGGATTTGGTCATCCGTTTCTTTCGCCCAGCAGTTTCTGGGGGAGTCTTTATTTCTTCATTGCCGGGTTGTTTGCAGTCGCCGTGGCGATTTCGATTGCGGGGCTGGCGTTTCGACGGTTCGTGATCCGTCCGAAATGGCTGGAACCGCTTTCGCCGGAGTCAGGGCTGATTGCGTTCCTGATCTTCGCCCTGATGGCCACTTATCTGGCTAGGTTCTGGGTGCCCGAGGGTAACTCGGCAGGCTGGGCGCTGTGGTGGACGCACACGCTGGTGATCTTGTTTTTCCTGCCGCTGATTCCAACTACCAAGCACATGCACCTGGTGCTGAGTCCGCTGACGATTTTTCTGGAGCGTCCGGGGTTCAGCCAGATTCCGCCCCTGGTGGGCGATGAGGATTTCGGCCTGGTTGCCGGCAAGGATCTCACGCAAATTACTGCACTGCAGGCTTACTCCTGCGTGGAGTGCGGACGCTGCACCGAGCATTGTCCGGCGAACAACACAGGCAAGATTTTGAATCCCAAGGAAATCATTCTCGGCACGCGGCATTATCTGAATGAGTTCGGGCCGAAGAGCGATGAGTTGCTGCTCGGAAAACATCTCTCGACCGAGGCCGTTTTCGAGTGCACCACATGCGGGGCTTGTGAATTCCAGTGTCCGGTGGGCATTCAGCATTTGCCGATCATCGTTGGGCTGCGGCGGGGCGCGGTGAATACCGGCAAGTGGGAGAACAGCCACGGCAGCGAATTGTTTGTCACGCTGGAGCGGC